>JAXVOW010000077.1:0-37610 GCA_037301995.1 bacterium | reverse complement strand
GACTGGATATCGGAGCCGCTGAACAGCTTAGATTTATTCGTGGTGGCTTTTGTCACCCAGAATTTCGCATCCGCCGGAAGATAATCCTCCCAGGGCAAGGCTTTTGTTCCCTCAAACAGTTCATCAAAGGTGGCTGCCTTAAAGGTTCCTGCTTTTATCATGATTCTCTCCGCTGTCCGGATAAAAATATTGGCCCTTGCAACCGCCGCCTGGTCACCCTTAAAGGTAATTCTGCCATCCTCCACGGAAACAATTTCATATCCCAAATCTATAATTTCCCTCTTTAGTACTGCCTCCAGTCCGAAATGGCAAGGGGCAATCAATTCTAATTCCTGCATGTAGCTCTCCTTGTGTACGCTGTATTATTTTTTTATTATAGCATGGGAAAAAAATATTCACAACGTATGTTTTCATACCCAATCCCATTTCTGAGCTGCAACAAAATGACAGGCACAAAATGTGTCTGTCATTTAATGAACTGCTCTATAATACATCTGATTAACATTGCTCCACCCCATGAATCCTGTTCCTGCAAAATGATTATGCTATCATTTTCCATCTGCCTTCACTTAGTCAAAGAAGCATTGTAATTTTTTAATCCGCCAATACAATTAATCACCTTATAACCCATATCCGATAAAAGACAGGCTGCCTGAATGCTGGCTCCCCCTGTATCACAATAGACAATAAGCGTCCTGCTTTTCGGGAAGCTTACCTGGTTTTTCTCAATCCGCTCCAGCGGCAGATTTACCGCCATGGGAATATGTCCTTTACTAAAGCGTTCTGGTCTTCTTACGTCAACAATAATGGCATCGTTGGATAGTGCTGTTGCTACAATTTGTCGGATGTTAATGTGCTCGAATGCCATAATAAATTCCGCTGCTTTCCTTACTTATTAATAAAATATTCATACAAGACAGCAGAGGTGCATATAAATATAGGAAAGCCCAAAGTTTGAATTCCCGTATTCCATAATCCGGAAAAACCATGTATAATAGACATATCCGATATAAACTTATACAAACTATGAAAGCGAGGACAAACAATGGAAGCACTGGAATGTATCCGTACAAGACGAAGTATCCGCAAATTTAAAGACACTGCAGTAAGCCATGATACAGTAAATGCCATTATCGCAGCTGCCGCTATGGCGCCTTCCTGGAAAAATACCCAGATTAGCCGTTACAACATCATTGAAGACAGAGATGTTCTCAATGACATTGCCGATAACTGTGTAATGGACTTTGAATACAATCAAAAAACCATCCGGCGTGCACCACAGCTTGTGGTTGTCAGCATGATTGAAAAACGCTGTGGCTACGAAAGAGATGGCAGCTTTTCTACCTCTAAGGAGGACCGCTGGGAAATGTTTGATGCCGGTATTGCTTCCCAGACCTTTTGTCTGGCTGCCCACGATATGGGAATTGGTACAGTGATTCTCGGAATATTTGATGAGGATAAGGTTGCGAAGGCAATCCGGCTCCCGGAGGGACAGAAGATTGCCGCCCTGATTGCCATGGGATATCCTGACCAGGAATGCGAAGCACCTAAAAGAAAGTCGGTGGATGAACTGGTTCGCTATCTGTAAGACACTCCCACTGCGGTGAATTACTTTAGCAGCTTATTCTATAGCACCGCAGTGGGATACACTATTTGGTTTTGTCCTTATTTCCTTTTATTTTAACCTTCACGGTATTCGTTCCATTCTCCACATCTTTTTATAATTCTATATTCTCTTTCACCTGCTTATAAATGCCCTCTGCATCCAGCTCATACTTATGCAGTAATTCCGCTGCCGGACCGGATTCACCATACTGGTCTCTCATACCAATTTTATATACCGGCGCCGGTGCATTTTCACAGAGCACGTCACAGATTGCAGAGCCAAGACCGCCCACAATGGAATGCTCCTCCACCGTAAAGATTTTCTTTGTCTCCTTTGCCGCCCTGACTATGATATCCTTATCTATCGGCTTAATCGTATGGATGTTGATAACTCTTGCGTCAATTCCGTCAGCCGCCAGCTTTTCAGCCGCCTCTAACGCAAAGCCAACCTCCAATCCGGTTGCCACAATGGTAATATCCTTCCCTTCCCTTACGGTAACACCCTTGCCAAGCTCAAATTTATAATCCGGTGTATCGTTGATAACCGGAGCTGCCAGACGTCCAAAACGCAGGTAAACAGGCCCTTTATGCTCATAAGCTGCCTTTACTGCCGCACGGGCTTCCACATCATCGGAAGGATTGATAATTACCATATTCGGAATTGTACGCATTAATGCTATATCCTCATTACACTGATGGGTCGCCCCATCCTCACCTACGGAAATACCCGCATGGGTTGCTCCAATCTTCACATTCAATTTTGGATAACCGATGGTATTGCGAACCTGCTCGAAAGCACGTCCCGCTGCAAACATGGCAAAGCTTGATGCAAATGACACCTTACCGGTCAGGGAAAGTCCCGCTGCAATTCCCATCATGTTACACTCTGCTATTCCGCAGTCAATATGTCTCTCCGGAAATTCCTTCTTAAAAATCCCGGTCTTTGTAGCTGCCGCCAAATCTGCGTCCAACACTACCAAATCCTCATGCTCTCTTCCAAGCTCCACCAAAGCATTTCCATAGCTTTCCCGGGTAGCAATCTTCTTTACTTCTGACATAATGCTTCACCTACTTTCTCTAAGTCTGCCATCGCAACTGCATACTGCTCATCATTTGGCGCTGCACCATGCCATGATGCCTGATTCTCCATAAAGGACACACCCTTGCCCTTAACGGTCTTTGCAATAATCGCAGTGGGCATCCCCTTTGTCTCCCCTGCCTCTTTAAATGCCGCATCAATGGCGTCAAAATCATGTCCATCAATGGTAATCACATGAAAATTAAATGCCTTAAATTTGTCGGCAATCGGGTAAGGGGAGCAGACATCTGCCACACTTCCATCTATCTGTAAGTCATTATTATCTACAATCACTACTAAGTTATCCAATTTCTTATGCCCGGCAAACATAGCAGCTTCCCAGACCTGACCCTCCTGGATTTCACCGTCTCCAAGCAGAGTATACACACGGTAATCCTCCTTTGAAAGCTTTGCAGAAAGCGCCATTCCAACCGCCACTGAAATACCCTGTCCCAGGGAGCCTGCTGACATATCCACACCCGGGGTTCCTTTCATATCCGGATGTCCCTGAAGCATCTCTCCGGTCTTACGAAGCTTGATTAACTCCTCTTCTGGAAAATATCCCTTCATAGCAAGCGCACCATATAAAGCCGGTGCAACATGACCCTTTGAAAGTACAAAACGGTCTCTATCAGCCTTTTGCGGCTCCTTCGGGTCAATGTTCATTTCCTCAAAATACAAATACGTTATAATATCTGCTGCGGAAAGAGAGCCACCGGGATGTCCGCACTTTGCAGCATGCAAGGAAGTCACAATGTGCTTTCTTAACTGGTTTGCTTTTTGCTGTAAATCTAACTTATTCATGTTTCGTCTCCTAACTACATATGTTAATGCGTTACTCCATTATCCATGTACTATTTTAAAGGTAAGGATAAAAAAAGCAAGCTTTTTTTAATAAAAACCTGCTTTTTTCTAAATTAGAGAACCGTATCCGTTGTAAAAAACCTTTTATGATAAATCAATATAGGATTTTTGCTTGTTGCATCAAAAGTATCATAAAACGTATTTTAATATAGTTATCGTTCATTTCTTAATATGGTCTACTGTTATTAACAATGCTATAATAAAAAAATATATACTATTATATTCTATGTATGTTCAAAAGACAGAAAAAATGGGGGGCATCTGCTATGTGGGAAAATTACAGAAAGAGATATTCAAAATTTTATTTAATTGGACTATTGGTCATAGCGTTACTGCTAAAACTCAGTACAGCGGTTCTTTTTTCCATAAACAAATCAAATTACACAGAGATAAATGGTGTAGTAGTGGAAAAATATACGAAAGAAAGCAAGTCTCGCAGCCGTCGTGGTCATTATCGCTATCATTGGAATAAATACATACGCGTTCAGTACACCGAAAATGAAAACATAAAAACCGCAGATCTACATGCAAATTTTTGGGAAACAAACGGCAATACAATCCGGTTTTATCTTACACCAAATGGCAAAGCTGTTAGAAATACCATTATGGACAGTAATGATTTGCGTATATTGTTTGGCTGCATTCTATTGGGAATATTGCTTTTGTTAAAATACCGTTCACCAAAGGAAGACAAACCAACGGCGGATAAAACAGTAGTTGGCACAGTGATTGATGATTATGACTTTATACTGGATAAAGCAGATGAGGAACCTGCAAATCATACACCAAAACCGGAGGAAAAGCGTCTGAAAATGCCTGTGTCTGAAAAACCGCCATTTGAATTATACACCGAAGATGAATATAGGAGACGAAAGTAAATCCGTCTCCTACATTTATTATAGTAAATTAGGCAATTTGTCTAGTAATTCTCTGCCCTCAGCTTAAAATAGCTCTGTGGATGATTACATACCGGGCAAACCTCCGGAGCCTCTTTCCCAATGTGAATATGCCCACAGTTAGAGCACTCCCAAATCATATCGCCGTCTCTTGAAAATACAAGACCGCCCTCCACATTCTCCAATAATTTGCGGTATCTCTCCTCGTGGGTCTTCTCAATTGCACCTACCATCTCAAAGGACTCTGCAATCTCGTCAAAGCCTTCCTCTCTTGCCACCCTTGCAAACTCCGCATACATATCAGTCCACTCATAGTTCTCACCAGCCGCTGCATCCTTTAAATTCTCCTCTGTTCCAGGAATTGCACCACCATGGAGAAGCTTAAACCACATCTTTGCATGCTCCTTCTCATTGTTGGCTGTCTCCAAAAAAATATCCGCAATCTGGTTATAACCATCCTTCTTTGCCTTGCTGGCATAGTAGGTGTACTTATTGCGTGCTTCCGATTCTCCGGCAAAAGCCGCCATTAAATTTGCCTCTGTCTTTGAACCCTTTAATTCTGCCATATCCTTATCCTCCTTTAATATAAATAGTAATTATTCCTGTTTTTATTATATCATCCTTTTTCTTTTCTGCAAGGGAAATTTTTTCCATTTAAAAAAATTTGTTATATTATATCCGGTATTATTTTCTGTATATTTTCAAAATTTGGGACACAGCAGTCCACCACCCCTGTAGCTTCCAGCAAAGCTTTACTGCTGTCACCATACACGCCGATAATCCTTCCCGCCCCTGCCCGTGAGGCAGACATCACACCAGAAACCGCATCCTCAAACACCACACAGGACTCCGGTTCTACGTCCAGCTTTTTCATGGCACTGAGGTAAATGTCCGGAGCCGGCTTTCCCTTAAGCGTGGCATCATCATATACCACCTTCTGCTTATCAAACCATTTTTCCAGATGAAAGTAATCAAAATAAAATTCAATGTTTGCGAGATTCGCTGCCGTCGCAATGGTCATTGCAATCCCCTTGCTGCCGGCACAGTCCAGAAATTCCGGCAGCCCCCTGGTGAGATGAAACCTTTCTTTATTTTCCAGACACAATTCCCGGTAATATGCTTCCTTTTCCTCCGAGTATGCCGCTACCTCCTCTGTGGTCAGCCTGCCTGTCCCAAGAAAATGCTCCAGAATCATGGCAGAGGTTTTCCCGTGGACATGCCGCTTAAATTCCTCCTCCGGCACCTCCCTGTGACAAAGCTTTTCCACATAATGTCTCCAGGCTGTCTCATGCATATAGGAATCCATTACCATGGTTCCGTTAAAATCAAATATAAACGCTTTCATATTCTACCTGTTCTCCTAAATCCATATACTGGTACAAATCCCGTCTTTGTGATACAATATAACAAAATCCGGTTATAATAGCATTGTATCTGCTTTCACAGGATTGCGCAATGGAAACCATGTATAAAAAAGAGGAGGGCATTACATGAATGACTATATTATTTCCTGCTGTTCTACAGCAGATTTATCAAGAGAGCATTTTGAAAAGAGAAAGATTCATTTTATCTGCTTTCACTTTATGTTGGACGATATAACCTATGAAGATGATTTGGGAAAATCCATTCCCTTCGACCAGTTCTACCAGAAAATGGCAGACGGGGCAATGACCAAAACCTCTCAGGTAAATGCGGAAGAGTTTACCACATATTTCCGTCAGTTTTTAGAAAAAGGGCAGGATATCCTGCACCTGACACTTTCCTCCGGCATTTCCGGCGTATATAATTCCGCCTGCATTGCAAGGGACATCTTATCAGAGGAATTTCCAGACCGCAAGATATATATTGTGGATTCCCTGGCTGCCTCTTCCGGCTATGGTCTTTTAATGGATGCCATCGCCGATAAACGGGACAGCGGAATGGATATTGATACCCTGTACCAATGGACACAGGAGAACCTGCTTTTGCTAAACCACTGGTTCTTTTCCACTGACCTCACCTTCTATATCCGGGGCGGGCGCATTTCCAAGGCCTCCGGAACCATTGGTAACCTGTTAAACATCTGCCCTCTGTTAAATGTCAACAATGAGGGTAAGCTGATTGTCCGGGAAAAGGTACGAACCAAACGTAAGGTAATCAAGGAAATTGTTGCTAAAATGGAAGAGACCGCAAGAGACGGTCTTGACTATGACGGAAAATGTTATATCAGCCAGTCTGCCTGCTATGAGGATGCAAGGGCAGTTGCGGATTTAATTGAAGCGAAATTTCCAAAGCTGGATGGCAAGGTAGAAATATACAGCATCGGAACTGTGATTGGAAGCCATACCGGACCGGGAACCGTGGCATTGTTCTTCTGGGGCAAAAAACGGGAAGCCTAAAAAGCCAGAAAAAGCGGCAGCAGGATACAAATCCCACTGCCGCTTTTTGGCTGCCAGGCATATGAGCTCTTACAGATAGCTCTTCAGCTTCTCCACCATATCTAACCTCTCCCATGGCAAATCAAGGTCTGTACGTCCAAAATGACCATAAGCAGCTGTCTGTTTGTAAATTGGACGACGTAAATCCAGCATTTTAATAATTCCTGCCGGGCGAAGGTCAAAGTTCTCACGGACTATCTCCACAAGCTTAAGCTCATCTATCCTTCCAGTTCCAAAGGTATCTACACGGACAGAGGTCGGACGGGCTACGCCGATGGCATAGGAAAGCTGGATTTCACACTTGTCCGCAAGACCTGCCGCTACCATATTCTTTGCCACATATCTTGCAGCATAAGCGGCAGAACGGTCTACCTTCGTACAATCCTTCCCGGAAAATGCACCGCCGCCGTGACGGGCATATCCACCGTAGGTATCTACAATAATCTTACGTCCGGTAAGTCCGGAGTCTCCATTTGGTCCTCCAATTACAAAGCGTCCCGTTGGATTGATAAAGAATTTGGTCTCCTCATCCACCATATCTGCCGGTAAAACCACATCAAATACATATTTCTTAATATCCTCATGAATCTGCTCCTGGGTTATCTCCGCATCATGCTGGGTTGACAATACCACCGCTTCCAGGCGCACCGGTTTTCCGTTTTCATCATACTCTACCGAAACCTGTGTCTTCCCGTCCGGTCTCAAATATGGAAGTGTCCCATTTTTGCGTACCTCTGTAAGCTTTCTTGCAAGCTTATGTGCAAGACTGATTGGATACGGCATATACTCTTCTGTCTCGTTGGTTGCATAGCCAAACATCATACCCTGGTCTCCAGCACCAATCGCCTCGATATCCGCATCGCTCATCTGATTCTCTTTTGCTTCCAATGCCTTGTCCACACCCATTGCAATATCGCTGGACTGTTCATCAATGGCAGTAATCACACCACAGGTATCGCAGTCAAAGCCATATTTTGCCCTGTCATATCCTATCTCACGGATAGTTTCCCTGACAATTTTCTGAATATCCACATATCCGGTGGTTGAAATCTCACCCATCACCAGTACCAGTCCGGTGGTAATGGACGTCTCACATGCCACGCGGCTGTTCGGGTCCTGCTCCATTAACGCATCCAGTACAGCATCTGAAATCTGGTCACAAATTTTATCAGGATGTCCCTCTGTGACAGACTCCGATGTAAACAACAATTTTTCCATCTTGTTTTTCCTCCTTAATCCGATATACCTTCCAAAAGAAAACCTCCAAATCAAGGATTTGAAGGTTTCAATACTTATATGTTCAAATCCTCTTATTGCTCGACACGATATCCTCGCTCGCTTCAGGCCGGCACCTTCCAATTCCATGGGGTTGCCGTGGCTTCCCAGTCCCTTCTGACTCCACCACTCTGAATAAGAGAAGTCTCTATAATATTCTGATTACAGACATGTAATCTATGTGTATCATACTCCATATATGTCTACAGGTCAAGAACAGATTGACTTTGATGGTTACTTTTTTTATAATACATTTTATAGGAAATGAATTTATATTCACCATTTAATGAATTTGATTGGAAATACATAAGTGATTGCGAAACTCTGTTTTGAAACCACACGTTGTGTAAAATAAACAATTCAACACAGGGTACGTTTGCACTACTTGTCGCTCGTAACAGTACATAAGGTGCCAAAACACGGCACCTAAGTACTGACGGCTCCAAAGTACCCTGTTTGTGAAGTTGTTTATTTTGCACAACTATGCTTTTGAACAGAGAGTTTCGCAATTACCTATTGGAAATACAGAGAGAAAGGACAGCAGCGAAATGAATGTCGTACAGATTATGCTGCACAAGGTTACCCTTGGCATGACAATTGCAGAGGATGTGTATCGGGAATCCCAGCTCCTGATTCCCAAGGGCACCGTTGTGGACAATGAAGTATTGAATATTCTCCGCTACTCTTCCATTGTCTCCGTAGCCGTATATGGGAAGGATACCTCCCAGAAGAAAACGCCTTCCGTTTCTGTGCCAGAGAAGACCCATTCTGAACAGATACGGGAAAGCAAAAGCTTTAAGGAATTTGAGGAAAATTTTCACGAGACAACAGAAACCTTCTCCTATACCTTAAATGACATTGCCAGCAGAAACAAGGATGTGGACATTGACATCTTATTTGATTCTGCCAACGAGATTATGGCCGGCGAGACAAATACCTACCAGTTAATGGATATTTTAAGCAATATACGCTATTTTGATGATTCCACCTATGCCCACTCCCTGAATGTTGCCATGCTTGCAAATATATTGGGGCGCTGGCTGCATATGGGAGAACACGATTTAAAATTATTGACGGTTGCAGGAATGCTTCACGACATTGGAAAGGTTTTAATTCCACCGGAAATCATCAAGAAGCCCGGTCCCCTTACCAAAGAAGAATTTGAAATTGTGAAACAGCACTCTCTAAAGGGCTACAAACTGTTAAAAGGAAAAAACGTAGATGAAAATATCTGCCAGGCAGCACTTCTCCATCACGAGAAATGCGACGGGAGCGGTTATCCATTGGGGCTTAAGGGTGACCGGATTAATGAGCTGGCAAAGCTAATCACCATTGTTGATATCTATGAGGCAATGACGGCAAACCGCTGTTACCGGGAGGGTATCTGTCCATTTGCAGTTATCCGCATGTATGAAGAGGAAGGCTACTCCAAATATGACCCAAAATATCTGCTTCCTTTCTTACAGGGTATATCCGACACTTATCTGCACAATACAGTTTTATTAAATGACGGACGAAAGGGCGAGATTATTCTCACCAACAAAACTGCCATTTCAAGACCCGGGCTGCTGGTGAACGGAGAATATCTGGATTTAACACGCTATCCGGAGCTTAATATCATTGCCATCCTTTAATATATCAGAGCGCCGCAGGACAGAAATTCACCGGTTAGAATTCCGTTCCTGCAGCGCTTTTTTGCTGCTTTCCTAATTATTCTTTTAAAATAACCAGCTTATCTCCTGCACAGATTTCATCCGAATCCAGACTGTTCATTTCCCGGATACGGCTCACGGTGGTGTAATAAGCCTTCGCAATGCTCCACAGCGTGTCATCCTTTTTCACAATATAGCCAATTACGCCAGGAAGGGCTTTTTTCCGTTCCAGATTAATCGGCGTAACCTCCATGTCAAGAACTGCTCTCGCCCGCTCATTGGTAAATGCCAATACCTCAAGAGAGACTTCTGCCTTAATTTCAATCTGGTTCTCATTTTGCTGCATTGCGCTAATCTGGTCAAGAAACGGTACAATGGAATAGGTCACTTCGTCCCTCATCCCATTTACCTCAATCTCATAGGAAAATGGGATATCAAAGGTAGTAGAGCACAATGCACCATTATCTTCTTTGCTGAGATAGGTAATTTGTGTTCCCACCACACCCTCAACCATAATACCTCTTGCCGTCCGCTCGGTATCGTCAATGGACACGGAGCCTTCCACATTACAAATCTGTAAAACTGACTGCTGCTTTGGCATATCCGCAATTTCCGAAACCTTTGTTTTGGCACAGTTGCGAACCAGCAGATGCTGTACCATAAAATCCTTCCACCGTGGCTGAATTTCCACATCTGTGGAATAGGCATCCCGCACAAGCTGCATTTCCTCATTTCCATAAAGCTTGATTTCTACAGTAAACTCTGCTGCCAAATCAATCAGACGGTCCTCTCCGTTTTCGTCCGGAACCACGGTAATGTGATACTGGTCAAGGCTTAAGAAGCTTCCGGAAATCATATCTTCACTGGAAATATCCTCCGTAATTTTCTGCTCAAAAGGCACCTCCATCGTAAAATATTGCAGAGGCATACTGTCTTCCTCCGCCGTATAGACCAGAAAAATACTCAGATTGCCAGTCGCCATAAGATAGCCGTCTGCCGGCTTAATCTGAATCCGGGTAACCGCCATGCTCTTCCATATTACCTGATAAATATTCGGCTTATTTGCCGGAATTTCCACCTGCTCCTCCACCTGCATGGTCTCCTTCTTCTGCATCTGCAGGCTCATCATGGAAATGGTACCGTTTAAGACCTCCGTGTTCTCGCCCTGCTCTATATCGGTAACCGCCTCAAAATTCTCATTTTCCTTTACCTGGTAATCAATTCCCACCAATGCTTTCATACTTATTTTCCTGGAATGCAGCATGGTAACAGTCAAATCATTCAGGCTTAAATGGGCTTCTATGTAATCGTCCTCCTTTGTTCCATCTGCATTTATATATTCCACAAAAGGAACCTTGCCCGTCAGGCTGTCAAACGCTGTCCCCTCCTTGTCTGCACTATAGAGAATCTGGTAATTTAAATTACCCTTAACCTGAAAACGGTCTACCATTGCCTGGGTTTCATCAATAACCACATTGCCCTTTACTAAGACCAGGCGCTCCATGTCCATGAGATTTTCCGGAATGTTAATGGTATCATCTATTGTAAACTGCATTGCACTTTTTATCTTCCATGAAAAATTACGAATTTCCCGTTTAATAAATTCCATACTGCCTCCTAAAAAATACTTGTATTCCATCTATCCATCATTATATGCACCCTTTTTCCTTAATAGAACCTTTTTCCTACCGAAAATTAACTTGTACATCATATAGCTCGCATTTCACTGCAATCCAGGGATAGGACACCATATTGTCTCCCAGGGTTGTATTATCCACCGAAACCAAATCCGTATCCACAAAAATTGCATTTTCTGTAAGATACAGCTCACTCATGGTGACATTTAAATCCGTCCGGTCCTGCGCCCCATAGCCCACCACAATATACAGATAGTCCTTCGTCCGGTATGTCAGCTTAAATGGCTCCTTCCTCTTTTCCTGTATCAGCTCCACCAAAGCATCCGGAAGCTTGCTTTCATCACAGATTGTATAATCCAAATCCTTGATTTTTTTCTCGTCTGTCTCCTCAATGCGGCATCCGGTCATGGCAGCCAGCAAAAATATGCCAAACATGGTAAGTAGAAATATATACCGGCATCGTTTCATACTAAACATCCCCTGTCTTACTTTCTGTCCTTTACTGTACCATTTCTACTCTATATATATTAATGCAAAAAGAAATACAGACCTGTCACTATGGATAAATCTGTATTTCTTAACCTATTATTTAAATTGATGCGCTCCCAGGCTGTATTTAGCATTTGGGATATATCGGGAGAAAAACAGGTATTTTTTCATCTGTTTTTTCTTACCTTTTACTTTAACAGTGGTGGAGCCCTTCAATGCCTCCTTCGCTGCTTTCATACAGGATTTCATGGCACCCTTCATTTTTCCCTTCCGTTTCTGTTTATCGTATTCCTTTAACGCTTTTGCAAGGCTTCCGTTACTGACAGGTGAAAACTGGCCACTCTGGTAAATAACCTTTTTTACGGTGTTTGGAAACTTGTTACTTTTTACCCGGTTCATGACAACAATTCCCACTGCCTTTTTTCCCGCGTAGGATTCTCCTCTTGCCTCACAATAAATAATACTTGTCATATAGCGCAACTCGCTCTCTGTATACTCTGGTTCCTCTGCCTTGGAAATCCCCTGTGTTTTTGTAGTAATTTTGACTTTCGTAGTAGCTTTGGTTGTAGCAGCTGCTTCACAAGGTAGGCTAAACATCAGACATAATGCAAATCCAGCTACAATTACGGTTACTATTTTTTTAAAATTCATGATAATTTTGGATTCCTTATTAGGGTAATCCATTGCTTCCTTTCTTTTTATTTGTTACATTTTCGTGTATTACTCGAAATTTTTGCGAAATTATTTTGTAACAATTTTGTAACATTATTGCATATTTTTTTCATTATGTCAACCCTTATATTTAGATTATGTTAACTCACCGTCCAAATTTACTGGTTTCCAGCCTGTTTTCTCCAATTTACTGCCTTGTATTTTGTCGAAATTATTACGCAATTGTTACATTGTGTATCATGATTTTAAAAAGGCGGCTGTAAAATCATACAGCCGCCGCATAGTTACCCGGAATTATATTGAAAAACAATTTTCTACTCTCCAGGCTCTCCATTTCCGTGGTTATATTTACTGCCCTCCGGGGTAACCGCAAGTCCTCCTGTCCCAGTCTCCTTTAAACACGCCGGCATTGCCATCCCGATATTCCGCATGGCATCAATCACCTCATCCGGTGGAATTTTGGAAACAATTCCTGCCAAAGCCAAATCTGCGGAAGACAATGCGCTCATGGCACCGATTACATTCCGTTTCACACAGGGTACCTCCACCAGTCCTCCCACCGGGTCACAGGCAAGACCCAGAAGATTTTTAAGCGCCATTGCAGCAGCATGGCAAATCTGGTTCAAATTTCCATTCCGCAGATATACCGCTGCCCCGGCTGCCATTGCCGCCGCTGAGCCGATTTCAGCCTGACATCCGCCTGCTGCTCCGGCAATAAATGCCCGTGAGGCAATCACCCCTCCAATCCCTGCCGCCGTTAACATTGCCTTTGTCATCTCTTCCTCAGAATATGCAAACCTTTCCTCCATGGCAATTAATACCGCTGGCACCACGCCACAGGAGCCTGCCGTAGGAGACGCCACAATCCGTTTCATACAGGCATTGGATTCACCCATTTTTACCGCCTTCTCCATCACCAGACATACAAAATCTCCACATAGGGATTCTCCACCTTCCCGGTACTGCTGTACCTTTCCGCCATCCTTACCCACCAGCCTGCTGTTTGAAACGAGAGTCGGATTATAATTGTCGTCCGCATCCCGCATTGCCCGATAAAGCTCCGTCACCTGGCGAAATCCATCCTCCGGGGATACACCCCGTTCGTGACAGTCCTCCTCCAGAATCACCTGATAAAATTCCTTATTTTCTCTTTGGGCAGTTTCACATATTTCCTGTAATGCCTTGTACATATCTGTTCTGATTCCTTCCTTTTTTATAACACCGGTTATTCATTATATTTTGTCTGAGGTCAATCCATCCTCCAGACTCAGATAGGTTACCTTTTTTATTCCCTCTAAATGCTCCAGCCACCGGATGGACTCATGTGGAATCTCCTGGTCACATTCAATTACCATAACGGCATTGCCGCCTCTGGAATCCCGGTAAAGCTGCATAGCTGCAATGTTTACGGATTTATGCCCCAGCATGGAGGTTACCTCCGTAACATGCCCCGGCTGGTCAATATTATGCACAATCAGAGTTGGAAGCTCCCCTGTAAAATTTGCAGTCAGTCCATCAATTTCACATATACGAATCTGACCGCCTCCGACGGAACAGGCAACAATCTGTAATGCTCTCCCCGACTGCCCCTCTAAATCCATTTTTACGGTATTGGGATGTGCATCCACCAGATGAATCCCTTCAAAATGAAACTGCATTCCTTTACCAGCCGCCATATCAAAGCTATCCGGAATTCTGGGGTCATCCACTGCCATGCCCAGCAACCCTGCTATCAGCGCCTTATCTGTACCATGTCCCTGACCGGTGGCTAAAAACGAGCCGTGAAGATAAATATCTGCTCTGCGAATGTCCTCCCCTATAAGCTTTCTTGAAATCTGTCCAATTTTAACAGCCCCCGCTGTATGGGAGCTGGAGGGTCCCACCATTACCGGACCAATAATATCGAATATGTTCATAGTGCTCCTTCCTTACTCTGCCATCCGCTTTTTCCCGCAGGCTTTTTTAACCTATCTGTCTGTTCTTTTGTAAATATATATAAAAATTACGGCTTTTTCAACAATACAGCTTTATGACACACTCCGCAGCCTGTACTTTTTACCTTTTGTTTTTTTCTGAAAAACCCACAAATGCTTCCCTTATTATCACTTTACCACAAAACACTTAATTTTCTTAAATTTATCCGTGTTTTCCCTTGTTATTACAATTTTCTATTTCCCGTGGCTTATACTTGAAATAAATGCCAAAAGACGATAAAATAATACCAGTGTTCTATAAGTACAAGCAAAGTTTGAAAAGGAGGCTCTATTATGACATTTGAACATCAGGCAATATCCGTTAACTCAAGCTACAATAACAGTGTTAAAATTAAAGTTATTCCAGGACATTTCGCTACAAACCACTCCCATATCACCCATTATATTGATATGTCGGTACTGAAAACCCGTCAGAGCATGGCTCGGGCAGCTGCAAAGTCCATTGCCAGTGAATATGTGGGAACCACTGTTGTAGACACCATCGTCTGTATGGATGGCACAGAGGTAATTGGTTCTTATCTTGCAGAGGAATTAACCAATTCCGGAATTATGTCCATGAACCAGCACAAGGCAATTTACGTGGTTACACCGGAATTTAATTCTGTAGGACAGATGATTTTCCGTGATAATCTCCAGCCTATGATTAAGGGCAAGCATGTGTTGTTCTTACTTGCATCTGCAACTACGGGACGTACCATAGAGCGAAGCCTTGAATGCCTGTCCTATTATGGAGGTATTGTTGCTGGTATTTCTGCAATTTTCTCTGCAAACAAAGTAATTGCCGGACAGGAAATCCACACTTTATTTCAGATGGAAGATATTCCGGAATATAAGACATATCCGCATAACCAATGTCCATACTGCCAGGCGGGAAAGAAGATTGAGGCAATCGTAAACAGCTACGGTTATTCCAAGCTATAAATTACTGTTTCCTGATTTTGCCCAGAGAGGGAATTTGAGAATTTCACTTTCACTTTTTTGTTATGATAATTTTTTCAAGTGAAAGTGAAATTCATTTTTATGGTATTAATACTTCTTAGATATACAGCATCCAGTGAAAAATTTCTACGAAAAATACTGCTATCGAAATCAAGCTGATAATATAAACACATGCATCCTTCATTCGTTCTCTTATTTGTTTCATCATAATCACCATTTCCTTTCGTAATCCCATATCATTAAAGGTACTTACTGTAATTGACAGTGCTGTTTTGTTCCTGTCTTTTAACAGATTACCATGAGACCCTGACAAACTATGGCACATGACAAAAATTTTTTTCAATATTATGAAGGCATCATCAATATGAGGAATTTACAATGGGAATTCCTATTTTGGCATAGGTTTTATCCTCCTGCTCTGCGTAAGTCATAACGACCTGAATATTTACCTTCTTTTCATTTAAGGTCAAAAAGGAATCCTCCAGCCGGGTATATCCATACACTGTATGGATGCCATTTTCATTGATGGCGTCCACCTCCTTCGCCCTGGCCAGGTCAAATATTTCCTTAACAAAAAATTCTTTTTCATCCTGGGTATAGTTTCCCTTTTTCTCCATTTCAAGCTCTAAGCTCACCTGTGCGTTTACGCCAATCTCCTCGTATATACGTTTTACCTTTTCGTAAAGGGAAAACCCATCCTCAACTGCTTCGCCGGTTTGGATTTCCATTACAATATACTGCTCCGGTTCCCCTTCCTCCCTCAGCATACTGATAATTTGGAGAGTGGTGTTTGCATATTTACCCTCCTTGGTCAAAACCATTTTCTCATAACCGTCTCCGCTTCCTGTAGTGAAGGTATATCCATCCGTGATTCCCAGTTTTAGCGCCAGATTTTCAAGCATTTCCCTCCGGGTTTCACTGGATATTTCCATGCTGCCAAAATTACCGTAACCCTTAATCCTTTGCTCTGTCACATTGTCATTCACAACAGAAAAGGCAGTCACTGCCTGTGTGGCATTTTTCTCATGCTCCTGATAATTCACATAAATTTGTATTGCCACGATACTCCAAACTAATATTAAAAAACTGATTTTCGCTTTTCTGGTCACAAAAAATGCCCCCAATCCTTTTTTTATAGGATTGACGGCATTGTAAATTTTATTCAAAATCTTTCTTTTCCAGATTCTCTAAATTGCTACAGTCCGGATTCATGTGGTCATAGGATTTTGAAGGTACTCCATGATAAACCGGCGCTTCTCCGCTGCTGTCAGACATTGTGCATGAACTGTCCTCCCCTCCGTCTGCCCAGGCTGCCACAGGCTGTGGGGAAACTGTCAACGGCATCATTTTTGCATAGACCACATACGTATCACAGAGCATATCGTGAAATCCCTGCTTTTCCTTTGTCACGAACACAGCCAGATAGCCAATGCATAACAGGGAGGACAGGAAACGGCCCACCGTCTCACGATATAAAACATTTAAGAATGTCCACTCTCCGCTTTTGGTCACCACCTCTAAACGCATCAGCATTTTTCCCGGCGTAGCATGTGCAAAATAGGTCAGCAGCACGAAATAGGCTGCTACACCAATATATCCCAAAACATCCAGGAATGAATACTCAAAAATAAAATTTGCTTTTAAAAATTCTACTCCGCCCATAGCTGCAAGGGAGAACGGAAGCTTCACAATTCCAGACAGCAAAGCTGCGATGATGCTGTCAATTATAAATGCAACCAGCCTTACAAAAAAACCGGCATAGACCCTATTCTCCAATTGGTTCTGCATAATACATCGGCACCCCGCTTCCTAACTGGTTCATCAAATCAACAAGTACCTCCGCTTCCGATTTCTCTTTGGAAGATGCCACCGAACCCATTAAAGCTGACAGATAACCGCCAGTACTTTTTGGCTCATAAAAAGTATCCACTCCACTTTTTTCCCTTACATAGGCATCAAACTCCTCCGAACCCTTAATACCATCAATCAGTCCATTTTCCACTGCCTGTTTTGCTGTATAAATGCGTCCATCTGCAAGCTTTTTCACATCTGCCACAGACATATTTCTTCCCTCTGCCACAATGTTTACAAACTGCTCATAGTACTCATCCACAATAGACTGATAAATGGCTCTCTGCTCACTTGTCATTGTTTTCCCCGCACTACCCATATCCTTATTCTGGGCAGAGACAATATTGTCTTCCTTAATCCCTAATTTCTCATATAAGCCTGACATATCGTAATTGGATATAATAACACCGATGGAACCGGTTGTGGTTATGCGGTTTGCATACTGCTCATCCGCAGCGGATGCAATGTATACACCACCTGAACAACAGGAGCTCTCCATATATGCCCAGATTGGGCGGTTTGTTTTCTCCTTGTACTCTTTAAGCTTCAGATAAAGCTCATCCGCCTCATAGACTGTTCCACCCGGCGTATTCATTCTTAGAATAATTCCCTTATTACTATTGTTGTCAATCAGTTTGTTTATATAATTCATCAACAAATCATGGTTATAACCTGCACTGGTTCCATAAAGGCCGGAACTATCAGAGGATGCCTGAATTGTCCCTTCAACTGGTACTACTGCGATGAAATCCTGAGCCACCGGCATGTCTGCCAGTGCAGATGTGTTATCCCCTCCATACAGGCTGCTCATAAGGCTGTCAAAACCAGAGGATGCCTTTTCTTCATTACTTGAAACCAGCTTGTCTGATATCGCATTTGTTATCACACTAATCACGCCTGTCACCACAAAAATGGCGGCAGCCACAATAAGCCATGTTGTCTGTTTCTTACTCATGTTTCCTTCTCCTTTTCTTAAACTTATATTCTTAAGTATAATATAGATTCTGCCTTCTTACAATATTTTAATTACGCTTTCCCAATTTTAACCAAACAATAAAAACCAGAGGCGGCACTCGGACACCTCTGGCTTAGAATAAACCATATTTACTGCCTACAACGGCATATTCCCATGCTTCTTATACGGCCGTGTTATCTGCTTTGTCTTCAGTACATCCAGGGCTTTGAGAATCTTTGCCTTCGTCTCATCCGGACGGATAACCTCATCCACAAAGCCACGCTTTGCCGCAGTATACGGATTCAAAAACTTGTTCTCATACTCTTCAATAAGCTCTGCTCTCTTTGCATCCGGGTCATCTGCCGCCTGAATCTGCTTTCTTCCGATAATATTAATGGCACCCTCTGCACCCATAACTGCAATCTCTGCAATCGGCCATGCATATACAATATCGGCTCCCATATGCTTAGAATTCATTGCAATATATGCTCCACCATAGGCTTTCCGCATAATCAGGGAAATCTTCGGCACCGTTGCCTCGGAATATGCATATAAAATCTTGGCACCATGCCGGATAATCCCATTATGCTCCTGCTCTGAGCCCGGCAAAAATGCAGGTACATCAATCAGGGAAACCAGCGGAATATTAAAACAGTCACAAAAACGGATAAATCTCGCCATCTTATCTGAGGAATCAATATCCAGAGAACCGCCCTTAAAGTTTGCCTGGTTGCAGACAAAGCCGACTGTGTTACCCTCCATTCGCCCAAAACCGATAACTGCATTCTGCGCCCAGTGCTTCTGCACTTCAAAAAAGCTGTCACGGTCAATCATGGCATTAATCACGTCATGGACATCATAGCTTTTCTTCTTATTATCCGGTACGATGTTTACCAGGCTCTTGCACTGGTCAACACTTCTGCCAGTCTTAACCGGAAGGGGTGACTGGTTATTGTCCGGAAGATAGGAAAGCAGCTCTCTTACCCCGCCCAAACAATTCTTTTCACTTTTATAAAGGAAATGCGCCACACCGGACTTGGTCGCATGAGTCATGGCTCCACCCAGCTCCTCAGCAGACAATTCCTCTCCAATTACTGTCTTCACCACCTGGGGACCGGTAATAAACATTTTGCTGGTTTCATCCACCACAAAAATATAGTCACAAATAGCAGGGGAGTAGCAGGCGCCACCGGAGCACGGTCCCAAAATAACCGCTATCTGCGGAATCACTCCTGATGCAATGGTATTGCGCTCAAATATTCCCGAATATCCACTTAAGGAATCAATTCCCTCTTCAATTCTGGCTCCACCGCTGTCATTAATGGTAACAATAGGACATTTCATTTTCAGAGCCATGTCCTGAATGTGGACAATCTTCCGGGAGTGATATTCTCCAAGACTTCCTCCAATTACTGTAAAATCCTCTGAGGATGCAAAAACGGTTCTACCATTAATCTTACCATATCCGGTAACAACTCCATCTCCGGGAACACGCTTCTTATCCAGCCCGAAATCGTCTATGCGCGATTCCGCCAAATCATTGATTTCCACAAAGGTTCCCTCATCAAATAGTATATCCAGACGCTCTCTCGCAGTCAATTTTCCCTTTTCATGCTGTTTATCAATTGCAGCCTGTCCACCGCCTAAGCGTGCCAATGCACGACGGGCTTCTAAATCCTCAATTGCCTCATTCCAGTCCAAAATTCTTACCTCCTTACTTGTTGACAAATCAACTATACACTATTCCAACAACACTTTCAAGAGATTTCATAATTATAGACCCATGTCTAAGAAAGCTGCAATCTTCCACTGTCCCCATGCCATTACTTTGATTTACCCGCAATTTTCTCCATATATTCCTTCAACGCCATAACTGTAAGTCCCGGCACAATTGCCCCGCCCTCTGTGGCATCAATTACCGGCATTGTTACATCCGCCTTCTTCACCCGGCTGGCAATCCATCTATTATATATTGTAAATAATCTGCTTACCGGAACCGTTCCTCCTCCAATAGCCGGAACCTGCTTCATTTCCTCCGTCTCTGAAACGGCCCTTCTTGAAGTATCTGTGGCATGGGCAAGGTTATCCGTATATGCCAAATCCAATCCGATAAATGCAATTGATTTACAGCCCAGGTAAATGCAGACATCCAATGCGGTGGTGCTGACCGAGCCGCCCGTCTCATAAAGATGCCAGCCCTTCTGCATTGCCAGCTCCTGGGCCCTGTCATATCCATTCTGGCAAATCAGATATTTCTTCCCGCAATAATTCATGGAATATTCCTTATAGGCAGTTGCAAGATAAAGCATTGGAATCTGTTCTTCCTCCAAGCCTGCAAGATGACTGTATATTCTGCTATTGGCATCTGTAACAATCATGTAATCCACATCTATTCCCAGCTTAAGCAGCTTGCGAAACACGGTTTCCACCGCCAGAATGATTATGCCCGGTTTTTTATTCCTCAATAGTTCAACATTTTTATCAAGGGACGGTCCCGCTGCCACTATAATGACATCTTTTCCCTCAAATTCAGGTTTTAATTCATCTATATAGCCATCATAATGCTTAAAGTTTTCCCGGCTGTTATTTCCAAATAGGATAGCTGCGTTCCGTTTTCCGCTGTCACGGATAAAAAACATTTCCATCTGTTCCCTGATTCTGGCATCTTTAATATGCCGCAGAGATGGATTATGAACAATAAAATTTTCTGTTATATTGTCCAGGACAGGTATAATCTTTTTAAAATCAGGGTCATAAATGAGCGAAAATCTCTTATTAGCAATCAGATTAGACAAGTCTACTGCCATCAGACAATGGTAAATCACATCTAAGTCGTTTTCAAATACCTGTATACGGATTCCGTCATCCAGCCGGAACATTTCCTTTATATGATATCCTAACCCCAATCCCCAAATCACATAGGAATCACTTTCCTTATCATAATAATAATCTGCAAAGGCTGCTGCCTCTGTTTCCGGATTCACATTGCTATGATAGTAATAGGAACCCTTTTCATCCTGTCCTGCCATGGTAAATGCCCCCGAATTGGTTGCCTCGAGATGATGCCGTCCCTGCCATGTACCTGCTGCCGTTTCCTTTTCATATCCTTCATGGTACGACTGAATTTGTTTCCACAAATTGATATCCCGTTTCTCCAAAGCAGAGAGATTATTTATCCATACATTCAAATCTGTTCCCAAGCCGTCATAGCTTCGAATTACCTCTTGAAGGGACTGCAAAAACGGAAGCAGCCTTAGCTCTAATAAATCTGCCAATAGCACATAGTCCTTATTCTCCTGTGCCAACAGCATATCCTGCAAGGCATTGCTAATCTCATTGGGATTAACAATATCTATCTCCTGATTATAATAAGCGATATCTGAAAATACCGCTTCCAAAACAGGCATCAGATTGCCTGTCAGGGTAGTAAAGCTCCGCACAACAACGTCATAATTTTGAACCCTGCAGGCGTTAATAATTTTGTTGATAATATATTGTAATTGTATATTGGTGTAATAGATTTGTTGTTTTGTCATGAAAATCCTTTCTTAAATATAATTCACGCTTCCCTTAATTAAACATATCCCATGTCAATACAGTATCGGCAGCAATACTTTGATTTATTTTTTTTCCAAGTAATTGGTTTATCTGGTTTGGCGGAATTCCTTTTCCCGGTCGTTTGTATGTGAGCATACCTTCTGTTATCTGTTGACCTTTCTCTATCGTTACTCTGCTTACCAGTGACCTTCTGGCGTTCTCCCTGGCTGCCTGTTCAGCAGGCAGGCTTTCAATCATATAGCTTCCCCGAATCTCATCAATAAACTGAATGCCTTCAACAATTTTTCTAGCATCCTCTTTATCCATAGCATGATAATGGTCATTCCCCACCAAAGATTTATCTAATGTAAAATGCTTTTCTATTACAGCAGCTCCCAGATTATATGCCGTCTTTATCACGTCTAGCGAGGCATCCGGTTTTGTATGGTCTGAATACCCGATATAAACATCCGGAAATTCTTTTCCAAGAGAAACAATTTTATTCAAATTGGCATCCCTATATGGAGTGGGATATTCCAAGACACAATGCATTAGTACCAATGGCAAATCATTATACCTTCGGATAGTGGCAACCGCCTCTTGAATTTCATCCAAGTTTGCCGCTCCCACCGATAAAATAATCGGTTTTTTCTTTTTTGCCTGGTATGCAATAAAAGGGATATTATTCAAATCAGAGGATGAAATTTTGAAAATATCCATCATATCATTTAAATAATCCGCCGCCTGATTATCGAATGCCGTTGACAGGAAAGTAATACCTATATCATCTGCATAGGCTTTTAATGCCCGGTATTCCTCTTCCCCAAAAGAATCAAACTTTTTAAATAACTCATATTGTGATTTCGTTGGCTCCTCTGTGGTATCCCAATAGGCAGGCGAGTTCTTTACCGCAAGACTCTCTGCCTTATAGGACTGGAATTTCACCGCATGTATTCCCGCATCCTTTGCCTCCCGCATCATAAGCTTTGCGGCATCCAAATTACTGATATTCAGTTTACTGGCAATATCATAATAATTTACACCGATTTCCGCTATCAATACAAACTGCTTATTTTTTATTCTCTCTATTATCATAGTCTTTTCCTCAATCCCTTCCTTTTTACATTACTATTATCAAGATACGTTCCTTTCGTCATTTTCTTTTAATGTATTTAATACCTGTCTCATTCCCGTTTTATAATAATATTCCATCCTCCTATACGCCGATTTCAATTCTATAAACTCTGTTCCATACATCCGGTCTATCACATCATCCAATTTGTTTGTCAGAAACCGGTTGGGAGAAAATGTTTCCGTACTCCACTCCGTCTCATCATAACCCAAAATATGTGGTAAACCCAAGACATCATTCATTCCAAAGCCTCTTCTATCCTCTTCTATTAAAACCGAAGGTATTCTATGAGCCATACAGTATAAATGGGAATGAACCCGGAAGCCCACATGAAGGGATACCGAATCATATACGGAAAAGGCTTCCGCACTTTTTTCTAAGTTATACCATTGTATATGCTTCTTATCCAGATAATTCTTGATATATTCATTGCACTTACTTGAGTACTTTGTATAAATTCCGTTGTTGAATGTAAACTCCACATCCGCTTTCGGAAATTTCTGTAAAATATAGTCTATAACTGTGCATGCCTGCTTCGCCCTGCTAATCTGTTCCTCCGGATTTTTTGTAACCCCTGGGTCAGATATCATTATTTTTTCCGGGCTTTGTTCAATTACCGGTTCCTGCTTTTTCAAATTATCCAGGTCATACCATACCGGGCAGCCTGTCATCACAAGCTTGCTAAAACCATTGTTTTTCAAAACCTCTAATGTGACAAAATCCCTGCCTCCAAGCAAACCGCCTTTTTCTTCAATGGTTTGCAAAATTTCCAATGCTTCTCCGCAAAACCTGTACCGGTAAATATCCTTGTCCGTTCCTGTTTTGCCATATACGCCACCACCTATAATCATAACAGGTATAGAATATTGAAACGCCGGCTTTAGAAAAGGAAAATAGTCATAGGTCATCAGGCGGTTGTCATACAATGGACCTCCTGCAATCACTATAGTAGAATATTGTCTTATCTCTTCCTCTGTAAATTCCCTAAATGCATCATCAAAAACAAAATCTGCTAATGGATATTCATGCTGCAAAATATCCTTCGTATATTTTGCAAATAGAAAATCTCCTCCATTTGTCACCGTCTTTGAAACAACTAAAACCCGCATTCTCATTCCCCCAGTATTATCTTTCTAACCCTGTTTGGACCCTCGTAAAAATTCTTTTCCAGCAGGGATAAACGCATCTCTTCCCTCACCTTCGGTGTATGTATCAACCAGTCAATGGTATTAATAATAGATTCCTCTTCGTTATCCTTACCAATACCCAGATTTATAAATCCGTTTTTAAGATTGGCAAAAATATGTGTTGTCTCCCGGGCATTTTGTGCCAGCACAATTGACGGGACTCCCATACACGCCAGCTCATAAATCGTTCTCCCCTGGGATGTAATAGCTAAATCCGCCTTTTCCATATATTCACTGACAATCTCTACGTCATTGTGAACATAAATATTATGCTCCCTATCATCCTTTAATTCATCTTTATACAAATAGCCTATCCCAGTTATAATATGAAACTGAAGCTCTGGATTACTCTCTGCAAGCTTTTGAAAAATCTTATAAATTCTTAGACTCATATTACTTGGGTCACTACCACCAAACATAGCCAGTACGTTCTTTACATTTTTGTGAAAATCATTTCTTGTTGCCCTTAAAAATTCATCTCTTATAACAAAATACTTAAATCCACTATACAAATTTTCTCTAACCGGTTCATTATCATATATGGCATTGATTACTGCGTCTGCATATATTGCCCCTTCTCCCTGGTCCTCGAAATTAATCACTCTCGGAACATACCTCTTCAATTCCTGGACATATTCTTTCTCCGTGTTTAAAACATCATTTACCACGATATCCACTGGATGATTTTTAACATATTCCAGAAATTCTTCTGTATCTTTTACCTTCTCGTATGGCAGCCGTGACTGCTCCAGCTTTCTGACACCATCCTCATATCCACTGTTTGTTACAATCTCCACATCATGCTCTATAAACTGGTATGCCAATGTAATACAGCGGTAGATATGTCCCATTCCCAGGCTTTCATAACCATCCGCCCGAAAAATAATCTTCTTTCTTTTTAATATACTTTCACAGACAACCCAATCCTTTATTCCATCAATATCGATTGCTTCCTCCTCCGGAAGCTCAAAAACCTGTATATTCTCTGACAAACGAATACCCTTATCTAACAAAGCAGCTTTTGTAATTAAAAAACCTCCAGTTTCCCTGTAATGGGGTGGCAGCAGCTGCCTGTTTACCCTTTCCTTATAGTCAGGAAGCATCCTTTCATCTACATTACTCCAAGACAAATGCGGGTCATTAATCACACTGATTAATGTCTCTACATCATTCCTGGCTGCATAGGAAACTGCTTTGATTAAAGTACTGGATTTCAGGGTTGGTGATGTTGGCTGTAATGTGATAACGTAATCATAAGAACAATTACTGCGCTTTTTCATCTCGTTATATGCATTTATAATAACCGGGTCTAAGGTGACATCATCCCCTGCCAATTCCTTCGGCCGTCTGTTCACATCACCGCCATACTTTTTTGCAATCTTTGTAATCTCATCATCATCGGTATCAACTACTACATCCACATCCCACTCTCTCTGGCATGCCCTTGCATTTTTAATTGCATAGGAGATTAAAGGCTCTCCATTCATTAACCGGATATTTTTCTTTGGAATCCCCTTTGAACCTCCCCTGGCAGGTATAACAATCAATATTTTCATTTTCATCACCTCTATCCATCTATTTGTTAAGTATCTCTTTTGTTATATTATAACATACCGGAATCCCATGATAGATACAATCCATCAATCTTTGTACCCCCTGCTCTTCACATAGCTCCTGAAAATCGTAATCCATCCAGTCTGCAATTGCTTCCGTAAAGACAGATGGCAGCATATCTTTCATTTTAAGAAAATATATTACCAGGGCTTCCTTTCTTTCCGCTTCCCCAATTTTACCACCATTACCACACAAAGCCTCCGTAAGATAGGAAAAATACTCCTCCCTTGTAGATGCACTCTTCACAAAACTGGTATTATTGTAATAAATGTTTGTATGCATGATGACCGGTTTTCCCATAATCGCCGCCTCAATACCCAGGGTGCTTGTATATGGCAATACCACCTTTGCTTTTTTTAGAACACTATATGTATTAACCGGGGCATCTGCCTTAATTATCTTTATCCGCTCCCCATATTCCGCAGCATTGTACCCTATACTTTCTATCAAATCCACATACTTAAACTTCCGGAACAAATTTTGCGCAGGATGCTCTCTAATCAGCATTGTGGCGTCCGTATGATTATACACAAAGGAAATTAACTCCTTTAACCAATCCACCCAGTTGTCAAACACACAATCTACCCATAATGCAGCAGAATCCCAAAAAATATTAAGCGGAACTAAAATATCATAATTTTCAGTATTTTCACTTTGCGGAGCCAATTGATAATTTAATATTCTTGTCTTGATATTTGCATTATCCTCTACTGTGGCATTCTGCCGCAATCTCAATAATTCCTCTGATTTTACAGCAATCTCCGATAATTCGTCCTCTGTAAACATCTTAGATTTCAAAATCCCTTTAATATCCGGGGATTGGGTACTAATACCATTGGTACATACTTTAATTTCATGTCCCGCCTCTCCACCATCATAAGTAGAAATTCTCATATTGTACTCTGTTGCTGCTAGTATATATAGGCATCTATGCTTATGAAGACCTGTAAAAACACTGAGCACATCATATGTATGATGTGCAAAGTAATATTTTATATGCCCATAATTCTTTATCAGAATTTTCTTACTTACCTCTTCCCGGCACGGGTCACAGTCTAAAAATACCTCGTCTCTGCGGGAATCCAACCAGGATAATGTTATCTCCGACAAATAATCTAATTTATTCCGTTCTTCCTCCGTTAAATTCACAGAATCCGATTCAGAAATATAGTCAACGTCAATTAAAATATTTTTTTGTTCCAGATACTGAATGATATAATCTATATAACTGCGTACTACAGTATGATACGAATCAAAATAAATGTAGTCATCATATCCCTTCAGAGTATCCACAATCAATGTAGGCTTATACCCATGATACATGGAGACAAGACACTGTGCAACAGCAAAGCATGTGGCATTTTTAGCCATTGTTCCACAACAGACAATTCCCGCCTTGGCACCCTTTTTATCATAATTCTTAAAAAATCCCTCTGGTATTGTATCAATAAAATCGAGAAATTTTAGAACGTTTTTCTCAAACTTCTTGATTCGGAAATAGATTGAAAATTCCCTATAAATATCAAAATAATCTTCATTTCCTTTCAATCCTGCTTCTTCCAGCTGCCGGCTTATCTGGTTGGCATGCTTACTTAATATCAAAACAATATACTGACCCTTTTCTTTTTCCTTCAATATATCCGCTGAACAAATAGGTATTCCATTAATGCTTTGCCCCCACAATTTGCTGTTATTATCCATAAAGCAGGACACCCTGTATTCATTTAACAATTTATCCATCAGAATCTGTGCTGCTGTTCCTCCTCCAAAACAAAGGATTTCCTTCCCCTTGTTTTTGTCTAACAATTCTTTAATTGTGTCAAAATTAATATGCTGTTCTGCATTATATATACCCTTCATTGCATCTCCCTCCACACTTATTTTTATCTCTATTCCCACCACGCATTAAAACAATGCTTGCTCTCCTGCTGGTCCTTGGAAGGCAGAGTCATATAATCTCCATACATATTTGTCAAATATGTATGATATCCCTTTGGCACCCTGTAGTTTTCTCCCTCAAACTCCATAAGCATTGATTCATCAAAACATGCCCTTGGCAGTAATTCCCTATCCAGCTTTCCTGTTACAATATATCCTGCCATCTCCGAATCATCAAAATCATAACGGGTCATGATATTCTTAATCTTCATTTTCAATTGTTCATATTTCTCATACTCGTTTTTTTGAGTGCCATAAGTAAACCAAAAATCGTCCCATTCATTTCTCAATTGCAGTACTTCATTTGTGAAATCCGCTATTTCCTGCTCATCCCCGGACGGAAAACCACTAATTGGAAAAATATCTATATTAATTGCTGTCTTACTCCGCAACGGATAATGAATCTCCTCTAACACTGTCATCTTATTTATAAGCCGGGTAAACATATACGAGGTAATACAATTATTCATATTTAATAATTTGTATTTCTCATCCTCTTTCCATACATCTATAAGCTTTAAATAATCCGGCACCGGCATAAATACATCAATATCATCATCCCAGGGAATAAAACCCTTATGCCGCACTGCTCCCAATAATGTACCTCCACAAATATAATACCGAAGCTTTTCCTCTTCACAAACTGCCCTGAAATGTGATAATAAATCTAACTCAATCTGCTTCATTTCCTCCTGGTCAATATAAGAAACCTCTGGTTTTTTCTCTTCTGACAATGCAGGAAAGCTTAACAGCTGAATCGTCTGGGTCATAATATCATATCCCATTTGTTCAATCTGGGAACACATATCATAATAACACTGGGAGGCAATTAGTATCATAGCATCCTCACGGTATGTACCTAAAATATCCTGCGGTGAATCTATCTTATACTTTCCGTTAATAAGCGGCATTTTTCCACTTGCAATCATTTCTCTTTTTTGACTATTGTTATCTACAATTGCATCTATAGCAATACCCTCTTTTTCCAGGCAGGCTATTACAACCTGCGCAGGTTTATTGGCTCCAAACATAACAATGTACTTTTTCTCCAGTTTTCCTGATTCTGCCAGCTCCTTTACATTGTCGTATAAATACTTTGCAATACTGATTGTCTCTACACTGTCCATAACCTTCTCCTTTCTAATTACATTAGCTGTTGTATCTCTTTCACAAGTCTCCTACAGGAATTTCCATCCATATTCTTATACAATTTTTTGCAAAAGCGTTTCCGCTTTTCCGATGCCTCATCTTTTTCTAAAACCCTGCAGATACTATCCTCTAATTCCTGCATATTATATGCCTTCACCTCCGGCATATACTCCTCATAATCAAAATACGCATCCCTTGTATCACCTGAATATTCCTCATAATCATAATGAAATGCCACCACCGGTCTGTTAAGCAGCATAAAATCGCTATACACGGATGAATAATCCGCCACCAGCAAGTCAATATCACCTAAAAATGAATTCATATCTACTTCTGGTTTTACAACATAAATATGGGAATAGTCAACTGCCTCAAACGCATCTTTGCAGGCTGATTTTGGATGTAACTTACAGATAAAAATCATATTATTTTCCTGCAGGAATGTATTAAAAGCCTTCAAATCACACACTTCAAAAAACTTTGTCTCAGACCTTCTAAATGTAGGAAAATAACCGAGAAGTCTTTGTCCTCCCTGCTTCCACTCCTTTATATGCTGCTGTAACAGCTTCTCCTCCGTCAAATACACATTCTCGATGCTGTTCTCTTTAAACAAAATATCGTTTCTGGGATATCCCGTTTCTATCACATGGTTCTCTTGCACCTGAAAAGCCTGCGCAAAAATCTCACCTATCATAGGCGAGGTAGCCAGTATATAATGGCTTGGTTTTTCGTCCGACAGCCTTCTCGGAAAAAACTTAAATCTTTCCCATCCATTTCTTGGATGCCGTACCCTGTCATGCCGGTTATCATGGTTAATACACTTATTCCCTACACCGTGCCACATGTTAAATTTAAGGGCTCTTCCACTCTGCCAAAAGTTAATATCCTTGGAATAATTGTCAAAGAAGTATATTCCGCCTCTTAAAGCATACCAGACACCCTTTAAAGAATGATAATAATATGCCTCATATCCATTCTCATTTAAAAATTTTACAATTCCTTTATCATGGCTTATCCATATGGGACGTATGTCTAATTCTTCTCTATGCTGGCTGCAATATAGAAAAAAATATCTTGGATTATCTGCGAACCGCCTTCCAAAGGTAGAGCCAAAAAGCCAGATTTTCTTATTTCTGGGAAATAAAAAAGAGAACCAGTATACAGGTAACAAAAGCAATTGTCCCCAATATTTGATTCCCTCTATTATCATCTTCATCTTATCGCCTCATTCCCTTGAATCTATGCCGACATCCATGTCCTAACTGTATCAAAAACATATATGTAAACCTATTCGCTTGTCCCAAATAGTATTTTATTAAAATGAATCCGTCTTATTGTATATCGACATATTATACTGTTTATTTTAGAATTCTAAGGGATTTTCTTTTCTCTAAAGCTGCTATCCGCTGTTCCATCTCAGTAATCTTTTTTAGCATAAGCTTGTGCTCTTCGCTATCCATCTCTGCAATATGATTATACTCCTTAAAGGTTCTAATCTCCTTTTCCAATTCATCCATTTTCTTGTAAATGGATTCTTGAACGGAGTCTACATGCTGTAAAATCATATTCTCTGTGTGATGAAGCTTCTCGTCCATTACTTTGCGCATGCGTATCTCCAGATTTTCCAGCTTCTCATCCATTACTTTGTGCATACGTATCTCCAGATTTTCCAGCTTTTCGTCCATCCGGGCTTCCAGCGCTCCCAGCTTCTCATCCATCCGGACTTCCAACACTTCCAGCTTTTCGTCCATCCGGGCTTCCAGCGCTCCCAGCTTCTCGTCCATCCGGGCTTCCAGCGCTCCTAACTTCTCATCCATCCCGACTTCCAGCGCCCCCAGCTTCTCGCCCATCTGATTCATCATCCGTTCCTCAGATGTAATAACTGCACTGTTGACTACTTCTGTTGTAACCTCTCTCACGATATCTTTAAATATAAAAATATCTTCTTGTGTCATAATAGCCACCTCCTTTTATATCTATTAGTTTATCTGATTATATCATATAAATATATTTAGCGCAACCACTATATATAGCAATAATAATAAGCTCCTACACTATTTAACAATTCAAAGCTATGTTTTGCCATAAAAAGACCGACCTCCCAATCATTAGCTTTTAAGCCTGACCTTTGGGGGTCGGTTCAATTTACATGGAACAATCTTTCTTATATATAATTTTTATCGTGTTACCATTTCCTCAATATGGTCTTCCGCTCCATCGGGTCCATTCTGCGAATTAATGGGTCATCATAGTAGGAATCACTCTTCACATGGGTTGTAGATACCTCTTCAAAGATAGCACCAGTCTGGGAAGTAAAGGAATGCTTTTCTCCACGGAGCACCGTCTGAATGTCCCCAGGCTTCATTTTCCTCTCTTTGCCCTCTAAAGTAACCGTCAAATCTCCATATAATAACTGGAAAGTCTCCTCCTTCACCTTATGGGCATGAACCGGATGCTTCTGTCCCGGCAGCACAATCAATAATTTCTTGCAGTACTCTCTGTTAATAATATTGATAATAATAGCACCAGTCTGGCGGAAATGCTTCATTCCGTAATGATGGGAAAGCTCCACCTCAAAATCATCACCTAATGCAATCCCTGCTTCATAAAGCATACCTTTTGCATCGTGTATAACGCTTCTTGCAAGATTAATATCTGTTATTTTCTTCTTCTCATGTAATTCCTCATTTTGCCTGTAATCCCGATGGGCAATCACCCCATCATAGAATTCACCGGATGTCATCTGCTTTTCATGACAAGGCATCGCAAAGAAGACATCCTCACGGGTTAACTCTTCCCCTTCCTTTACATCATGCTTCACATATACACCTCGCATCAGAGAATTCAGGGAATCCAGCTCCTCCTGAGAAATATATTTCTTTCCAGCCTTCTTCATGCTGCACATTGTTTTAGCCTGCAATGCTGCTGCAACCCATTTATCAGCCTGCTCCGGATTCATGGAATACGCATTCAAGGTAATGGTTTCCGTCGGCAGACCCACATGACGCTCCAAAATCTTGGCGCCCTTCGCAATCGCCAGCATTGGAGCTGTATTATCATCCGGATTCTCATGCCCGGAATATCCCACTGTCACATCCGGATATCTGCGGTTCATTTTATCTATAAAATCCAGCTGCAAATGCTCCATTGGCGCAGGATATTCTGCTACACAATGCAGGAATGCAAAATCACAGCCCTTGTGCGTAAAAAAATTATACAGCTTGTCGATATCTGACAGGGTTTTGCCGCCGGTTGATATAATAAGCGGCTTATTTGCCTGGGCTGCCTTCTCTAACAACGGCCAGTCCAATGCGGAACAGCTGGCAATCTTAATGATATCCACGCCCATATCCATACACCAGTCCACACCATCTTCATCAAAAGGGGTACTCATGGCAATAAGCCCTTCTTCATGAATTGCGTCCACAAGCTGGGTAAACTCCTCTACGCTCAGCCTGGTGCTCTCAAATCTTGGTATATGCTTTACATCCTGCCTGCCTTTATAATCCGGATGTATAAAATTATCCAGATTACGAAATTGTAATTTTACCGCTGCTTTTACATTATATTTTCTGGCAATTTTACTCATGGCGTGAATAATATCCATTCCATGCTCCACACTTCCCTGATGAGAATTTGCCATTTCAAAAATAAATAAATCCTCAAATAATTCTTTTCCCATATGTAACCCTCCCTGGTAAATAAATTTATCTGTTATAGAATAAATGTGTTACAAAATGTTTTCACCTATTTATTATATCGGCTTTTTAAAAGAATACCATTACGTCATGCGCTTCATTGCCTTTTGAAAATCTTCCTCTGTATCAATATCAAAATTTTCCTTCATTTCATATCCAAGAATATAATCCCCTGACATTGAATGCTTATGCAATACAACCTCCGGGCGGAATACGTCAATACATGCATTCTGGTAATACACCTCTGGAAGCTGTTGTCTTGGCATATTATAACACTCCGGTATATCGGTTATCAGAGGAACAATCCTGTTATCCGATACGGTTGCTTCTCTCTCCTCCCTGTCTGAAAGCGGCTTTTCCCTGAGCCACATTTTATATGGTATCTCTGTTGCCTTTACCATACTGCGGACAGAATCCGCTTCCGGATGCTCTACTAATAATTGTATCATATTATCAATATCACGAACATCCCGAATCGGATATGTGGGACGCAGCTGTACCACAATATCCGGAATGTAATTTTCTTTGTCTGCAAGCCAATTTAAGGCATGATAAAACACATCATAGTCCAGAGCGGTATCCGATGCGTACTCCTCAGGTCTTATAAATGGAACCTCCGCACCGTATTTGACTGCAATCTCCGCATACTCCCTGCTATCTGTACTGACAATAATACGATTGATATATTCCGATGCTTCTGCGTGTCCGATAGAATGTGCAAGCATGGGCTTACCGCCAATTTCCCTTATATTTTTATGCGGAACTGATTTTGATCCAGCCCTGGCCGGAATAACAGCCAATATTTTCATAACTTCCACCTTCCCTGTTTCGCTAACAGTCTATTTACTTTTATCCTGCAACTGTCATCTAAAACAGTTATTCATCCAAATTATACTCTTCTCTTACGCGGGATAACATTGCATCATAACGCTCTAACAGCCCATCAATATTCTCGTAAACCACATTGTAATCATATTCCAGCTTTTGATAAAGCCTTAACATTTCTTTCTCATTATCATTCTCTGCCACATACAAATCCATATCCTGCTGAAGCAAAAGATTTTCCGTATATTTATTGATAAGGTTTGCGGCTACATCTTCATCAAAAAGTTTTCCTGTTTTTGAAAGTATTTTATTCTTTTCTTTAAATTCTTTTCCGGAATCTCCCCGTTTTGTCAGCACTCCACATCTTCTGGCAGCTTCCGATGCCGTCTTTGCCGTCTCCTTCAGCCTTTTAATTTCCATCCGGCGCTTTTCTAATATTCTGTATACTTCTTCTGGCTTATCCTGTGGGAAGATATAATCCTCTGCATCAAAAATTGCCCCTATGTCATATTCCGTAGTACAATAGGTATCTACTGCCTCCTGAAGGGTCATCACCTTCGTACCCTCAATTCTTGCTCCTCCTTCAGTGGCATTAATCACTTCCATACACCCCTCGGCTTCCTTCACTGCCTGGTTGAACCATACCAGATACACATAAAAATCGCCTCTGGTCTCCACCATTTCCTCCACATTTCCCGGTACCATGAGATGTTGAAATTTCTCTGCATCCGCTCTTTTATTCTGCAAGCCTCCGGAATATACCTTTCCTCCTGTAAGCGCCAGGTCCTGTCCCACCAGAATCGTTCGTTTAAATCCCATTGTCCTGACAAAGCCATAGGCAAATGTCGCAACGGAACCGCCCACCGGTATAATCACTGGTTTTTTCCCATACTCCTCTATCAGGGAATCATAGAGCTTGAAATCTCCTGTTCCATAGATTAATTTATTTCCATTTACAATATCCATTACCCGGTGGCTTAAATCCGGCATATACAAAAATGGTATATCCTTTAACCTTTCATCCTTAAACAACTCCTGATTCTTGTTAAAATCCAGAGAACAAAACATATCCGGAACAATCCCTCTGTCCAGTAAAAATCTGGCAGTTCTGTCCATTGCGATGATAAGCGCTTTCCCCTTTGCCTGTTTAAGCACCTCATAGTTTTTGTCAAGAGAAGGACCTCCAGCCACTATAATCGCAGGCATATCCTTTGGAAACTTTCCGATATAATCCGTCGACAATTTTGAGCGCAAAAAATACGGGATATTTGCTATGGCATTCTCTGCCATAAGTCTGCTCTTGTTAATGATTGTCTGGAGATTTGTCAATGCGCATTCCCTGCACTCCTTAAATACCTTGTTTATCTTTTCATACTGCTGTGGAAATAATTCCCTGTATTTTGGATGGGCTTCCAGCACTGTAACTCCTACATTGATATTCGTCAGAATAAAGCTTAGATTATTTCCCAGAATATCCTCGTCAATTCCCTCCACAAACAAACTAACACGGCTGTCATTCAAAATATCCGTCATATCAAAATGCTCCATCACAAAGAAAAACAATTCCATAGAAGGTTCATAAATAAATAGTGTAGCTTCTTTATTTAATTTATTCAGAATTTCCGATACAACGATTCCATTGCCCAGACCAACCAAAACGGTAATGGAGTTTTCTGTCAATTCAATCTTTCCTGCAAATTTAACTGCCTCATCCTTTGGACGGTAGGTACTGTTAAGCATCACCTTATGCCCATCTTCTGATATACCCAATATATCCGAGCCGTCTCTGGCCTGCTCTATTATAAACTGCCCGCCATTTTTCTCTATATTTTCATGTTCCTGTATTTTGTTGAACATATCACAATCTTTTTCTTTTATGACTTCTAAATTCTTATCCCAAAAAGACATCCCTATTCTTCTCCTATGCCCCTAAGCTTATCAATAATGTCATACTGTAAAATGTCTGCAAGCAGTGTGCAATCATTGGACTCCATGGCCCCAACCGCATCATTTAAAGAGGCCTTAATTTCTTCCTGCAAGTCTTTGTCCTCTATCTCTCCAATACACACTCCCATAACCGGCAGGCACTTTACCAATATTCCATATGCGTCATTTTTTCTTTCCTGATACAATAATTCAGCTACCTTCTCCAATACCTCTAATAAATCATTCATAAATCCCTGTTCCTGCCCTTTCCATTTTATCATATTTTAAGATAATATAAAATAGGCTGACCATAAAGGCCAGCCCATTATTCCCATGTATTAATTGATTACTGCAACAAGTTAAGAACACCCTGTGTAGACTGGTTAGCCTGTGCAAGCATTGACTGTGCTGCCTGCTGTAAAATATTATTCTTGCTGTAATCAACCATCTCTGTAGCCATATCCGTATCTCTAATCTGTGACTCAGCAGATGTTAAGTTCTCAGAGTAGTTTTCTAAGTTGTTAATGGTGTACTCAAGACGGTTCTGGATAGCACCCAGTAAGGAACGCTGTGCAGATACCATTTTAATAGCACACTGAATCTGCTTAATTGCTGCAGATGCAGACTTAGCCGTCCTAACAGAAGTAGCTGTAAGACCTAATTTCTTTAATGATGTACCACTGATAGAGATTCTCAATAACTCGCCCTGGTTCGCACCAACCTGTAACTGCTTTCCAGAATTTGCAAGCGACATAGAACCATCTAATAACTTGGTTCCATTGAACTCTGCCTTCTTTGTAATAGAGCAAATCTCCTGCTTCAGCTGTGAAATCTCGTCCTGAATTGTCTGACGGTCTTCAGTTGCATTAACATCGTTACGAGCCTTGATAGCTAACTCGCCCATTCTCTGAAGGATAGAATGAATCTCGTTCATGTTACCTTCAGCAGTCTGGATAAGAGAAATACCATCCTCTGCGTTCTTAACAGCCTGGTTAAGACCACGAATCTGGTTTCTCATCTTCTCGGAAATAGAAAGACCTGCTGCATCATCTGCTGCACGGTTTACCTGATAACCAGATGATAACTTCTCTGTGTTCTTCTGTACTGCCTTTACATTCTGTCCTAACATTCTGTTTGTGTTAACTGCCTGCATGTTGTGCTGTACTACCATAATAAATTCCTCCTTGATATCAAATCCTTTTGATAATTTCCTTTATTTATATTTTCTTTTTATTAAGTGAACCTAAATCCTTTTTGTGTTCCTTACACATTATATATCGACATGCCATCAAAGAACTTTATACCTGTTTTTAAATTTTTTTCAATTTTTTTACAAAAAAAGCCGGCCCCTGCGGACCGGCTCTTCACCTCAATAATTATGAAATTACTGAAGTAATGATAATACACCCTGGTTAGACTGGTTAGCTTGTGCAAGCATTGACTGAGCAGCCTGCTGCAAGATATTGTTCTTGCTGTAGTTAACCATCTCTGTAGCCATATCAGTATCTCTAATCTGTGACTCAGCAGATGTTAAGTTCTCAGAGTAGTTCTCTAAGTTGTTAATGGTGTACTCAAGACGGTTCTGAATAGCACCCAGTAATGAACGCTGTGCAGACACAATCTTGATAGCACACTGAATCTGCTTAATTGCTGCAGATGCAGACTTAGCTGTCTTAACAGAAGTAGTTGTAAGACCTAATTTCTTCAATGATGTACCACTAATCTTAATCTTCAATAACTCACCCTGATTAGCGCCTACCTGAAGGTTCTTACCATCTGCCATATTACCATTCAATAACTTAGTTCCGTTGAACTCAGCCTTTGTAGTAATAGAGCAAATCTCCTGCTTCAGCTGTGAAATCTCGTCCTGAATTGTCTGACGGTCTTCAGTTGCATTAACATCGTTACGAGCCTTGATAGCTAACTCGCCCATTCTCTGAAGGATAGAATGAATCTCGTTCATGTTACCTTCAGCAGTCTGGATAAGAGAAATACCATCCTCTGCGTTCTTAACAGCCTGGTTAAGACCACGAATCTGGTTTCTCATCTTCTCGGAAATAGAAAGACCTGCTGCATCATCTGCTGCACGGTTTACCTGATATCCTGAAGATAACTTCTCTGTTGACTTCTGTACAGCCTTCACGTTCTGTCCTAACATTCTGTTCGTGTTAACTGCTTGCATGTTGTGTTGTACTACCATAATAAATTCCTCCTTGAATATAATGCCGCATCCTTGCGACATGTACTAGCGGTTTACCGCCGTAAATAGTTTTTATAATA
>JAXVOW010000076.1:0-5255 GCA_037301995.1 bacterium | reverse complement strand
ACGCTTTTATTGTTTTCTGCTCTACTATTGAAGTTCCACACACGGAGCAATGGCTTCCCTTCGTCAATCCCGTTTTGGTACAGGTCGCCGCTTTGGCTGCATCCGTTACGGACCTATGCCCTGTTGCCAGGATTGCCACTTCCTGTGCCGTCACTTCTTTTGTACAGCTGCTGTCCGAAAACCACTTGCCGCAGCTACAGATATAATAAGCCCTGTGTCCGTCCTCCGTACAGGTCGCTGCCTCTGCATCCACAAGGTTTCCGCTGTGGACATGTACGGTCACGGTAAACTTCTTTTCCGATAAATTTCCCGCATTGTCTGTGGCTTTCACGATAATTTCCGTCCTGCCAGTCGGAATCTGTGCCGCCGCTATAGTAAAGCTGACCTGGTTTTTCATGCTTGTCACGAAATCCTGCTGTACTTCGGTCTCCACACCATTCCCAATCTGATAAGTCACGGAAGCAATCCCGGCAGAAATGGCGTTGTCCTTGTCATCCGTTACCGTCACAGTAATTTCAGGAGCTAATGCGTATTCACCTGGCGATACATCACCGCCATCAGCCTGAAAAGTGATGTCCGGCGCATTATCCTCAATAATAATTCCTGTTCCATTCATATCTGAACCAACCGCTACGCTTGATGAAGTATTGCCAGCCTTATCGGTACAGAATAAAACAATCGTTCCCTTAAAATCCGCAGAAACGGTAATCTTTGCCACACCATCCACAATCTCCGATGTGTCCGTACTTGCTGTGCTGCCCTCCTCTGTCACGATATAAACAATTTCATCTACCCCGCTGCCCTCCTCTGTCACAGGCACTGTGATAATCAGGCTTTCCTTTCCAATCAGCCATTGCCACAGATTTTTCGGCTGATAGCTGTAGGAAAGCGTACCGATTTCAGGAGCGATATCGTCTACCCATTTTGCCCAGTATTCCTTATTTCCTGTATCCGTGGCTAAAATCTCTGCCACCTCTGTTCCGGTACAGTCCGCATTGTCATACCAGCCTGCAAAAATATAGCCTGATTTTGTCCAGTCTGTCGGAAGTACCGCACCTGTCCCGCAGGTGTAGGAAGTCAGGCTCGTCCCCCCGCTTCCTCCGTTTAAATGCAGTTCAACCAAATAAGTATTCGGCGTCCAGCTTGCGTAATAGGTGGTATCTGCTGTGGGTGTGACCAGGGTCCCTGCCGCTATAACAGTTCCTATACTGCTTCCCTCTATCCAGCCGTTAAAGGTGTACCCGGCACGTGTAAAGCCTGTGCCCTCCGGCAGCGTGGCAGAAGCTTCCTTATAGGTAACGATATCTGACACATTCGCGCTCCGGTAGATTTCTTTATCTGCCACGCTTCCACTTCCCTCATTGGCTTCATAGGAAATCGTGATTGTTTTTCTATACCATGCATAAAGACTGATGTCTTCCGACAAGTAAATCGTACTACCGCCACCATATATTGTTCCCTCGAATTTATCAGGACCCAGTACATAATGATGGAACCTATAATTTTCATCCGATACACTCCACGCTTTTGCAGCCGGTACTTTTAAGGAACCTTTCGTATCATTGTTGTAAATCGTTACTGTTTCTGTCTGCTTATCTCCCGCACTGCCGGAATAGCAGGTCAGCGTCAGCGTCTTCTTATAGACTGCGTATAATGTCATGTCCTCCGTTCCCATTGTCAGGGAAGCAAGCCCCGTTTTGGCATCCTTATCCGTATTCCAACCCACAAATTCCCAGCCGTCTTTTTTGGCTGTCGTTGTTAAGTCTACCTGATTACCTGCCCCAAACATATCGGAAGTTTTTGTGGCATAAGTGCCGCCATTCGTGCTGTAATCATAGGTAACTGTATATTTTTTTACTGCCCAAAGGTCCGTTCCATTAGCTGCCAGCACATACTCAGAGGAATCAAGCTGATAATGGGTGCTGTCCGTACTGTCCTTAACCACTATAGTCCCATTTGTGACGGAGCTCATCGTAATGGCATAGGTTTTTGTCAGACCACTGACGCCGGCTCCGCTTGCCGTAACTGCATTTGTTGTATAAATACTGCCCAGAAGCGTGGAATCCCCTGTAATCATGACGTTCTTTCCCTCATTATAGACACTGTATGTATTGCCTGAAATGGCTACACCGTTTAAGGTCAGGCTGCCGCTTCCGCTTGACCGCAGATAAACGTCACACGTCTTATCGGATGCATCCGTATTTCCTGTAATACTGCCGCCATTCAGTAAGCACGTTCCATCCACAGAAACAGCAGAACCGCCGTCTGCCGCTGCACAGTTTTGAATCGTTCCTCCATTCATGATGAAAGTGCTGTCAGACGAAACCCAGACCGCACCGCCGGTACCGGTTACCTGACAGTTCTCAATAACTGCACCGGACTCCATTGTCATTGTTCCATATACCGCAATAACGCCTGAACCGCCGGATTTATAGCCATTACGGATAACACAGCCGTTTCCCAATATCAAAGCTGTCCCCTGATTACCTGTATCACCAACTTTGATTAATGATTGGGCTTCCCCGCCGCCGCTGACATAATCCCGGTTTCCATCATAAATGATGCCGGTCAACGTCAGATTACCGCTTCCTGTAAGTGTAATGTTCCCATAAGTTCCGGTAGGCATTCTCGTAATCGTGCACGGATTGGAAGTATCATTACTGGTAATCGTGACTGTCTTTGCTATTTCCACTTTTTCTGTAAATACGATATCTTTCAGCAGTTTGATTGTTCCGCCGGAATATACATTCTCCAGTGCCGTAGTAAATTCACCATACTTCCACTCTCCCCCGGACATCTCCTGCCATATTGCTTCCATTTCCCTTAAAATAATCTGATTATTCTCTGTATCCAGTACGGAATAAAGTCCTGAATTCTCCAAAGTAATCTTGCTGACATCTGCATCGGTAAGCGTATAACTGCTGCCTCTTGCCAGAACCTTTCCTTCCTCTGAGATATTACAGTTAAGCGTTATTGGATAATGGAGCTCGGAGGTAATCAGAGGGTAAAGGGTTCCTTTCGTAATATCCAGATAAATGGTATCTGAAATATTGGCATCTCCTCCAATCTTTAATATGCCATTTGTATTATTTACTGTTGAATAATAAATCCCGTTTCCATTCCCAGTTGCTGAATTGCCGGAAATTATGCCGCCAATCAAATCAAGCGTTGCTCCGGAGGCAAGATATATTCCGCCGCCGTTAGAAGCATAATTGCCCGTAATACTGCCGGAGGTCATATTACAAGTCCCCTTCAGATAGATTCCTCCGCCTGCATAACTATAAGCACTACTCGCTATTTCTCCGTTTGTCCTGCAATTTTGAATGGTCCCGCCGTTTATATTTAACGTGCCGGCACAATAGATGCCTCCCGCAGCATAAGTACCCGCACCACTGCTGGGATTCATATTATAGTTATTCTGAATGACCGCACCGCTGTTCAACGTTACCGTTCCGGAGCTTATATAGACAGCCGGTCCATATGCCTCCACAAAATTGCCGTCTATGGTAATATTCTCAAGCGTCAGACTGCCCCCGGTAACATACAGCAGGGCACTGTTATAACCAGAACCGCTTGTTCCCGCATAGCTGCCGGACCGCACAAGTTTTCCACCACCCTTGATTGTAACCGTTCCGTTAACCGTAAGTCTTCCGGATACAGTCACGGTTACTCCCTCATTGATGATATACGTACCGGCTGCCAGTGTCTGCTCTTCCCATTCCTGATCGGAGGTTATGGTGCCGGGTGCAGCGGTTACGGAAGTTTTCATTGGCGCATCAAAGATTACCCACACCCCTATCGGCTCCACATCCTGGGAAAAAACATACTCTCCTTCTTCTCCGTTTTCTGCAAGCAGAGCTGTAAAGAAAAAGCTTCCGCTGTAAGGCAGATTTCCTTCCTCATCTGTGGTATATTCCGGGCAGCTCCATCCATAAATAGGCAGAACCTCATCATCTATGGCTTCTTCTGCATATTTTACGAGCACATTTTCCGGTAAACAGGATACGATTTCTTCAAAAGGAATCTGTACTTCGCTGTCGCCTCCTGCCAGTACAAGGCTGTAGCTTCCGGCATCATAAAACAACGCCCCTTCGGGAAAGACATTTTCTTCTCCAAACTGCCATCCGATAATCTGCGGTACAGTTGTCTGCTCCTTATCTATAACTGTCACGATAATCTGCGGGAGACTGACGCCCTCCGCTACTGTATATTCATCCGGAATGACAGGCACATAGACATACCTGTTTCCTGCCTCGGAAGAATCGAAGGTTTTGGATGTGCTTGCGGCTGTATCCAATGTCCATGTCACATCAATAGAAGTTTTTGTTTCCGCAGGCCCTGCCGCATAAACTTTCATAGGCTCCGGCAGTAAAAAATTGAAAATAGCTGACACTTCATTTCCTGAAGAAGGTGTATCTGCCGAATTGCCCTTTTCATCGGCAGGGGAGGCTTCCTCGCTCTCCGGTGTACTTTCCTCCGATGTATTTCCTTCTGATTCTGTACTTTCCTCCGAGGTAGTTTTTTCTTCTGCTTCTGTGCTTTCTTCCGAGGTTGTTTTTTCTTTCGCTTCTGTACTTTCTGTCTGTTCCTCCTCACTCTCTGTTTCCAGAGTCACCGTAAGGGCATCCGGAAAGGTTATCCCACTTTCCTTTGCTCCAACAGGCAATGACTGTTTTGCAACCGACTCGTCCAGTTTGCTAAAGGCTGTAATCACACCTTTACTCTGCGCTCCACCACTGGTTCTTTTTGTTGTTGCAAATGCAACGGCATTCATACTGGTCAAGACAAGGACTAAGGTCATAACAAGTGCCACACCCCTTGCAAATTTCTCCCTGATTTTTAGCTGGATACAGCCGTATAAAATCACATTATAAATGAAAATAAACACCACTAATGCAACCAGAACCGGATAGCGCAGCAGCTTATGCTTACGCCCAATTCCCGCAAGTGTATGTATCGTTTCCTTTTTTGCCTTTCTGAATGGCTCGCAGGCTGCACTCAGCTTTTCGTACTGTTCTTTTCTTGATACTCGTCTCTTCATCTTCATAATGTTCACCTTCAATTTCACTATTTTCAATAATTTTTCATAATATTCTGCAGATGTATCGTACCAGGAGACAGGCTTCTTATACGGCTCATTGCAAAATTGGTATGGTTTTTTGCGGATTTGGTTTATCCGGTTTCGTTGACTTATACTTTCTGCTCGAATGTAAAACGAGGATCCCGTTTTGTAAACGAGTTTCACATTTTGAAAG
>JAXVOW010000075.1:0-2207 GCA_037301995.1 bacterium | reverse complement strand
AAATGGCTTTGGCAGCTCGTAGGTAGTCTTACCTACCGTTACAGTTTTCTCCTGCATTGCCTCTAACAAAGCCGACTGGGTCTTCGGCGTGGCACGGTTAATTTCATCTGCCAGTACAATATTGGCAAATACCGGACCCGGCTCAAATTGGAAAACATTATTGCCCTCCTCCTTGATAATCAGGTTGGTTCCCGTAACATCCGCCGGCATCAAATCCGGTGTAAACTGGATTCTGGAAAAGCTGGTGGAAAGAACCTTTGAAACTGCCTTCACAAGCTCGGTTTTTCCAAGTCCCGGCACACCCTCTAACAAAACATTGCCATCGGAAAGAATTGCCAGCAGCACCTGACGGATAATATCCCGCTGTCCGATAATTCCTTTCCCAATCTCTTTCTCGCAGGATTTTACTTTTTCAATCATCCCCTGTAATCTCTCTTCATTTATCATACTTGCTCCTTTCCACTCCTTTACATATAGACAATTGCGAAACTCATTATTTCAAAATGTGAGTTGTGCAAATGTAACAAATTTATGTTTGTAGGACATTTGAGAACGTCAGTGCTTAGCGAGGTACTTTCGAGCTTAGCACTGTTGCGTTCTCAACCAAGTGCAAACGGTCCGAAAAACATATTTGTTACATTTGTACAACGTAGGCTCTCAAAAGATCAGTTTCGCAATTACCTAACTTTACATATAACCTCTAATTCAGCCCATCAAAATAGTTCTTTATTTTATCCTTAAGCTTTCCCGGATAACTGGAACCGTTTACCTTTTTATATGCCTTTTTCTTATACTCTCCCGAAACCTCTCCATAGCTTACCTTATTTCCGGACCATGTCCGGGACTGGCTGGATTTTTCCTTTGTACTGCTGTTATTGCCATTTGCCTTTCCGGTCAGATTTTCGTCATCTCCTGTTTCTCCGTCGGGAACAGTAATACTTTCATTGGTCTTTCTGGCGCCCTCCTGTCCTTCTTTGCTGCCGTAATTCCAGCCGCTGCCGGAACCATTTCCGCTGCCACCGTTACCGGAACCGCTTCCATTGCCATTCTGCCCGGAGCTGCCCTGTCCATTCTGTCCGTTTCCAGTGTTACCATTTTGACTTCCATTCTGGTTATTTCCTTGTCCGCTGTTGTTTTGTCCACCACTCTGATTACTGCCGGAATTTCCACTGTTTGTCTGGTTACTGTTCTGGCTGTTGCTCTGGCTGGCATTATTCTGGTTATTATTATCAGAGGAAGCCGTGCCATTAGAATTATGTGCCAAATCGGTCTGGCTTGATGTCATATTAGCAAGGGTCTCATTTAGCGCTCTTTGGACATTGGCATAATCGCCCTCTGAATAGGAGGAAGCCTTATATTCCTCTGCCGCCTTTTTCAATGCCTCGTCTCCCATGGAATCCGCCAGCTTTTTCAATTTCTCATATGCTTCCTGTTTATCCCTTTTACTTCCCTTTTCCGCTCTGGCAAATGCTTCCTCCGCTTCCTTTACCAAATCACTTTCCTTTTTCTCCGCTGCTTCTCTGGCTTCCTTCGCAGCCTCACTCATGGTCTCGCCAAGTGTCTTATTCTCTGTCTTCTCACTTGCCATCTCCATTTTCTTCATTATGCGGTCTTCTGCCTTCTTTAAGTCCTCTCTGGAATCCGCCTCTGAAAGCTCTTTCTTTGCAGCTTCTATCTGTTCTTTTATTTCAGCAGCCTCTGTCTCCGGAATTTCTTTATTTTCCTCTAATTTCTTTTCTACCTTTTCCAGACGGGCAATGTCTTCCATTGCCTCCTCTGCCACATCCTTCCTGACTCTCGCCTCATCCCTTGCCGGCGTATCAATCATACTGCTGATTACAAAGACAACAGCCATACCCAGCATCAAAAGCACCTGTTTCCATGGAAGACGGATTGGAAACTCCCTGCGTATTTGAAATCGCTCTATAATTTGTAATGCGTCCTTCTTTTGCAGGGTACTAAAGGGGTCATCTTTTCCTTTTAAGAAAAATGCTGTAGATATTTTTTCCTTATGTCCCCTGGCATCTGCTAAAAGTGCCGCCTTCATGGGAGATGGTGTTTTGCGGATACCCCTAATAATTCCTATGACAAAGAAAATAATTACAATCTCCGCCGCTGCCGGAACTGCATAGTAAAATGGAATTACCATGGATATAAAAGATAGAATAATTCCTGTAAATAATCCGATTCCCACATATTTTACAAGG
>JAXVOW010000074.1:0-2132 GCA_037301995.1 bacterium | reverse complement strand
CCATCCACAGAGCCGGTTTTATCGTGCAGCTGCATGGAATAATAATTCTTGCCTGCCTTTGTCTGTAACATTTTTTTGTCCTTACATAAATAGATTGAAGAAATCATATCTCCTTCTCGTAATTCTTTTATAAATCGCATTTTTTCCCACGGAATAATCCGCTCTCTCCTTTCCTGACATACCCTGCTTAAACAATTATGAAATCCCTTACTTTAAAATATAAGTTATACATATATACTAAAACAATGTTGAAGCGCCCTCTGAGAACGTCGGTTGTTGGGCAGCGTTTTTTGCTGCCTTACTACCGTTACGTTCGAAGTGGAGCACACGCGTGCTGAAAACATGTTTTGGTATATATGCATAACGCACTTTGCAAAATCGTGTTTCATAATTGCTATACACCTTACTATAACGACTTCTATCCAATCTGTCCACCCTCACGGTTACTTTCTTTTGTCAGGGTAAATACAAACTCACTGCCTGCCCCTTCGGTACTAATCAGATTAATATTCTCATTATGTGCTTTGATAATCTCTTTGGTAATGGACAGCCCCAGACCGGTTCCCTGTTTATCCCTGCCTCTGGATGAGTCCGTCTTATAAAAACGGTCCCATACCTTGTTCTGTTTATCCTTCTCAATACCGGGTCCCTCATCCTTCACGGAGACAAATAATTTTCCATTTTTGTCGTATACCGTAACGGTAATCCTTCCATTTAGGGGACTAAACTTAATTGCGTTATCAATCAGATTATACACAACCTGCCCAATCTTCATTTTGTCCGCATATACTATGGTATCCTCTGCCGGACATTTCAGCCGGAAATCAATATTTTTTTCTTCGCAGATACCCTCTACTGTATTTCTTGTCTCCTTGATGACATCTACAATATCAAAGCTCTGGCGCTTTAAAATCGGTCCATATGTATCAAAATCATTTAATTCTAACAAACTGCTGGTAAGCTTTGTCAACCGCTTCGATTCATTTAACACAATATTCAGATAACGGTCATATTTTTCAACCGGTATGGTTCCGTCCAGCATTGCCTCCAGATATCCCTTGATGGATGTCAAAGGTGAGCGGAAATCATGGGATATATTGGCTATAAAATTCTTTCGGTATTCATCCAGCTTACTCAGCTCGCTTGCCATGTATTCCAGTGAATCCGATAGCTCGCCCAGCTCATCCTTCCGTTTTACCCCTGTTCTTGCCTCAAAATTCCCCTTTGCATATTCCCTGGCAGTATTATTAATTTTCGCAATGGGACGAAGCACTGTTCCGGACAGATATGCCAGCACAATGCCCACCACCAGAATCATCACCAGGAATGGCATATACATAATACCCAGTATATCATCCTGAAGGCTGTCCAGCTCAGTCATGGAGGTATGTAAAATCAGATACCCCTTCAAAGCCTCTTCTGTGTAAATCGGTATTCCGATACTAATCATCGTGCCGCCGAATATATTATTAAAATTTCCTGTCTGGGTAAACCCTTTTTCCAGATTCATATTCTCTTCCAGATTCTTTATATTCTTAGGCAGATTATTATAATTATCGGGATTTGACGCCGCAATCAGATTCCCCTCTGCCGAAAAAAACCACACGCTGGTTTTCAGGGTATCCTCAAATTCATTAAAACGTATCTGCAAATATTCAAGGGACGTAATTCCCTGAATATAGGAAGAAATGGTCTGCTCTGATAAAAGGGTTGCCTCATTAATCAGGTTGCTCTGCTTCTCCCCCACCAAAACCTTCTGCGTTGCATAAGTGGTATAGCTTGCAAGGGCAAGAAACACCCCTATCAGCAGTACAATTATTACCAAAATTACTTTATCAAAAAATGTACGTTTCAATCTGTTTCACCCCGGCTATTTTACTTCAAACTTATATCCGATTCCCCATACAGTTGCGATAGACCAGTTGCTTCCATCCTTTATCTTTTCCCGGACACGTTTGACATGAACATCCACAGTCCGCGTATCTCCAATATAATCGTATCCCCAGATTTTATCCAGAAGCTGCTCTCTTGTAAATACCTGGTTGGGGCTGCTGGCAAGGAAATAAAGAAGTTCTAATTCCTTCGGCGGCATTTCCACCATATTCCCATTATAAATAACAGAATATCCGGTG
>JAXVOW010000073.1:0-8284 GCA_037301995.1 bacterium | reverse complement strand
GCTGCCAGCAGCAAATCAAGCTCTTCCATCTCAAAATACTTAATTATTGCATTAATGGTGGTGGTTTTACCGGTACCGGGTCCACCGGTTATTACCAGTACTCCCTGTCTTGCCGCCTGCCGGATTGCCTCCTTTTGCAGCTCATCCAGCACAATATTTTCTTTATGCTCTATGGCTTCGATGGTTTTATCCAATGCCACATCCGGAATACCAACCGTGGATTTGGTTTCAAGAAGCATTCTTGCAGTATCCAGCTCCCGGTGGTAATGGCTGGAGGCATATACGACAACCTCCCCGTCTATCTCCTTATATACAGCCTTTCCCTCTACCTGCAGGTTCATCAGCTGCGTCTCTATCACTTCCTCATCCACCGCAAAGGGATTCTCGTCAAAACCATATGTATTCTCTATTTCTGTCATATCATTGCTTTTTGCCAGCAGCTGCTTCGTCCAGTTCAGCAGCAGATATTTAGGAAGATAAATATGCCCCAGACCCGTAGCCTGGTTCAGAGTATAAATGAGCGCCGCCCTGATGCGGAAATCAGACTGCATACCAATCCCCGCCCTGGCAGCAATTGCATCTGCCATTTTGAAACCCACACCGCTGATATCCTCTGCTATCTTATAGGGATTGTTCTTTACAATCGTATACATTTTCTGTCCATATTCATTAAATATCTTAACCGCCAGATTTGGGGAGATTCCAAATTCTGACAAAAACATCAATGCCTCCCGCAGCGCCTGCTTTTCAATAAACTGTACCCCGATTTCATTGGCCTTCCGCTCAGAGATTCCCTTTATTTCAGAAAGCCTCTCCGGCTCCTCTTCGATTATCCGGAAGGTATCTGCACCAAAGGTTTTAATAATCCGTTTTGCCATAATCTCACCAATACCTTTAATGGCTCCGGAGCCAAGGTATCGTTCCATGCTCACCAAATCATCCGGCATCTTTACCTCATACTCAGATACCTTAAACTGTATGCTGTAGCTGGGATGCTCCACATACTCTCCCCTTGCCAGAATGTACATCCCTTCCTCTATTCCTGTCAGATTCCCCACAAAGGTCTCCTCTTCGCCATCACTGGCTTCTACAGCAAAGACAACATATTGATTATCTTCATTTCTATATATTATTTTTGAAACTATTCCTTCCCGTTCCATGTAAAGCCTCGTTTCCTGATTATTTGTCCTGATATCCGTCAGACACTTCAAATTATATATTAATATCTACATTCAGGTTAACTACTCGTTTGCATTTTACCTACACTCGTTAACATATGTGTATTTTAATTTCTAACTTAATTATACTTTTATTATAAAATACGCTTTACCAATGAGGAGGTAACAAATAAAATGAGCGCAGAGAATGAAACAAATTTTCCAGCATTTGAAAACCGGGACTACTATGTGGAATTAGGAGAGCACATTTCCTTTTACAGAAAACGTGCCAACATTACCCAGAGAGAGCTTGCCAACCGTGTAAACATCTCCAGGTCTTACTTAAGCAGAATTGAAAATTCAAACAATTCCCAGTCTTTCTCCCTGGAAGTATTATTCAATATAAGCCGGGAGCTGGATGTGCCGCCACGATATTTCTTTGAGCCCTTCCCAACGCCGAAACCGCGAAAGAGAAAATCACGCAAGTAAAAGGATATATATAATCCACAAACTGGAATCAGAGGCTGCCGTCACAAATACGGCAGTCTGGTTTTCTATTGCCTTAAACCGCTGCACTCTCTGTATTTTAACACATCCTACTATGAAAGTCCAAAAAGCAGTCCAGATATTAAGCAAATGAATTTTCATGGCAGAAGCTGCCAGCTTACGAAGCTGTAATCCAGATAAATAGAATAAAAGACACTATGTGTAAGCTATATTAGCATATATGCCAGACCCACACAAGCATAATTTCATGAATGAATGGATTTTGTATATAAACGAAAAGATGAAAACAGAAGAAGGGCTTTAGAAAAATCATTCCAAAGCCCTTTTTTCTGTTATTTTTCATTTTTATTATTTTCTATAATACCCTTTTGCTGTAATTGTTGAAGTGCTCTGATTAGGAACAATTATGCAGTAGTAATAGGACTTAGTGATATCAAATGTATGATACAGGGATTTACCGCTCACATATCTTACATTGCCATCCATATCCATAATGCCCGCTTTTCCTGTTCTTGACAGCTCAATCCCGATACCAATGCTTGTGCCCTTTTTCTTCTCAAAATAAGCTGTGGTATAGATTCTTCCGGCAGGAACACTCCAGTCAATAGTATAGGCTGTAGACCTGGTTTCGATGATGCTTCCCACCATCTCCTCCAAAATTCCCTCAAATTCCGGGTCTGTGATATGCGCCGTCTGCTCCACCAGCTCCTCCGCCTCAGACTGGAATCCGGAAGCAAAAAGCCCACATAGCACAAAGCACACACCTGCAAGAAATAATTTACCTTTCATATTGTCATCCTCCTTTTTCATATGTAACCTATAAATAACACATACAAAAAAGAGGAACAAGTTTTGTCTGGAGGTGTTAACCTTTTCTCTACTCCACTGCCGCTTTCTTCAAAACCAGCATTTCTACTTTGTTAGAACTATCACATTGATTCTTAATATACACATGACTAATATTGCTGTTTTCCAAACTCAGAAATATGTCTTTATCCCCAGAAGACTCCGTAGCAACCACCTCTCCATCGCTGCCTATACAGCCAATACAATAATTATCTCCATCCGATACCACACTGACAAACACTGCGCTTAAAGCTTCCTCCGAGACATCGAAAAACCAGGCTTCGTTGGGATTTATCGTAAAATCCGTGCTCTGTGTCTGATTTAAGACCTGTTTGTCCGAATAAACCAGCTCCGTGTCTGCAAAAATACTGTTCTCCGCCAGTTTCTGCTCATTTTCCTCCAAAGCCTCTTCTGTGTAATGAAGAGAATGTTCATACCAGAACCGGAATGCTCCGGATGACATACCATATATACCTGTGGTAACGGAAACCATCAGGAACAACGTCAGCAAAAAAGCCCAAGGGGAAAACTTCCACTCATCATTTCTGTATTTAACCATCATGTCAACCCGGAACTCTATTAACTTCTGGTTTTCCATAAAGCAGCACATTTCATCTACATAAAGAGCCTCCTGGCTTTTCTGTTTCATATTGAGAATACAGTCAAAATATTCCTTCCGGCTGAATTCCTCTTTTCCAATTTCACAGGCATCCAAATCACAGTCCACCTCCGCCCAACGCTCTATCTGGGTTCTCAGGGCATAGCTTACTGGATTAAACGCGTGTACTGCATTTACCAGAAATCCCATATTCTTGGTCTGGATATCCCCATGTTTAAAATGTACCAGCTCATGGAGCAGGGCAATATTAATCTCCTCATCGGATAATGTATAGGTAGGCAATAAAATCTGATATCCCTTGTTGTATATAATTGCAGGAGAAGACACAACGTCATTATAATAAACAGCTATCTTCTTTTTTATCCCAAGCTTCTTTTTCCATTTGTCCAGCACCGTGTCCAGCTCATCACAACCGACAGAAATATTTTCTTCGCACAGCCGTAATTTACTGCGGTAATGCGAATATCTGTATAAAAGCACCATTGCCAGCATGACCACCCATACGGATGCCAGAACAAATAAAAGCACTGTTATGGGAGTTATTACAGACAGTATTTCCTCTCCGTTCTCCATTCCCTTCAAAAACTGTAAAATGAAGAAAGGAATAATCGGCACTAAAAAACAGGTTAAAATCAGCTTCAGAAATTTCATAGTATTTTTAATATAAAATCTGGCTGCTCCCTTTCCAAGAAACAGCCAGATGAAATAGCCAAAAGAACCTGCCAGCGTTGCTGCCAATACACCCAGTACAACATATGCAAGTTTTCCATTTAAAAAATAAATCAAATTATAATTCATTAATTTTTGCTTTCAAGCCCTCTAAATCTTCTTTTGTTAAATCACCGTTATCAAACATCTCAGTTACAAATTCACTGATATCGTTATGATTCCAAAAACTTATGTGATGCTTATACAATTTCTGTCTGTATGCAGCTTCAGAAATCAAAATCTTATAAGTATAAATCTTACCATTACGCTGTAATTTCAGATAGTTCTTTCTTACAAGCTTTGCTAAGAAAGTAGAAACTGTCTGTGGCTTCCAGTCCTTACCATAGTAGCCATTCACACGCTCAACCACATCAGATAATACTGGCTCCTTACGGCAATCCCAAATAGATTTCATTACAAGTTCTTCGCTTTCTGTTAACTTCTCAATAAACATACCCATACTCTCACTTTCTTTCATATTATAGTCCATAGTTACGTTTCATCTGTTCATAGAGCTGATTGGCAAGTCCGATTCCACTCCTCTGCTCAGTAGCCAGCTTGGCATACTCCTGAATCTGCATATCACCAAAATAATCCATGTACTGGCTGGAACTGCTGGTTTCATCATCCTCCGCCTTCATAATCGTCTTCTCCATGCCCTTGTAAATCTGTTCGATAAAATAGGCCTCGAATTCCTTACAAGCCTCCATTAATTCACTCTCTGTCGTCTCGCTTCCCACCTTGGTTAAGGTATTTTCCAAAGCGGACGCCGAAGCATTTGCTGCCTGAGAATAATAATCACTATAATAGCTGCTTGGGTCAATTCCTGTAATTGCCATATTTACCTCCTAATCTACCTATATAAATGTTTATCACAAAGTGACCGCATCTGTCAATGTCTTCTTTGCAATTTATTTATTAATTTTAAAAATTTTCACAAATTAAACAAATAAATTACTATCCTCTTAGATTATTTGCCTGCTGAAGCATCTCATCGGATGCCTGTATTGCCTTAGAATTCATCTCATACGCACGCTGTGCCACAATCATATTAACCATTTCATCTGCCACCTGTACATTTGACATTTCAATGTATCCCTGATGAATCAGACTCCGGGAAATTCCCTGGGTCGTAGATTCCTCAATGGCATTTCCGGAAGCAGGTGTTGTCTGGTACATATTACCGCCTATGCTACTAAGACCTGCCGGATTGTTAAATTGTACCACCCCAATCTTCTGGGCATAGGTCTGTCCGTTCACAGTGTATGTAAGAGCCTCCGTCTTTGTATCATTCCCACTGGTGGTGGTTACATAAATATTTCCCTCTGTGTCTACACTCACATCCTCTGCCCGGGCAGGAGATGGAACCACAATCGGGTTGTTGTTTTGGTCAAGAACCGGATAACCCTGAGAGGTACAAAGCATCATACCGCCTTGTACAGGCTGAAAGCCGAAGCTTCCATCACGGGTATAACAGATATTGCCATCCGTATCTCTCACCTTAAAAAATCCTGAACCCTCTATTGCCATATATGTAGTATTGGATGTCTCCTGCAGACTGCCCTGGGTAAATACCGTGGTAATGGAACCGGTTCTGGTTCCCAGACCCACCTGGGCAGGCACTGGCTTGTTTTCCCCCACATTATTCGTGGAAGGCGACTGTAATGTCTGATAAAGCAACGACTTAAATTCCACTGTATCCTTCTTATATCCGGCTGTATTTACATTTGCCAGATTATTGGATATGGTATCCAGATTTGTCTGCTGTGCAATCATTCCGGATGCCGCAGACCATAATGAACGCATCATAAAATAAACCCTCCTTATACCTTTCCGATTTCATTTACTGATTTCTGCAATGTCGTATCCACTGTCTGAATCATTTTCTGTCCCGCCTCATAGGCTCTTGTAATTGTAATCATATCCACCATCTCTTCAATAACATTGGTGTTAGACATTTCAAGATAGCCCTGATGTACGGTAGCCGTTCCGGCACGCAGTCCCGCTGCCGCCGTGGCATCATACATATTCTCACCATATAACAATAGTGCCTGTGGATTTTCAAATCCTGCAATACCAAGGGTTGCAACCTGCTGCCCGTCTACCGTTATATTTCCCCGCTCGTCAAATGCAACACTCTTCGCAGTCTGTGCACCCGGAATCTGAATTCTGTTTCCATTCGTATCCAACACATAATCTCCATCCTTGGTAACAAGATAACCATCCGTGTTTACAGTAAAGGAACCGTCTCTGGTATATTTGATAGTGGTTACTCCCTGCTTGTTTGTTGTCTGAATGGTAAAGAATCCGTCTCCACTTAAAGCCAAATCGTATGTGTTTCCAGTTTCCCGTAAACTACCCTGGGAAAAATCGTGATAGGTTTCCCCAATCTTTACACCCAGATTCATATCGCCAATGCGGTAATTAAACGGGGAAGCTGCATTGTTATTGTGAATCCGAAGTGTTAATTCGTCATCAAAGGATTGGGAGGTTACTCCCTGCTTCTTATATCCCGTTGTATCCGCATTTGCCATATTATTGGCAATAACATCCAGGCGCTTTTGCTCGTTTACCATGCCGGTCCATGCTGTGTAAAGACCTCTTACCATTTCGTCACCTCTTTATTCCTCTTCCATTGCTCCACTTAGAAACTCTATATATTTACCGGTTCCAATCGCCACACAGGTCATTGGGTCCTCTGCGGTCATTGTGGTTATACCGGTCTCTTCCTCAATCAACTCTTCCAGTCCATGCAGCATTGCACCGCCGCCTGTCAATACAATGCCCCTGTCTGCGATATCTGCAGCCAGCTCCGGCGGAGTCTTCTCTAACACAGAATGCACTGCCTCAATAATCTGCTCTGTTACCTCCTCCAGTGCCTCTACCGTCTCATCTGATGTTACCGTAACGGTTCTCGGAAGTCCTGTCACAAGGTTCCGTCCTCTGATATCCAGCGTAAGATTCTCAGGACGACGGTAACAGGTGCCAATCTTAATCTTTATTTCCTCTGCGGTACGCTCTCCAATCAACAGATTATGCTTCTTTCTCATATAGCGCACAATCGCCTCGTCAAAATCGTCACCGGCAGTCTTAATGGATGTGCTGACAACGGTTCCTCCCAGAGAAATAACAGCAATATCCGCTGTACCACCGCCGATATCCACAATCATGTTACCACATGGTCTGGCAATGTCGATTCCTGCTCCAATGGCTGCTGCAACAGGCTCTTCAATAATCGATACATCCCGTGCTCCAGCCTGGTAAGTTGCATCCTCAACCGCTTTTTTTTCTACCTCTGTAACACCACTGGGTACACAAACCGAAATACGGGGTCTCCTGCCAAAAAAGCTCTTTCCAACCGCTTTCTGGATAAAATATTTTAGCATTTTCTCCGTAATGCGGTAATCCGAAATAACACCCTGCCGTAAAGGTCTCACTGCCACAATATTGCCGGGTGTTCTTCCCAGCATTAATCTTGCCTCCTCGCCAATCGCCTTAATCCGGTTGGTATCACGGTCAAACGCCACAACAGAAGGCTCTTTTAATACTACTCCCTTTCCTTTTACATATACAAGGATACTGGCTGTACCCAAATCAATTCCTATGTCTGAACTTGCCATGTTCGTGCCCCTTTCATATATTTATCGTCAAAAATAAAGTTTTTCTTTATATCACTTGTTCTTATTCTTTTTCAGAATATACAAGCTACAGTCTGCGCCGGCTAACATATCCATATGAACCTCCACAATGTTCATAATCTGGTCCAGCTCCTTCATATAGCTTTGCCATTTTGTGACCTTTTTATTAGCAATAAAACGCTTTCTTACGCCCTGCATATTCCGGTACTGCTCTAACTGGTCATTTACAACATCCTTTGCCGCCATTCCAACCAGACTGTAACCAAACAGCTTGTCCGTCGCCTTATTGGCAAAAATGATGTCTCCCGACTTGTTATCCTTCACAAAAACAGCGTCCCGTATATGGTCATATGCATCTAAAAAGCCCTCTTTTACAACATCATTCTTTACAATATTTTTATTGCTGAGTACCACGCTTTCAAACATTCTGGTTATATAGGCTGCAAACTGGATATCCTTTTCCTCAAATACGTGGTCTTTGCCGGAATCTGCAAACACAATATAGCCCTGGGTGCCAAAGACAGGAGCCATCGCCAGAATCATAATCGTTTTCATATTGGTTTTCCGAATCATTTCCTTTAAAATCGGCTCCTGGGTCGTCTTATCCGCCACCAGTGCTGTTCTTCCCTTCAGTACATCCTTCAACACCTTATACTCTGAAACAGACATGGTCATGATATCAAAAAATACATTCTCCTCTCCGGCATGATTCCACACAAAATATTTTTCCGCATTGCCTGTCTCCTTATTCTCTAAGTACAAGCCAATATCTGAAACCGACAGATATATTCCCGCCTTATGACACATCT
>JAXVOW010000072.1:0-5787 GCA_037301995.1 bacterium | reverse complement strand
CTGATATAAATCAATGTCAAAACGATTAGCATTGGTTGCTGGGCTTTTTTACTAATCACGCAAATTCGCTACCGTTCACGCAGACCCTCTTTTTTATTCTGACCCCAATTGATATAGTATTGTTAGCGGCAAAAAACAGTACGGTTGGGGAAAGGGATATGATATTAGACATTAACTGGTTATATTGGATTTTGCGTTACTGGAAATAATATAACAATTTTGTGCGATTATAATGTATTGTTGGCTTTTACAATAACAGAGGACAAGGGGCGTATGACGGAAATTGCATATTATGCTTTGGAACTGGTAAAGTTCCTGGTGGATTATCTGTTTGGATTGTCAATGAGGCTGACAGCAGACCGGAGAAGGAGGCTTGCAGCCGGATGTCTTTTTATCTGCTCATAGAACATGTAACCCGTCGTAACGTGATTCTTATTTTCTGGTCGATGGACATTTTCTATTCTGTTGATACTATCAGCTATATTCTGATAAGGCTTTTCCGGCATATTACACACTATCATCTGAACCGGTGGCAGGATTTATGTGTCAGCATGGTTACATTCCTGACACTCCTCGAATAACTGGTATCATAAGAATGAAAAACGGAAGGAATAGAATCTGGCAATGCAGGCAGAGCATTATCGATATCTGGAGGAAAGGAATCTGAATACAAAGAAATTCTCGTATGATTTAAGAGGGCATATGATGGTGCTTTTGAATAGACGACTAATAAGGATTGCGGTTATGGATGATGAGAAAAACTGACTGCTAAAGATAAAGAGATATGTAAAAGAGTATTTTTGCAAAATGGATATGGAGATGCAGGGCAGGGATGGTTTTTCTGTATTGCAGGAGTACCGGATGGAGCATGAGGAATCTACATTAGAAGATGAATAACTTATAGTCTTATTAGCAAGCAATTCACATGTGTTCAAAATAATTCGTATTCAAACCACTGAAATTTAAAAAATAGGTGAAATGGTCGAATTTGAAAATTCTGAAATTGTTCTATAAAATTCAATATCACACAAATTTCAAAGCATCTGTAGTATCAATTATACTTTAGCCTGTTAAATGCATTGTAGCATCTCCTGACTGCTCAAACGCATTAATGCGAATAAAAGTCAAAAAACATTCACAAACCTCTTGACAAACAAGTTAGTTAAGACTAACATATATACGAATGAAATACGCAAAATATTCGCAGAATGAAAAGGAGGATTACGGAAGCATGTTTATCGAAGGAAAAGGACTTGTGAAGAAATATGGAAAGGGCGAGGCTGCGGTATATGCCCTGAATCATGCGGATTTCAGCATGGACAAGGGTGAGGTTGCGGTCATTCTTGGACCGAGCGGAAGTGGTAAGAGTACTTTTTTGAATATACTGGGAGGACTTGACAAGGCCACAGAGGGAATGCTTGCTGTGGATGGCAGAGATATTGGGAAGATGTCCGCAAAAGAGCTGGAGGCATACAGGCGTAACACATTGGGATTTGTGTTCCAGTCATACAATCTGACTCCGGACCTTACTGCCAGAGAAAATATAGAGATGACGGCGGAACTGGTGAAGGAGCCGCTTGATGTAGATACACTGATAGACGAATTGGGACTTGCAAAGCATGAAAAGCATTTTCCAAAGGAGCTCTCAGGCGGACAGCAGCAGCGGGTAGCAATCGCCAGAGCGATGGTGAAAAAACCGGAAATTCTGCTCTGTGATGAGTTGACCGGTGCGCTGGATTCCAGTTCTTCCAGAGATGTTCTGGCAAAGATACAGCACATGAATGAGATATATCAAACAACCGTTGTAATTATCACCCATAATGAAAATATAGCGCACATGGCTGACAGAGTCATCCGCATCAAGGATGGCAAAGTAGTGTCAAATGATAATAATACGGATAAACAGAGAGCAGAGGAGATGGAGTTGTAAAATGACGATAAATAAGAGAGCTGTCCGCAGCATAAAAAACAATATTGCCTTTTATATCATTTGTATCATTCTGACACTGCTCACATCCATGCTCATAGTGGCGGCAGTGTCAACCGGACACACCCTGACAAACGTGGTGGCGGATTTTGTAGATGAATACAAAGCGGAGGATGCAGAATTTGTAACATATCATCCGATATCGGCTGCGGATATAGAAACGCTGGAGCAGGATTACGACATAATTCTTGAGTACGGCAGATATAAAGATATCACGACAAAGAATGAGGGATATGGTGATTCCGTGATTCGGATATTTCCTATCCCGGAGAAGCTGAATTTGTGCGAGGTGCGGGACGGAAAACGGTCGGAGAGCGGGGAAGCAATGCTTACCCAGAACTTTGCAGATTGCCATGATATAAAAGTAGGCGACATGGTAAAGCTTGGAGATGTGTCCTATAAGATATCTGCATTTGCCACAAAGTCTGACTACATATACATGCTGCAGGAATTGTCCGGGTATCGGGACAATGAGAAATTTGCGCTTATGATAGTTGGGGAAGCAGATTATGAAAAGATAGATGCGGAGGAGATTGGATACTACTCGATTCGATATAATAAGGACAACGAAAGGGAAGTGAGGAAAAAACTGAATAACGACTATGTGATTGCCAGTTATCTTGCGGCTGCAACGAATACCAGAATTTCCATGCCTGTAAATGAAGGTGAAGCGGTTACCAATATGGCAATGCTGTTTGCTCCTGCTATGTTCATCATAGTAATCGCCCTTATCGTGATGGTGCTTGGCAGACGGATAAAGAACGAGCAGTATCTGTTGGGAACATTTCTTGCCCTCGGGTTTTCCAAGAAGCAGATTATAAGACATTATATGCGTTTTGGACTGCTCCCGGGTATAGCCGGCAGCGTCCTCGGTGTACTTTGTGCGATTCCATTTACAAAATTTCTGTCATATTTCTTTATAGAATTTGATTATGAAAAACTCACTTATACCAACAGCTATGATGTGGTAGCAATCGTAATTGCCCTGGTGATTCCAAGCGTGCTGTATTGTCTTGCTATCGCATGGCAGGCAGTAAGACTGCTTAAAAAATCTCCGGTAGAGCTTATCAGAAATACAGGAAAGGACAGCAGAACTATCGGTGTGATGAAAAACAGCTCTGTGAAAACTGCCACAAAGCTCAGGGTGAGGAGTGTTATAGGACATCCCGGAAGAAGTATGGTCACGGTCATAGGCGTGTGCATAGCAGCATTTTGTATACTGACCGGACTTATCATGAAAGACAGCCTGGATGATTTGATGGACGATGGACTTGCCAGTTCAGTCAAATACGAGTATTTGTATCGTCTGAATTATTTGGGGGAGGGTGAGCCGGAGCAGGGGGAAGCACTTTTCCAGAATTACTATGAGGTGGAGGGCAGCACTGTGCAGTTGTCCGCGCAGGGAATTGACGAGGATTCAGATTATTTTCCGGATAAGACAGAGGATGGAAAAAGTCTTGCTATGGACAAATATTATCTGACCAGCGCTGCGGCTGAAACGTACGGAGTGAAGGCAGGAGACGAATTTTCATTTTATAATATCGCGGATTTAAAGGAACACAAGGTTACTATCAGCGGTGTGGTGACGGATAATACACATTGCTATTTGTACTCGGCCAGAGATAATATAACGGAGTTAGCAGGTGTTGGCAAGGGAACATACAATTGCATTGTCAGCGATAAGAAGCTGGAATTTCCAAAGGACGAGATAGCGAGTGAAACAACCATGACAGTTGCCGCAGATACTATGAATGACTTAATGGGGCCTATGGATGCTATCATAATTATCCTTGAGATATTTGGTATCGTTCTCGGCGTATTCATCCTTTATCTAATCATCAACATGATAGCCGCAGAAAATCGGACAGGTATATCCGTCATGAAAGTGCTGGGACTGTCAAAGCGCGAAATAGCAGGAAGGGTGTTAAATGTGAACCATGTGCTTGTGTGTATCGGTTTTGTTTTGAGCATTCCGCTGGCATATGGGTTTGTAAAGATTGGATATGCAGACACGATAGAAAATTATGGAATGCTGCTTGCCCCTGTTATCACAGTCAAAAGTCTGATTATTGGTTTTCTTCTCACATGGATAACCTATGAAATTTCTCTCTTTTTGCAGAGAAGAAAAATTTCGGGGATTGACATGGTTGAGGCTTTGAAGGAAAATAATAGAAACGAATAAAATAAGACGAGGATTTATACATGGCGAGACGGGTATTTACAGAGAAGGAAAGAGAAGAATACAGAGAAAAAATGCTGGCAGCAGGCTTTTCTCTGTTAAAAGAATATGGCATGACGCATATGTCTGTCGCGAAAATTACTGGTGCGGCAGGAATTGGAGTCAGCACATTTTACAATTTTTTTCCTTCTAAGGAAGCCTATGTATATGAGGTCATACAATATAGAAGGAAGATGATTCCCGAGCTGATGGCAAAGGCGCTTGGGGGCAAGAAAAAGGCGGGACCGGAAGAGGTACGGACCTATCTGAAATTTATGATAGATGAGGATATCAGCATATTCCCAAGCCTTACCCCTGAGGATGAGGAGAAGCTGGCAAAAATGCTTCCAGAGCAGGCGGCGCCAAATCTGCAGAATGAGATGAAGATAGCGGCGCAGTTTATGCAGTGGATGGATGGCATCCGGGAGGATGCTGATATCCCTCTAATCGCCAATCTGATTAAGATTTATGTTCTGGCTGCAGAAGGAAGGGACATTCTTCACGAGTCTGCATATGAGCGCACTATGGAGAGAATGAGGGATGCCATCATTTATGAGCTCTTTGGCCGTTTGGATTAAAGAAAATACTGGTAAGCTTCTGAGCGTTAGGATATTTTCTATTGACAATGACAGGAGAATGCAATATACTGATAATTGAATTATCGATAATTTGATTATCAAAAGGAGGTGCCGGAATGTCAAGACCGGATGGCTCGATTAATCCGAAGCTGCTGGAAAGCGCAAAGGAAGAGTTTCTTTCCAAAGGGTTTCTGGAAGCTTCGCTGAAAACTATTTGTGACAATGCGGGTGTGACGACAGGCGCATTGTATAAGAGGTATAAAGGTAAGGAAGAACTGTTCTGCGCAGTGGTAGCAGATACCGTAGTAGATTTGGAGGACGTAATTCAGGAGAAAAACCGTACCGATTTTTCGGATGTTTCCGATGAGGCGCTGGTAAGGGCATGGTATATGGATGAAGCCTATATGCTGTGGTGGTTCCGGTTTCTCTACGACCGGCATGATGGGTTTGTACTGCTGCTGAAATGTGCGGAGGGAACCCGGTACTCGAATTTCGAGCACGACTGGGTGGAGCAGATGACGGAATCTACATGGAAGTATTACCGGGAGGCCTACGATAGAAAGCTATGTTGTGCTGATATTTCCCGTGAAGAGATGCATGCCCTGCTTTCCGTTTTCTGGACGACTATTTATGAACCGTTCATTCACGATTATTCATGGGACCAGATTGAAGAACATTCCAATCTGGTATGCCGGCTGATTAACTGGTTTGCGACTTTGGAATTTTCGGAGGAAGCAGTTCAGAAAGCAATTCCTTATCAGGTGCAGCATCCCCATCCAAAGGGAAAGTATTATGGGGTACTCGAATAGAGGTAGTTTTTGTTGCTAAACGGGTGCTATTGGCACACGGTAACAGGCTGGCACAGGAATGTGTAACAGACACATTCCTATTTTAATCTATGATGGTTAGTTTTGACTAACCAAAGAAGTGAAAAGGAGGAATGAAAAGTGTTCAAAAAAGTGTTGGAGTACGCAGGAGAATACCGGAAAAAGACTTACATATCT
>JAXVOW010000071.1:0-37646 GCA_037301995.1 bacterium | reverse complement strand
TTCCGCTATGGCGGGAACCGTAGGCGGTGGTGGTCTCGGTGATATTGCAGTCCGTTATGGATATTATAGATGGCAGACCGGTATCATGATAGTAACAGTTGTTTTATTAATTGTTTTGGTTCAGATTTTCCAGTCAGTGGGAATGTTGATTGCGTCAAAGCTGGATAAGAGAAAATAGCGAAGCAGTACATAGGCTGCAAAAATGATTTTTTAAAGAAAGAGAGGAAAAAATTTATGAAAAAGAAATTATTATCTTTATTAGTAACAGGGATTTTAGTGACAGGAGTGTTAACAGGCTGCGGTGGAAATACGGAGAACGTAACAGAGGCAGAAACAAAAACAGCTTCGGAGAGTACAGAAGCGGAAGCTACTGAAAATGACAACACAGAAAAGACAGTGATTAAGATTGCGGCATCGCCAACTCCTCATGCAGAGATTCTGGCAAAGGCAAAGGATATTTTAGCAGAGCAGGGATATGATTTAGAGATAACGGAGTTTGAAGATTATGTTCAGCCAAATGAGGTTGTAGAGAGCGGTGAATATGACGCAAATTATTTCCAACATATACCTTATCTTGACAGCTTTAATGAAGAAAAGGGAACTCATATTGTAAATGCAGGCGGGATTCATTATGAGCCCTTTGGCATTTATCCGGGAACAAAGAACAGCCTGGAAGACATTGCGGATGGGGATACCATTGCAGTACCGAATGATACAACAAACGAGGCAAGAGCATTGTTACTGTTGCAGGATAATGGGATTATTACATTGAAGGACGGTGCAGGTTTGGAGGCTACTGTGAATGATATTGCTGAGAATCCTCATAACATTGAGATTGTAGAGTTAGAAGCAGCGCAGGTAGCAAGAGTAGTAGGTGAGAATGCATTTGTTGTATTAAATGGTAACTATGCTTTAGAGGCTGGCTTTTCTGTGGCACAGGATGCACTTGCATATGAAAAATCGGATTCGGAGGCAGCTAAAACCTATGTAAATATCATTGGTGTAAAAGAAGGAAATGAAAATAATGAGGGGATTAAAGCACTGGTTGATGTGTTAAAATCTGATGAAATTAAAACCTATATCAATGAGACTTATGATGGAGCTGTAATTCCTTTTGAGGAATAAGAGTGTAACATGAACAGGAAATACCAAGATGTAAATGAGAATTTTGAAAATTCTCCAATATTGAAAGAACAAGTCCGGCATACTTGACCGGACTTTTCTTCTTGGTGTATAATGACAATGTTTATCAAAAGCAGAAATGCATAATAAAGGAGATTAAATCCATGAATGAGAATACTGTACAGAAGATTGAGCAGTTAAAGAAGGAAAAGGATGTTGTCATATTGGCACATTATTATGTAGATGGCGAAGTACAGCAGATTGCGGATTATGTTGGCGACTCCTATTATCTGGCAAAGCTTGCCACAAAAGTAAAAGAAAAGAGTATCCTGTTTTGTGGAGTTTCCTTTATGGGTGAGAGTGCAAAGATTTTAAATCCTGAGAAGAAGGTGGTTATGGCAGACCAGTGTGCAGATTGTCCCATGGCACATATGGTAACACCTGACCGGATTGCCGAGGTAAGGGAGCAATATGAGGATGTGGCAGTTGTCTGTTATGTGAACTCTACTGCGGAGATTAAGGCAGTTTCGGATGTGTGCGTCACCTCTTCAAATGCCATTCGGGTAGTAAGCAGACTGGACGCGAAGAACATTTTCTTTGTACCGGATAATAATTTAGGTCGTTATGTGGCAGAAAAGCTGCCGGAGAAGAATTTTATCTTTAACGATGGTTTCTGTCATGTACATAAAAGTATTACGCTTGACAATGTATTAGAGGCAAAGAAGGCACGTCCGGAGGCAGTGGTATTAACCCATCCGGAATGTACCATGGACGTATTAGAGGTGTCGGATTTTATCGGCAGTACCTCGGAGATTATTGATTATGCCACAAAGAGTGATGCAAAGGAGTTTTTAATCTGTACGGAGATGGGAGTATTTTTTGAACTAATGCAGAAGAATCCGGATAAGAAGTTCTATTCGGTGGGGCATAGGCAGTTCTGCCCGAATATGAAGCTGGTTACTCTGGATAAGGTGGTGAATGCGCTGGAGACAATGGAGCCGGAGGTAATTCTGACAGAGGATTTGATGCAAAAGGCTTTTGTGCCACTTCAGAAAATGTTGGAGCTTGCGGAGTAAGGAACAGAATTGAATAGATACGAAGACAAAGGAGTCCATTTTGCATATAAAGTGGGCTTTTTTCTTTTTTTACAAAGGAGTGATTGTTATGGAAGTAACAGTAGAGGATGTAATGAATCTGCCTTCAACGAAGAATTGTAAGGTGGTGGCGGGCAGACTGGGCTTATGCAAAACAGTACGGTGGTTTTTAGGACTGCTATCCCCTGTAGTGGAACCATGGGTACATCAGCATGAGGTTTTATTTGTCTATGGTACCGGAATGGATACCAGCGATTCCGCATTAATCTTTTTGTTAGAGCAATGTGCAAATAAAGAAGTATCGGCGGTCTTTTTGATTATGGGTCCGGTGTTTGAGAGGATTCCGGAGGCTGTCATTGCAAGGGCAGATGAGATGAAGCTGCCATTGATTGAAATGCCCAATGAAGTGCCGGTGGTGGATATAACTAAAGAGATGGCAGAGCTTATTATGAACCGTCATCGGATGTGGGATGAAAAGGGAATTTTATTGAAAAATCTGATTTTTGGGCATGAGAGTGACTGTGAAAAATATGGAAAGCAGTTAGGGCAGGTTTGTACAGATTTGGAATTTCACTCCTACATGAATATTATCTGCGTCCGGTTTGATGAACAGGAAATGCGGACAAATTCTTCCGCAGGAGCGGATGTGGAGCAGACGGTATTGTCGTTATTTCCTAAAAGCTTATACTTTTGGAATAATGACAATGAGCTTGTGCTTTTGGTAAATAATATTGAGCGGGATATTGCCAGGCTGGAACAGACCTGTAAAAGGTTTGTAAAGTATTTACTGCAGATTTCAGGAAATGTTGTTGTGGGCATTGGTATTGGCAATGCGGTGCCAGATATTGTCAATGTTCCGGAAAGCTATCAAAATGCAGGAAAGGCGCTGGGTTATCATGAGGAAAACCAGATTGTGTCAAGCTATGAGAAATTGAGTAATATCCGGAAATTATTGTCGGAGGTTGACAGCAATCAGGTGCTGCGGTTTTGTTTTCAGAATACCCTTGGGAAAATTCTGGAATATGATGAGCAGCACGAATCCAACCTGTTGAATACACTACGCGTCTATTTGGAGGAGGAGGGAAATATTTCAAAATCCTCCCAGAAATTATTTATTCACCGCAATACCATGGTGTACCGTATTAATAAGATTAATGGTCTTCTGGGGATGGAAATTGAGAAGGTCAGCAGCATGATTGAGTTGAATATTGCTTTTTGCTGTTATGACCAGTTTGTTGTGAACCATAACCAATAAAAATGTAAATGTTTGTGTTTTGTAAACAATGCAAAACAAAAAATGAAGTGATAATATTTGTAAAAGAAAGGCAAGGGTGCTTATAAAAGTCCTCTTGTCTTTTTGTTACTTTATAAAATAAACCCGTAAAGTAGATTTTTAGCATTCATGTAAATGTTGACTTGCTATGAAGGAGGAAGAGCTTATGAAAAAGAAAGTATTAGCATTATTATTAACAACAGCAATGATGGTATCCGCATTGACCGGATGTACGGCAGCAGATGGAACCGCAGACACAACAGATACATCATCTGGCACAACAGGAACTGCATCGGTGTCTGATGGCGATACGATTAAATTAGGAGTGTTATTCAGCTCCTCCGGTTCCACCTCCACATTGGAGGATGTCTGTGCAAACGTTGTACAGATGGTGGTAGATGAGGTAAATGCAGAAGGCGGAATTAACGGAAAGCAGATTGAGACAATCAGAGAGGATTACGGCTCAGACCCGACGGTTGCAGTGGAAAAGGCTAAAAAGCTGATTTTGCAGGACGAGGTAGTTGCAACAATTGGTACATACGCTTCCTCATCCCGTAACTCGGTAAAACCTATCGTTGAGGAGAATGATTCCCTGTTATTCTATCCGACCTCCTATGAGGGCGAGAAGCCGTCCGATAACATTGTTTATATGGGTGCTGTTTCCCAGCAGATGTGGGAATACTTCATTCCATGGTTAAAGGAAAATTATGGCGATAAGATGTTCTTTGTATATTCCGATACCACCGGCGCACAGCTGATGACAGAACAGGCAGCAGACGTCTGTGAAGAGATTGGTGGTGAAATCGTTGGCGAGGAAGCCGTTCCAACCGGACAGACAGACTTTGCTACCATCCTTACAAAGGTTAAAGAGGCTGACCCGGATGTTATCATTTCTGGTTTGTGGTCAGACAGCGAGACTGCAATGTACAAGCAGTTCCAGAATTACGGTTTAAGTATGGATGATATGCCGGTATGTAGTGTAATGGCTGATGAAAATGTATATAAGGCAGCCGGCTCTGTTGCAAAGGGAGCAATTCTTTGTGCATCCTATGAAAATACAATTGAGAACGATGCCAATACTGCATGGAAGGAAAGCTATTATGCAGCCTTTGATGACAGCTATGAAATGACGGCTCTTAGCGAGTCTACCTATATTGGTATCTACTACCTGATTGAAGCGTTAAAGGCAATTGATAATGATGATTATTCTACCGAGAATATTCTGGCACACATGGCAGATGTCACCATGGATGCACCGGAGGGTGAGATTGCATATAATGCAGACACTCATCATTTCAATATGACATACAAGATTGGTATTGTTAATTCAGAAGGACTGTTGGATGTGGTTGCAACATCTGATTTGATTGTGCAGAACCCATTGGCAAGTGAAGAGTAGACAAAGCAATGGGAAACACGTCTTACGTGTTTCCCTTGCTTACTAACAAATGATAATCATTTGTAAAGAAATGAGGTTGGAAATATGTTATTTGTGAATCAGATATTTAATGGATTAAATGCATCAGCAATTCTTTTGCTTACCTCCCTGGGTATTGTGGTAATCATGGGTAACATGGGTATCGTTAATTTAGCCCATGGTGAGTGTATCATGCTTGGTGCATATGTATGTTATTTTTTTGTGACAGGAATGCATTTGCCGTTTCTGCTTGCTATCCCGGTTTCGTTTCTGATTCTGGCGCTTATCGGATGGCTGGTAGACCGGTTTATGATTAGCAAGCTGATGGCAAAATCCGGAGGAAATGAGGCGGAAACCTTACTTGCCACCTATGGCTTATCCTTGATTTTGAAGCAGGGAACAAAGCTGATTTTTGGCGCCAATATCCAGTATGTGGAGAATCCGTTTCCGGGCGCTGTGTCACTTGGTGCTGTAAGCATTCCTATATATAACATTGTGGTTATTGTAGTATCCCTGTTGGTTTTATTACTGACATGGCTTCTTTTCTTTAAAACATCCTTTGGTAGACAGATGCGTGCCACCACAGGAAACAGAACCATGACAGAGTGTTTGGGTATTAATACCTCCAAGGTGGATGGCATTACCTTTGCATATGGTTTTGGACTTGCGGGCGTGGCAGGTGTTATGATTGCCCCGATTGTTGGTGTTACACCGTTCCTCGGTGAAAAATATTTAACTAATGCGTTCATGAACGTAATTGTCGGCGGTCTGAATTCCCTGCTGGGTACAGGCTTATCCTCCGCACTGATTGGAGAATCCATTACCGTCGTCAGTGGATTTAGTGATGAGGTTAGTGCCAAGCTTTTAATCTTTATCATTGTTATTATCTTAATCCGGTTTAAACCGGAAGGATTATTTACGAAGGAGAGGAGATGATACTATGAAAAAGACGAGTATAAAAGGACTTCCTGTCAATCGTTACATCGATATGATAGTATTTTTGTTTTTACTGGTATTCCCGCTGTTGTTTTCCCAGTTCCGTGTGGAATTGATGGGCAAGACCATGGTTTATATGTTGTTTGCATTATCTCTTGATCTTCTTTGGGGATATGCAGGTTTGATGAGTATGGGGCATGCGGTGTTATTCGGTATTGGCGGATATGTTTTAGGTCTTTCCTATGCGTTAAAGGGTGGTGTGCCTGAGTACATGCGCCGTGTAGGTATGAATGAGATTCCGGTGTTCTTCAAGCCCTTAACCAATCCCACAGTAGCATTTTTCCTAAGTATTATACTGGCAGGAGTAGTGGCATTTATTCTTGGATACTTTATTTTCTCCAGCCGGATTAGTGGTGTTTTCTTCTCCCTTGTCACGTTGGCTTTAGCGGAGATTTTCTCCACGTTTATATCGAATCAGACTGCATATACAAATGGTTCAAACGGTTTGGAATCGCTTCCGAGAGAACTTTTCGGATGGCGTCTGGAATTAAATGAAATGTATTATGTTGTATTTATCTTTCTGCTGGCGGTGTATCTGTTCTGCCGGTGGCTGATGAATTCCCGTTTTGGAAAGACCTTAGAGGGTATCCGTGAAAATGAGGCACGTCTTACCTTTATGGGATATAACCCAACCCATTTCAAGATTGCAGCATATGTCATTTCTGGTATGATTGCCGGACTGGCAGGGGCATTATATATTCCAATGAATAACTTTATCTCTCCAAGTGATATCGGGGTAACACTTTCCACCTATGTTCTGGTCTGGGTTGCCATTGGCGGTAAGGGAAATCTGACCGGTGCCTTAAGTGGTACATTGATTCTTTATTGGCTGCAGATTCTTCTCTCTGAAAAGGTATCTGATTTGTGGCTGTTGATTTTAGGTGTATTGATTATCTTTGTGATTTTTGTAATTCCAAAGGGAATCGTCGGTGTATTGCTTGATAAGCAGTACCAGAAGAAGGCACAGAAAATCATTAATGAGCGAAAGGAGGAAGAAGCGGTATGAGTACTCCATTTTTAAAAATAAAACATCTGTCGGTGGATTTTAAAGGCTTTCAGGTTATTGATGATATTGATTTAGAGGTGGCAGAGGGTGAACTGCGGGTAATCATCGGACCAAACGGTGCCGGAAAAACCACTCTAATGGATTTGATTACCGGGAAGACAAAGCCGGTTTCCGGAAAAATTTATGTCGGCGGTGAAAATATTACCAAAAAAGAACCGGCAGTTATCTCTTCAAAGTATAAGGTGGGAAGGAAGTTCCAGGGACCAAATGTTTTTGATAACATGACGGTATATGATAACATTTTGATGGCAGTTTCCGGCCACTCTACGGTTTTTAAGACCCTGGTATTCCGGAAGACAAAGGAAATAAAGGAGCAGGTTGATGAAATCCTTGGATTTATCAATTTAGAAAAGGAAAAGGAAATTCTGGCGGTTAACCTGTCCCACGGACAGAGACAATGGCTTGAGATTGGTATGGTAATTGCCCAGGACCCCAAGCTAATTATTTTAGATGAACCCACAGCCGGTATGACAGCCTCCGAGACCTACAAGACAGGAGAACTGATTCTCCGGCTGGCAAAGACGGGAAAGCATACTATGCTTGTCATTGAGCATGATATGGATTTTGTAAAACAGATTGCACAGACGGTAACGGTTCTTTGCCAGGGAAAATTTCTTGCAGAAGGAACCTATGATGAGATTGAAAAAGACCCTAAGGTTATTGCAGTTTATTTAAATGATGTTGGCGAAGAAGAGGGGGCGTGAGTATGAGTCTTGTAGCAAATGAGATAAATGTAAATTACGGAAAAAGCAAGGTTGTGACCAATGTTTCCCTTGAAATTAAACAGGGAGAAAAGGTTGCATTACTCGGCAGAAACGGTGTTGGAAAGACAACGTTAATGAAGGGAATTATCGGTGTTCTTCCGATTGACGGAAAAGGAACCCTCTCTCTGGATGACGAGGATTTAACAAAAAAACCGGCACATCTGCATAACCTGGCAGGGATTGGATATGTGCCTCAGGGCAGAGAAATCATTCCGGACTTGACGGTGAAAGAGAATTTGGAATTGGGCGGACTTGGTCATAAAGAGGTGGATATGAAAGCACAGTATGAGAAAGTATTAAATTACTTTCCAGCATTAAATCCACATTTAAGCCGTCCGGGCGGGGTATTGTCCGGTGGACAGCAGCAGCAGCTTGCCATTGCAAGGTGTCTGATGGGAGCACCCAAAATCTTACTTTTGGATGAGCCGACAGAAGGAATCCAGCCCAATGTTGTCTTTGAAATTGCGGCAATCATTAACCGGATTTCAAAAGAAATGGGATTAAGTGTGGTGGTAGTGGAACAGAATCTCAAATTTGCAAGAAGAATTGCAGAACGCTTTTTAATTATGCAAAAAGGGGAAATTGTGTGCAGTGGTGCAATGGATGAGCTGACAGATGAGGTCAGCAGAAAATATCTTTCTGTATAGTGCGGCGCAGGTCTGATATACGGGAAGGACGAATGGAGGTTCTAACTTATGAAAAATTATGTAATTACAATTGCCAGAGGGTTTGGCAGTGGTGGTAAGGATATCGGAAACCGTTTGTCTAAAGAACTGGGGATTCCATGCTATGAGAGACAGATTTTGGAGATGGCTTCTGAGCAGAGCGGTCTTAGCCAGGAGCTGTTTAAGAATGTGGATGAAAAGCTTCCTAAAGGTTTTCTGCGGAAAAGATTACAGGGGTTTCCCAGCACAAACTATGTTGTTTCACCAACGGAGAAGCATTTTGTGTCGGATGTGAATCTCTACAATATCCAGGCAAAGATTATCCGTGACCTTGCAAACACGGAGTCGTGCATTATTATCGGTAAATGTGCGGATGTTGTGCTTAAAAATTTCAGCAATGTAATCAGCGTATATGTGGAAGCGCCGAGAGAGGATTGTGTAAAATCCATTATGGAGAAAATGAGTGTGACAGAGCAGGAAGCAAACCGGATGATTTATCACACGGATAAATACCGTGCAGATTATTATAAGTATTATTCCGGTGGTGGCTGCTGGACCAATCCGACAAACTATGATTTGACCTTAAACAGTGCAAGAATTGGCCGCCAGCAGTGTGTGGAACTGATAAAAGAGTATTTAAAGATTAAAGGATTTATCGAAAAATGAAAATAAAAATTATTAATCCAGATGTAAATGAAGCAATTTCCCAAATAATGGTTAACAGAGCGATGAAATATGTTTCACCGGGAACAGAAGTGTATTGTAACAGTCCTTCCTTTGGCGTGCATTCAGTAGATAATATGTTCACGTGGAACATATCATCGGTTTCTGTCATAGAAGAATTGTTAAAGTCAGAAAAAGAAGGTTTTGACGCTTATGTGGTTGGATGCTTCTGGAATCCAGGAGTCCTGGCAGCCAGGGAAGTAACAGAAAAGCCGGTGGTGGGGATTGGTCAGGCAAGCCTTTTATATGCACCACTCCTTGGAGAACGGGCATCCATTATCTGTGTCGGAGATACCAATATTCACATTTATCAGGATGATGTAATCCGTTATGGTATGCAGGAGCGGATTGTATCCTTCCGCAGTGCAAACATAGCTTCGGAGGATTCCTTTACCAAGCCGGAGGAGACCGCAGAGATTATTGCGAAAGCGGCAAGACTGGCGGTGGAAGAGGACAAAGCAGACGTCATTCTTTTGGGGTGTGGTGTTATGTCGGAATTTTCGGAAATGGTATCCGATATGACCGGGGTTCCGGTCATAAACCCGATTGGTGCAGGTGTCAAAATGGCAGAAGCCCTGGCACAGATGGGGCTTAAAAACAGCAAGCGTTATTCCTACCATACTCCAGTTAACACGGAGCTGGTTCAGATTCCGGGTATACTCAATGAAGTATAATTAATTTATAGCTGATTCACCATATTTCCATATAGGAAAGCCACTATATTTCCCTGATGTTTTTAGGGAGTATAGCGGCTTCTTTTATGCTTTTTGTGCTCCGCCGCAGCCGGAGCGTTTCTCGGGGGCTGCCTGCAGCCTTTTAGAACTGCGGCATGGTGATAATGTGCTCTGGTTCCTTTTCCATAAGGGTTTCTCCGTTCCGGACACTTAGGATTACCTTTGCGTTGCTGCGGATGGCTTCCAGCTCACTTTCGTCATTGATGACGATAAAGGATGCAGGATTACCTTCCTTTATCGTATAGGTGTCAGGAAGGGATAAGGTTTTTGCTCCATTGATTGTGACAAGGTCAAGTGCGGTTTCAATTTCCGGAATACTCATCATATGGGAAAGATGAAGTGCAAAGTCTACCTGGTGTATCATATCGCTGCTTCCCAGCGGATACCATGGGTCAGAGATGGAATCCTGGCCAAGGCTTACATTGATACCGTTTCTGGTCAGCTCATCAATCCGGGTCAGACCGCGCCTTTTCGGATAGGAATCGTAACGTCCCTGCAGATAACAGTTTTCTGTCGGGCAGGAAATAAAGTTGATTCCGGACTGTTTGAATTTGGTCATCATTTTAAAAGCGTAGGCATTGCTATAGGAGCCCATTGCACAGGTATGGCTGGCAGTTGCTCTGGATTTTAAACCGGTGAAATATGCCTGTGCGGCAATGGTTTCTACAAAACGGGACTGTTCGTCATCGGTTTCATCACAGTGGAAGTCAAGAAGCTTGTCATATTTTTGTGCCAGCTCAAAGCCCCTTTCAATAGAAGCAATTCCCTGTTCTCTGGTAAACTCAAAATGCGGGATTCCTCCCACTACATCGGCTCCCATCTTAAGTGCTTCCTCCACTAACTCGGCACCCTTTGGATACGCATAATAGCCCTCCTGTGGAAATGCGATAATCTGAATCTGGACGATATCCTTTAATTCCTCTCTCAATTCCAGGATTGCCTTTAAAGCAGTCAGCTTCGGGTCACATACATCAACGTGGGTACGAATGTACTGAACACCATTTTGAATCTGGTAACGAAGCGCTTTCATTGCGCGTTCTTTGATGCCATCAATGGTAAGTGCTGATTTAGAAGCACTCCAGTTATCAATGGCTTCAAACAATGTTCCACTTTCGGTAGCCTTATCGGGAAGGCTTGCTGTATATACATAGTCTAAATGAATGTGGGATTCTACAAACGGTTCACAGGTTAATTTCCCATTTAAATCAACCACCCTTGCATCCGGATAAGCGGCAGCCAGACCAGAACCAATCTGCTTAAAAATCCCATCTTCTACGACAAAATCTACGCAATCATTGCGATGACGGAGTTTAGCATTTTTGTAAATTGTAAGTTTAGACATAATATTTCCTCCTTCTTTGAAAACTACTTGTCAGAATTCGGAATGCACCCCGTGCAACGGAACGAAAAAAAGCCCCTTTTATGTAAATTGCTGGAATAATTCCATGACGCCACCTTTTGCCCCCCGAATCCTGTTAAACTCACCTTACCTCATTCTATTTTTCATTTCAATAGATTTTGCTATAACAAGACAAGTTTCGTTTCCTATGACATAAAAATGCATTTTTTTTGTATATGGCATACAAAGAAATAAAGAAAGCCCAATGCTATAATGAAGGCAGCTAAATGGTCACAGGATGCCGCAGATAGCAGCTGCATCTGTGAGAGATTTAGGTTGAAACAAAGATGAGACTATTTGAAAGGAAGTGTATGGTATGGCAGCATTATTAGTAAAGAACGGAACAATTGTAACTGCTTCAGATGAATTTGTAGCGGATATTTATGCAGAGGATGGAAAAATTGTAGAAATTGGTGCAAGCCTGGAAAAGAAGGCAGATACGGTTGTAGATGCCACCGGAAAATATGTTATGCCGGGTGGCGTTGACCAGCACACCCATTTTAATTTTAAATTTGGTGATGCGGTTGTTATGGGATGGGAAACCTCAACCGGAGCGGTTGTCGGCGGTACCACAACGGTCATTGACTTTGCAAACCAGGAGATTGGAAAATCCATGAAGGAATCCGTTGATTCTTATGTTGCTGACAGAATCGAGGGAAAGACCTGCTGTGATTATAATCTGCATACCGTTGTATTTGAGTCAAAGGATGAGATTATTGATGAAATTGCAAAGCTTCCGGAATATGGGATTTCAACCTGTAAATTATTCATGGCTTACAAGGGACATCCACAGCATTGTGATGATGATACCGTATTAAAGGCTTTGATGAAGGCAGCTCCGGCGGGGGTAACGATTATGACACACTGCGAAAATGCGGAAATGATAGATGTATTACAAAAGCAGTGTCTCGCAGAGGGACACACAGAGCCCTTTGGACATGCAATGTCCCGTCCGCCGATTGTTGAGACAGAGGCTACGGAGCGGGCAATCAGTCTGGCAAAGCTTGCGAAGGCGCCGCTTTATATCGTACATGTTACGACTGAGGGTGCAATTGAAGCAGTCCGCAGAGCGCAGTTAGAGGGATTCCCAATCTTTGGAGAAACCTGTACACATTATCTGACGCTTACTACTGATAATTTGGCAAAGCCGGGATTTGAAGGTGCAAAATATGTCTGTTCACCGGCTCTGAGAGGCCAGGAGGATTTGGAGGCGCTATGGGAGGCTGTTGACCAGGGTGTATTAAATGCAATCAGTTCCGACCACTGTGGATTCAACTATTCGGTACATAAGCAGCAGGGAAAGGATGATTTTACCATGATTCCAAATGGGGCGCCGGGTATGCAGGACCGTATGCAGGTAGTCTGGACATATGGGGTAGAGACCGGAAAGATTTCCCGTCAGAAATATGTTGAGCTGTGCTGTACGAATCCGGCTAAAAACAATGGCATTTACCCGCAAAAAGGCACACTTTCCATCGGTTCCGATGCGGATATTTTAATAATGGACCCGGATTATGAAGGAACCTTTACAGTAGAGAACAGCTTACAGGGAGTTGATTTTAACGCCTATGAGGGCATGGCGCAGAAGGGCAGAGTGGATAAAGTATTTTTACGTGGTGAAATGGTCGCAGATTGTGGGAAATATGTTGGAACTGCAGGCAGTGGCAAATTTGTACCTGCTAAACCATTCGCAAAGGCATATCAATAAATATTACCTAAAATATTTGATAAACAGGGAGGTACAATATGTTAATTAAAAATGCAAGACTGAGAGGTCAGAAGAATACAACGGACATCCTGATTCAGGATGGAAAAATTGCAAGGCTTTGTGCCGGAATAGAGGCAGCCGGCGAAGAGGTAATTGATGCAAAGGGGAATCTGGTCACTGCACCTTATGTGGATACTCATTGTCATTTAGACTATGTGGGAACCAGCAATCTGATTCGTCCCAATATGTCCGGTACATTGTTTGAGGCTATTGATATTATCGGTGAGCAGGGAAAGGTATCCACAAAAGAAAGTATTAAAGCAAATGCCAGAAAGGTGTTAAACTGGCAGATTGCCAACGGAACACAATTTGTCCGCACCCATGTGAATACGGATGAAGAGGGATTGATTTCTTTACAGGCATTGCTGGAGCTTCGTGAGGAATTAAAGGACTTTATTACGATTCAGATTGTGGCATTTCCACAGCTTGGCGTATACAAATATGACCACGCTCTGGATAATCTGGAGAAAGCGTTACAGATGGGAGCAGATGTAATTGGTGCCATTCCTCATTTTGAAGATACCAGGGAAGAGGGCGTGCAGTCTTTATACGATATTTTTGAACTGGCAGATAAATATCATACACTGGTGGATGTCCATTGTGATGAGATTGATGATGAACAGTCCCGTTTTGTAGAGACCGTTGCAAAGCAGGCAATCAAGCATGGCTTGTATGATAAGGTTACTGCCAGCCATACAACGGCAATGGGTTCTTATAACAACGCATATACTTTTAAATTATTTGCTTTATTAAAGCGTTCAAAGATTAATATGATTTGTAATGCACCAATTAATATTACCTTACAGGGTCGTGGAGATACTTATCCAAAACGCCGGGGCATTACAAGAGTAAAGGAATTTATGCAGGAGGGTATCAATGTCAGCATGGGTACAGACGATATTATGGATCCGTGTTATCCCCTTGGAACCGGTAATATGTTAGAAGTACTGTTTATGGGTATTCATGTATGCCATTTGACAGGATATCAGGAGCTGTATGATTCCTTTGACCTGATTACGGATAATGGTGCCAGAACGATGAACATTGAGGATTATGGTATTAAAGAGGGCAATACGGCAAATCTGCTGATTCTTTCCGGTACGGATGAATTAGATGTTATCCGCAGGATGTCAGTGCCTCTTTATTCCATCCATAATGGAAAGGTTTTGGCAACCTGTACAGAGAAGCTTGGTAAAGTGTATGCAGAGAAGGATGAAACCGTAGATTTTACCATTTGAGAAACTCTGCTTTATTATAATTTAGTTGTGCAATACAGACAATATCATAAGCTGGTGCTTTGGAGCCGCCGGTACTTAGCGAGGATTTTCCGAGCTTAGAACCGTTGCGAGCGACAAGCAGCGCAAGCGTGCCAGCGTTGATTTGTCTAAATTGTACAACGGTTAGTCCAAAGAAGAGTTTCGCAAATGCCTAAAAAAGTGCATATGCAAAAGGAGGATTTCATATGGGATATCCAACAGATTTGTTATCATCACGGGCGGTGGTAAAACCCGGTCTCTGGGCAGTCATCCCCAAGAACGGTTTAGTAAATAATGTGATTCCCGGCATTACCGGATGTAAGGTGAGTATTGTGGCATCACCGAAAATGGGTGCCGGTTTTGCAGAGTACATTGTGGAAGCAGAACAGCACGGAAAAACCACAGTTCCCTTTGGTGCGGAGGATGGGATTGAAACATTTTTATATGTTGTAGAAGGAAATGTTAACCTTACAGTGGGAGGGGAGAAAGCTTCCTTTGCGGAGGGGGGATATGCCTACGCTCCGGCAGGGGTTGGAATTTCTTTTCTCGTAACCAGCGAAAGGGCAAAAATATTGTTATATAAGCAGCGCTATATTCCATATCAGCAGCTCACTCCTCATATTGTAACCGGGAACATTCATAATGTTCCATTCCGGATTTATGATGATATGGAAAATGTGCATATCAAGGATTTTCTTCCCACAGATGACCCTGCATTTGACATGAATATGCATATTCTATCCTTTGCCCCCGGCGGATGTCATCCCTTTGTGGAGACACATGTACAGGAGCACGGAGCCTATATTCTATCCGGTGAGGGTATGTATCTGATGGAGGATACCTGGCTTGGAATTAAGAAGGAGGATTTTATGTGGTTTGGGGCATATTGCCCGCAGGCAGCCTATGGTGTAGGAACAGAGGAATTTGCCTACATTTATTCTAAGGACTGCAACCGTGATGTCTTGTTATAAAGCCGGCTTAAGATGCTGTTGCATAGCAAAGAATATAGCAGGCTGTAACGCTGCTTTAAATAGCGGCTGCAACAAATGGAGGAAGCAATAATGAACAGAGCAGATAAGAAGCAGATTCAGGCATGGATTGATGGAATGAATCAATTTAATTCTACACCGGATTTTGGTACAACCCGTATTGTATTTACCAAGCCGGAGATTCAGAACCGTCAGTATGTAAAAGAAGAGTTTAAGAAGTTGGGTCTTGAGGTGAAGGAAGATGCGGTGGGTAACATTTATGCAACCCTAAAGGGAAGTGATTCCTCGCTGAAGCCGGTCTGGACAGGCTCCCATATTGATACCGTACCAAATGCCGGAAAATTTGACGGAATGGCAGGTGTTGTCTGTGGTATGGAGGCGGTCCGGTTAATGAAGGAAAGCGGGATTACTAACAAGCGGGATATAACGATTGTAGTATATACTTCGGAAGAACCGACCAGATACCGGTTAAGCTGTATCGGAAGCCGTGCCATGTCAGGGGATTTGACGTTGGAGGATACGAAGCACATATTGGATTTAAGCGGACGTTCTTTATATGAAAAATTAACAGAGTTAAATTATGATTTGTCAAGGTTTGAGGAAATCAGAAAATATCCTGGGGATGTATATGCATCGGTAGAGCTTCACATTGAACAGAATAACCGTTTGGAAAAGGCTGGACTTCCCATTGGACTTGTGAATAAGATTTGTGCACCATCTAATTATTTGGTGGAGGTGACGGGAGTACAGTCCCACGCCGGTGGAACGGATATGGAGGAGAGAAGAGATGCCTATGCCGCTTCCTGTGAAATGGCACTTGCGTTAGAGGAGATTGCTAAGGAATGTCCAAGTGAATTTAACACGGCAACCATTGGCTGTGTCAAGGTTGTCCCGGACGCAGTAAATGTCATTCCGGGTAAATGTATTTTTACCGTAGATATCCGTGACTGCAATATGGATACCAAGCAGGAGACTATTTCCCGGTTTACAAAGGCCTTTGAAGAGATTGCGGAAAAGAGAAAGGTGACAATATCCATTGAAGAGAAGAACAATGATGCTCCCCTTACCTGCGATGGAGTAATTCTTGGCATGCTGGAGGAAAGCTGCAAGGAATTTGGTTTTCCGTATATGAATATGATTAGCGGACCATATCACGATTCGTTATTTGTAGGAAGATTTGCGCCGACAGCTATGATTTTTGTTCCCAGCAAAAACGGAATCAGCCATAGTCCGGAGGAATGGACAGAGTTTGAAGAAATCGCACAGGGTGCAGATGTACTGGCATCTACTTTATATAAATTAGCAAACCAGACAGAAGAATTAAACAAGGCATGAAGCTATTGAAAATATGTAATGTGTAACCCACAAAAATTGAAAAGATTAGAAAGAGGATAACAAAAATGAAAATCAGTCTTTTAGAACCGCTTGGTGTATCAGAAGAAGTAATTAACAAACTATCTGCTAAGATGATTAAGGATGGACATGAATTCGTATATTATGACAGCAAAACGACGGATGTGGAGGAATTAAAGAAGAGAACAGTAGACAGTGATATCGTTATGATTGCAAATAATCCATATCCGGCGGAGGTGGTAAGCAGTGCCACAAAGTTAAAAATGTTATCTGTTGCGTTTACAGGCATTGACCATATTGACACAAAGGGGTGCAAGGAAAAAGGTGTTATGATCTGTAACGCAGCAGGTTACTCTAACCAGACCGTAGCAGAGCTTGTAATAGGTATGGCAGTGGCGGGACTTCGCAATGTGGCAAAGGCAGACAGGCTTGTCCGTGAAGGCGGCACCAGCGCCGGTATTGGCGGCAGGGAAATCTGTGGACGTACCGTAGGTATCATTGGTCTTGGGCAGATTGGGATGAAATGTGCGGCTTTGTTTCAGGCATTTGGGGCGCATGTCATTGCCTATAACCGCAGCCGGAATGAAAAAGCCGTTGCCATGGGTATTGAGTACAGGTCATTAGAGGAAGTATTGTCCATGAGTGATATCCTGTCCTTAAACCTTCCGTTAAACGATGAGACAAGAGGTTTTATAACCGCAGATAAAATCGCAAAAATGAAACCGGATGCTGTATTTATTAACTGTGCCCGCGGGCCGATTGTTGATAATGAAGCGCTGGCTTTGGCATTAAATGAAGGGAAACTGGGATTTGCCTGTGTGGATGTGTTTGATATGGAACCACCGATTCCATCTGACTATCCGCTGTTAAGTGCAAAAAATACCTTGCTGACACCGCATCAGGCTTTCATTTCGGAGGAATCCATGCTTCGCCGCGCAGACATTGTTTTTCAAAACGTGTATGCATATCTGGATGGAGCGCCGGAAAACGTATGTAATATTTGAGGTGGTTGTGTAAAATTATATAATAGGGAAGGAGACGCATTTGTATTGGAAAAATACGGAGGCGTCTTTTTCATTATGTAAAGCATATTTTTTTCTGGTTTGAAAAATTTAACAAAAAAATTTGGCTATATAAACATTGTTATTTGCAGACAATAATATTATAATGTTTATTGGTGGGTGAGAAGGATATGTATAAAAAAGGAGGCTGCAATGCGTAAGAAATCACATATTTCATTAGCGAAGCATATTGTTAATATTTCGGATATGCCAGGGTTTGACAGGCATCGAAAGGCTTTTTACGTAGGAAGTATTCTGCCAGACTGTAAGCCATCATTTTTGACGAAGCGGCATGAAATTACAGAGACCTTTGATTTGGTGGAAAAAGGAATTCAGAAACTAACAAAGGATTATAGAAGCATTGAAGATTTATCAACGATGTATTTTACAAAGCTGGGTGAGGTCATTCATTATATTGCAGATTATTTTACCTTTCCCCACAATAAGGAATATTCAGGAAATATGAAACAGCATTGTATTTATGAGGGTAAATTAAAGCATAAGCTACGGGAATATATTCGCAGGCTTGATGGAAAAGATTTGAGAAAATGGAAATATAACCTGAGGTTAGAAGAGCTGGAATCCTTTAACAGTGTAGCTGATATTTGTGAATTTTTAAGGGAAGAACATAGAAATTATATCCGCAGGGGAAATCATTCTGTGGAGGAGGACTGCAAATATATTGTTGGCGTTTGCTCTAAGGTTGCCATGGCAATTTTACATGTATGTATTTTATCTATGGAGCATAAGAGAGTATACGCTGTAGTGAACTAGGGATAATAAAAATGATGTAGTGTTTTTTTGCTGCTGGGATAGCTTATCTGCCCCAGCAGCAAAATTTATATTGCCATGCATATGAGAAAAATGTCCGGTGGACATCTTTGGAGTCTTTAAACACTCCATTCAAAATTCGGGTTGTTTGCGCCGATTTCAAAATGGTATTTGGCAATACCAAGGTCAATCTTTGTATAAAAACCAATTCCGGCTTTTGCGGATACCTGGCTGCCATGGAGAGTAAACTGAAATTTCTGTTGATTCATTGCTGTAGGGGCAAGGAGTGCGGCGTTCACCCCGTTTTTGAACCAGTCCGGAACCTGCTCCTCTGCCTTTGCCACCTCTTCAAAGGATTTCGATTTGTGGGCTGCGCCCTGTGTTTCTCCGTAACCAACAGAAATGACAATGCATAATTTTTCTCCCGGTTCTATAGAAAAGGCAGATTTTATCTTAGTATATGTCATTGCAACCCAGCAGGTATTTAATCCTAATTGTTGGGCACGCAATACAAGACGTTCTCCATAGTAGCCGCATTTTTCGTCCAAATCGGCTCCTTTTTTTCCAATCATGGCAATATAATTTGTAACGCCGCTGAAATTTCCGTAATGTGCCATAAAACCGTCAAAAGCCTTTGGCTCATTTGTCACAAGCTGGATATGCAATCCACTTTCCTTATTACAGCTTTCAATCTCTGTCTGCAATGCAGAGATAATTTCTGCATCTAAAGGTCTGTTTTTGTACTGCCGTACACTATGGCGTACATTCATTGCTTCTATTAAATTCATATTCTTTCCTCCATTAGATATCGTTAATGCGAATCGTTCCTGCGCTCCGGCAGCTGCTTCATAATTTCTGTTGCATGCTTCAGCATGTTTATCAGCCTGTTCATTGCTTCCATATCCGCATCAAAATAATAATAGTTCTTTGTCCCCTCCCGACGCATTTTAAGTAGCCCTGCATCTTTTAATATTTGAATATGATGGGATACTGCAGGACGGGAAAGATGTGATTTTTCTGTAATAGCTCCAATGCGGACGCCATCGCAATGCTCCATCTGCATCATTTCAAGCATAAGATGCTGACGGTTTTCATCCCCTAATGCAAGTAAAATTTTCTGACAGCCTTTAAATTCTTCTGCTAAATGCCGGATATCCTCGCTGTGTACAGACAAAATATGCACCTCCTTCGTTTAACTGCTTGAACCATTATATCACATTTCTTTATAAAAAAATGATTCGTAAAGAAAATCAAGACCATTATTTCTTCTGTCGTTAAAACCGTATTTTTCCCATTGAGCGACTCTTTTATCATTAATATTGTTTCACAGAAGGAAAAATACATGTATAATAGGAAACAGCAGATTAGCCGGTATGGCTTCTTCTGTTTCCGTTACAGATAAAAATATTGAATATAGTGAATACACAAAAAAATTATGATTCTTAATACAGGATGCAGGACCGATATTCCTGCTTATTACAGTGAATGGTTTTACAATCGAATAAAGGAAGGCTATGTTCTTACCAGAAATCCATATTATCCGAATCAGGTAATGAAATACAGGCTTGATTCACGGGTGGTGGACTGCCTGTGCTTTTGTACGAAGAATCCGGAGCCCATGCTGTCCCGGATGGAGGAAATCAGGCAGTTTAAACAATTCTGGCATGTGACCATAACACCGTATGGCAAGGAGATAGAACCATATGTTCCCGATAAGGAAAGGGTTATGGAGGCATTTAAGAGACTGGCCGCAATAGTGGGAGTCAATGCAGTCGGCTGGCGGTATGACCCCATTTTTATTACGGATAAATATTCGCTGGATTTTCATGTAGATGCCTTTCGCAAAATGGCAGAAAACCTGGCAGGCTATACAAAAACCTGTGTCATCAGTTTTATTGATTTGTATGCGAAAACCAGACGGAATTTTTCAGGGATAAGAGAGGTTTCAAGGGCTGACCAGATTACAATTGCCAGGGAGTTCGTGGAAATCGGAAGGAAGCATGGAATAACCATCCGTTCCTGCTGTGAGGGAGCATTTTTAGAAGAATATGGTGTGGATGTTTCCGGCTGTATGACAAAGCAGGTTTTGGAAAAGGCAGCCGGTGCGTCCCTTGACCTGGCAAAAATAAAAAAGCCTGCAAGGGAGGAATGTGATTGTCTTTTGGGGAATGACATTGGCATGTATAACACCTGTGGACATGGATGTCTTTACTGCTATGCCAATTATGACAGAAAAACAGTGGAACAGAATATGCGGCTTCACAATCCCCAATCGCCGCTTCTGGCAGGGGAATTATCGGAGGAGGATGTCATAAAGGAAGTAAAGCAGGTGTCCTTTTGCAGTGGACAGATGACATTGCCGTGGTAAGAGTGAAAAAATGGCAGGGGCGAAAATCGGCGGAAAGGTTTACGGATAGGGCTTGGAGAGCGGTTTCATTTTCCGGGGTTGTGTCCGGGAAAAAAATGCGTTACAATGCATAGGGCAATTATTGGGATAGAAATATACAGAGAAAGCAGGATAACGTAAATGGGAAATGCAGGAAAAGAGGATAAAATCATGGAATTATGGGATATTTATGATGGCAATAAGCAGCGTACCGGGCGCACCATGAAACGCAATGACTGGTGCCTGAAGGATGGCGAATATCATTTGACAGTCCTGGGTGTTGTTGCAAGACCGGATGGCAGATTCTTAATTACAAAGCGTGTCATGTCAAAGGCATGGGCTCCCGGTTGGTGGGAGGTGTCCGGTGGTGCAGTACAGGCAGGAGAGGATTCCAGGGATGCGGTTGTAAGAGAGGTAAAGGAAGAAACCGGACTTGACGTGTCGAATGCAGAGGGTGGATATTTATTTTCTTACCAAAGGGAAAATCCGGGTGAGGGTGACAATTATTTTGTGGATATCTATCGGTTTGTTATGGATTTTGATGAGACAGATGTAAAGCCGCAGGAAGAGGAGACCGATGGTTTTATGCTGGCGACAGCAGAGCAGATTAAGGAGTTTGCACAGCAGGGAATATTTTTACATTATGACAGCATTAAGAGAGTCTTCGAGTTGTAGAAAGGATGAACTTTTTTGCTTAGGGACTTTCTGATTGCATGTAAGTAGAAATAATTTACTTGGAGGAGAATTTTGGTATGGAACGTGAAAGCTTTGGCTCCCGTTTGGGATTTATTCTGGTAAGTGCAGGATGTGCAATCGGTATCGGTAATGTATGGCGTTTTCCTTATGTTGTAGGAGAAAATGGCGGCGCAGTTTTTGTGCTATTCTATTTGCTCTTTTTGCTGTGTATGGGTGTGCCGGTATTGACAATGGAGCTTGCCGTGGGACGCGCCAGTGGCAAGAGTGCAGTTTTAGGATATAAGGCGGTAGAAAAGAAGGGGAATAAATGGCATATTCACGGATGGTTCTGTATGGCAGGCTGCTATCTTCTGATGATGTATTACACTACGGTTTCCGGCTGGATGGTTAGTTATTTTTTTAAATTTGTTACCGGTACTTTTCAAAAGGGAATGGATGCAGATGCGGTTCATGGAGTATTTGGAGAACTGCTCGCTAATCCAGTGGAAATGACTATCTGGATGGTAATTACGGTTCTGGCAGGCTTTATCGTTTGCAGCTTTGGCCTGCAAAATGGTTTGGAGCGCATCACAAAGGTTATGATGACTGCCTTGCTGGTGTTAATTGTTATTTTGGCAATACATAGTATGTTGTTATCTGGGGCAAATGAGGGTGTTGCATTTTATTTAATGCCGGATTTTGCACAGGCAGGGAAAATCGGTCTTGGTAATGTAATTACTGCGGCCATGAATCAGGCATTTTTTACCTTAAGCCTGGGAATTGGTGCAATGGAGATTTTCGGGAGTTATATGTCTAAGGAACATACTCTGGTGGGAGAGTCCGTGCGGATTTGTGCATTGGACACTTTTGTGGCACTGATGTCTGGACTGATTATTTTTCCGGCGTGTTTTTCCTTTGGCGTACAGCCGGATGAAGGTCCGGCTTTAATTTTTGTTACACTGCCAAACGTGTTTATAAATATGGCAGGAGGACGTGTTTGGGGAGCGTTATTTTTCCTGTTTATGACTTTTGCCAGCTTTTCTACCGTGATTGCTGTGTTTGAAAATCTGCTGGCAGGCTGTATTGACAACTTTGGCTGGAGCAGAAAAAAAGCATCCATTCTTAACTGTATTTTTGTTTTAATTGCCAGTCTTCCGTGTGTGTTAGGCTATAATGTATGGAGTGATTTACATATTATTGGAGAAAGGGATGTTTTGGACAGTGAGGACTTTCTTGTCAGCAATCTTTTGCTTCCGATTGGGGCTCTTGTATTCCTGTTGTTTTGTGTGACGAAATGGGGATGGGGGTTTGACCAATATTTAGAGGAAGCAAATATGGGAAAGGGGCTGAAGCTGTCTAAGCATTTAAAATATTATTTTAGATTTGCTTTGCCGGTTTTAATTTTGGTTATTCTGATACAAGGATTGCGGTAAAATAAGGAAAATAGATTTTGTACCGCCATCCTGCTTTTAATAAAGACTGTTAATGCTTTATTTCCGTGCTTCTGAAATAGAGAGCACGGTATTTTGTCGGTGTCATACCGGTTCTTTTATGAAAAATCTCTGTAAAATAGCTCTGGCTTGGGAAGGCCAGGATAGAGGAAATCTGTGAAAGTGTATAATCTGAATAGACAAGCATATTCTGTGCAGTTTCAATTTTTTTGTTCTGAATATAGGCACTGACTGTAGTACCGGTTTCCTTTTTGAAAAGGCGGGATAAATAGGAAGGGTTTAAATTCACATATTCAGACAAGTCATTAATGGTGATTCTGGTATGTAAATGCTCGTAAATATAATCAACACAATCCGCAATATGCTTGGAACAGATTTTTTGCTTTCTCAGATTTTTCATTCTTTTGGTGTAATCCTCGCACATAACCGGGTGCAGGTCAGATACTTCCTCCGGTGTCCTGCATTGGTCTGCTTTCTGTATATAAAAATCACTTAAACCATATGCGGTGGATAATTCCATTCCACCTTCAATACAATATCTGGCAACTAAGGCAGTTGTAATTACAAAATGATATTTCATATTCTGGAGGGAGTCCTCGGATAAAGTGCCAAGTCCGGGCTTATCAAGCAGTCTTTCCTGGCAAAGGGAACGAATCTTTGCAATATTTCCGGATTTTATAATAGAGTAGAATTCTAATTCCGGATTATATGGTGCACGAAGTATATTGTTTTCTCTCTGAATAAATTCTCTGTAAAATAATTCTTTTTTAATATTCATGTTATTTCCCGCTTTCTTTATGCAATCGTATTGTTTATCCGATATAAATCAGGTTTGTGACAGTAGTATATGTTTATGTGAAACGCTTATCCTTATTATATCATTATTTTGATAAAAAAGAAATAAAAACGATATATTCTGTGAAGTTTTTGTGATAAATATATAATCACAAACAAAATATAAACGTGCAGTGATAATTTCGGAAAGGAGGAAGTATGAAGCTTAATAATGGTATTAATTTAGGAGGTTATCTCTCACAATGCAATCATGAGACAGAGCATTATGAACATTTCATAGGTGAGGACGATATGAAGCAGATTGCAGAGTGGGGATTTGACCACATCCGTATACCGATTGACTATGAGGTCCTTGAGGATGAGAAGGGAAATAAGAAAAAGGAGGGATATGGATATGTAGGGCGGCTGCTGGAATGGTGTAAACAATATAACCTGGGAGCGGTATTGGATTTGCATAAGGCATATGGATATGATTTTAATGATGCGGGGAATGAAAAGAAAAACAATTTGTTTTCAGATGATGCGCTTCAGGATAGGTTTATCCGGCTATGGATTCATATTGCCAGTGCCTATGGTTCCTATGACAATGTGGCATTTGAATTGTTAAATGAGGTTGTGGAAAAGGAAAATGCGGCTGCATGGAATTTGTTAATACATAAGACAGTAACGGCAATCCGTGAAGTGACAGCTGCTACGCCAATAATTTATGGAGGCATTCAGTGGAACAGTGCGAGAACATTAAAATTGCTGGATGTTCCCCAGGATGACAATATCATTTTTACCTTTCACTTTTATGAGCCGTTGCTTTTTACGCATCAGAAGGCGCCATGGGTAGCAAATATGGACATGGAAAAGGATATTTCTTATCCGGAATCCATGACTTACTATCGGACCCGGTCAGAAGCTTTAGGATATCAGGGAGAAATTGTAATTAAAGCAAAATCTAAAACCATGGGAAAAGAATTTATTGGTGAAATGGTCAATGACGCAGTTGAGGCTGCAAAGAGAGCAGGAGTGGGTTTGTATTGCGGAGAATTTGGAGTGATAGACAGGGCTCCTGCAGAGGATACAGTAAGATGGTTTACAGATGTGAATCAGGTATTTAAGGAAAATGGTATAGGCGGAGCCATATGGAATTATAAAGAGAAGGATTTTGGCTTGCTAAGTGAGCATTATGACTCGATTCGTGACAATATAATTTCATCATGGACACAGGAACAATGAAATAACCTGACTGGCTGCCAGGTACGTTAACTTTAAATATATTTTAGTAGAAAGGACTGAACATATATGGGAAATATAATGAAAAGGATAATCGCATTTATGATGGCAGTGGTGCTGGTTTTGGGAACCATATCAATTGATTCCCAGGCTGCCTCAAAGAAAAAGGCTGTAAAGTCAATCAGTATTACAAATCTTGAGACAACGACATTGGTATTGAAGCCTAAAAAAACATTTAAGCTTAAGACCAAGGTAACGGTAAGTGGTAAGGCAAGCAAAAAAGTAACCTATTCATCTTCGAACAAAAAGGTTGCAACAGTAAGTAAGACAGGTAAGATTAAGGCTGTAAAAAAGGGAACGGCAAAAATTACAGTGAAAAGTGCAGCCAACAAGAAAAAGAAGGTGACAATCAAAGTTATTGTAGGTACACCGGTTAAAAAGGTTACCCTTAATAAGAAGAGTGCAAAGGCTTATGTTGGGGATACAATAAAATTAAAGGCTACAATATCTCCTAAAAAACCGAGTGTGAAGAAGCTGAAATATAGCAGCAGCAATACGGCAGTTGCAAAGGTTAGCAGCAAAGGTGTTGTTACCTGTCTGGCAGAGGGCAAAGCAAAGATTACAGTTAAGGCAACAGACGGAAGCGGAAAGAAAGCTGTTTGCAATGTGACGGTACAGAAAAAGACAACCGAAGAGCCGACAACAGAGAAAAAACAGGATACTTCTACAACGGAAGATAAGAAGCCTGACAAAACTACAACGGAAGATAAAAAACCGGACAAAGATACAACAGAGGAGAAAAAGGATTTATCCTATAGCGGTTACGAGCTTAAGTGGATGGATGACTTTGAGGGAACCTCTTTAAATAGGGATAATTGGAATGTAGAAACCCATGAGCCGGGATGGGTAAACAGCGAATTACAGGAGTATGTTGATTCGGATGAGAATATTTATGTTCAAGACGGTAATCTGATTATTAAGCCGATTAAGACAGTAGATGCTGAGGGAAATGTATCTTATACTTCCGGAAGGGTAAATACGCAGAATAAGCAGGATTTTACTTATGGTCTATTTGAGGTAAGAGCAAAAGTTCCGGAGGGACAGGGATATTTACCGGCATTCTGGATGATGCCGACAAATGAGAATCTATATGGACAGTGGCCAAGATGTGGTGAGATTGATATTATGGAGGTAATGGGGCAGCAAAATAACAAAGCTTACGGAACAATCCATTATGGTAATCCTCACAGTGAAAGCCAGGGAACTTATGTGTTAAATCAGGGAAATTACACAGACAGTTATCATACTTTTTCCTGCGAATGGGAGCCTGGTAAAATTAAATGGTATGTAGACGGAGTACTCTATCATGAGGAAAGTGACTGGTATTCTACCACTGTAGGACAGGGAACAGTTAGTTATCCGGCACCATTTGACCAGCCGTTTTACATGATATTAAATCTTGCGGTAGGCGGAAGCTGGGTTGGTAATCCGAATGACGATACGGATTTTGAGAATGCAGCATTTGTAATTGATTATGTAAAGGCATACCAGAAGGATAGCTACGATGAGAATGTATCAAAGCCTGAAAAGGATGTAGTATTAAGAGACCCGGACGAAAATGGTAACTATGTGAATAATGGTGATTTTGCAATAGCGGAAAGCTTAACCGATGATGATGATTGGAAGTTTATGACCGCTTTAGAGGGCGAGGCTGAGGCTGTTATTGAAAATAATAGCATTAAAGTGGCAACAACCAATGCCGGTACAGTGGATTACAGTGTACAGCTGGTACAGGCGGGGATTCCGTTTGAAAAGGGAGCAACATATACGGTAAGCTTTGATGCGAGAGCTGCAGCTCCAAGAACGATGAAGACTGCAATAAAAGCTCCAGATCATGGGTATTCAGAGTACATGACTGCAAAAACAGTAGACTTGACCACAGAGAATCAGACCTATTCTTATGAGTTTAAGATGACAAGTGATTCGGATGCCAATGGCCGTTTGGAATTTAATATGGGAGCTGCCGGGTCTACGGAGGATATTTACATCAGTAATGTATCCATTAAAAAGACACAGGAAGCAAATCCGGACGAGGTGGAAGAAAAGACCATTTTGGCGGATGGAAATTATGTATATAACGGAAGCTTCCAGGAGGGTGAAGGCCGTCTTGGATATTGGGAGATTACCAATAATGCGGGTGCATCTGTTTCTGTAACCAATGCAAATACGGACCGCAGGTTAAAGGTTACTGTTGACAATGCTGAATCTGAGGCTGGTGACGTATTAGTAGCGCAATCTGATTTGGCAATTGAAGGCGGCAAGACTTATGCGTTGAGTTTTGATGCACAGGCAGATTCAGCAAGAGAGATGAAGATTGTTGTTGCAGGACAGGAATTGATTGCAAATCTTACAGAAGAGAATAACGCTTATAGCTTTAAGCTTACAACAGATGAAGAATTGACGAACAAGAATATTGTATTCTATATGGGAGAAAAAGGTACAATTTATCTTGATAATGTAAGGCTTGTAGAAGATGCTTTGATTAAGAATGGTTCCTTTAATGCAGGCTTTGCAGGATATGAATGGTATGTGGATTCCTCTGCTGATGCAACGAATGTTGTGGATAGTCTCAATGAGGATAACGCAGCGGATTTTACGATTAAAGATACCGGAGACCAGGACTGGAAGATTCAGTTAAAGCAGAATAATGTGGAGCTGGAAAAGGGACAGTGGTATAAATTAAGCTTTAAGGCGAAGTCCTCTCTTGCACGAAAAATCCGGGTGATTATGCAGGGAACAGAGGCTAAGAATTATGCGGTATATTCAGGTGAAAATACGGTGACACTGGGCACGGACTATCAGACCTATGAGAAAACATTCCAGATGACAGCGGAAACAGATACGCAGGCATTTTTAAGTATCTGTCTTGGAAAAATTGATGAGAGAATCACAACCCAGCATAGAGTGTGTGTGGATGACATCGTTTTAGAAAAGGTAGAAGCACCGGAGATACCAGAGGTGGAGCCGGGAGAGAATATTTTGAAGAATGGAGATTTTTCAGATGGTAGTACAAGCTGGGAGAATGCTGTAACTTCTCCGGGAGAGGCTTCCGTTTCCTTCGATGACAATAAAGCAGTTTATGACATTACAAATGTGGGAACGGCAGATTGGAATGTACAGTTAAAGCAGAACGATATTATGCTGGAAAAGGGCTGTAAGTATAAAATAAGCTTTAAGGCATGTTCTACGGAGGCGAGAACCATTAAACTGGCAATGCTGAGTTCAACCTATGCATGGTATGGTGGTGGAGATATCGCACTGGAGAAGGATGTGGAGAAAGATGTAGTGATAGAGTTTACCATGGAAGAGGATACAGACGCTGCTACCACAATGGTAGTATCTATGGGACAGATATTTGAGTCGGACAATATTACAGAAATAGACACACCAGCTTCAACGATTACTTTATCTGATTTTGTTTTAGAAAAGGTAGAAACAGAATAGAAGCCCAGGGGCAGTTCAGTATGAACTGCCCCATATTTTATTTTTCCTGTTTTACACTTTTCAGACTCCATGTTACAATAAATGGCAGCATGTATAGATACAGGGTATATAAATTAAGACAGGAGCGTATATACAATGACATTACAGCAGTTAAGATATATTGTAACAGTAGCAGAAACCGGAAACATTACAGAGGCAGCGAAACGGCTTTTTATCTCCCAGCCCAGTCTTACCAATGCAATCCGGGAACTGGAAAAGGAAATGCAGGTTACGATATTTAACAGAACCAATAAGGGAGTGACCATATCCAATGAAGGGGATGTGTTTTTATCCTATGCCAGGCAGGTGTTAGAACAGGCAAGTCTGTTGGAAGAGAAATTCTTAAATACGAAGGAGCAGAGCCCGCGGTTTTCGGTGTCCTGTCAGCACTATTCCTTTGCGGTTAATGCTTTTGTGGATGTGATACGGGAGTTTGGCGGAAACAATTACGATTTCACCCTGCGGGAAACCCAGACCCATGAAATCATAGAAGATGTCAGCAGAATGAAAAGCGAGATTGGAATCTTATATACATGCTCTAAAAACGAAGAGGTTATCAGTAAGCTGATTAAGCAGTATGGACTGAAATTTGAAGAACTATTTGTGGCAAAGCCGCATGTATTTATCTGTTCCAGCCATCCGCTGGCAAAGAAAGAAGCATTGGTTTTGGAGGATTTAGAAGAGTATCCGTATTTGTCCTTTGAGCAGGGAGAGTATAATTCCTTTTATTTTTCAGAAGAGATATTAAGTACCCTTGACCGGACCCGGAATATCAAGGTCAGAGACCGTGCAACTCTCTTTAATCTGGTGATTGGACTGAATGGATATACAGTCAGCTCCGGTGTCATCAGCCAGGAGTTAAACGGCGAGAATATCATTGCAAAGCCGCTGCTGGTAGATGAATATATGCGGATTGGAACCATCACGCAGAAAAATATGTCCCTAAGCAGATACGGAACTGCCTATATGGAGGCACTGCAGAAGCATATAGAAGGGGAGCGTGTGTAATGTGTTATTTTTAGATATATAGAATAGTGTACTTTGAAATAAATTATTGTGCTGAAACAGCGGTTTGAAATAGCTTTAAACTATTTCAAACCGCTGTTTTTTTGTATTTTTCAAATATAATCCCAAAGGCTATACTAAAATCCACTAAGAAAGAAAAACAAGAGTAAAACGAAAAGCAGGAGGTATGTTATGTATAGTGCAGTAGTGGGTTTTCCGAGAGTGGGAAAACTGAGGGAGTTAAAATTTGCTTCCGAAAAGTATTTCCGTGGAGAAATAGGAAGAGAGGAATTACAAAGGGTTGCAGAAGAATTGAGGAAGGAACACTGGGAATTTCAGAAAGAGTCGGGGGTTGGCTATATTCCTTCCAACGATTTTTCCTTTTATGACAGTATGCTTGACACAGCTGTTTTGTTCAATATAATACCGGATTGTTACAAAAATCTGGGGCTTGACCAGATGGACACTTATTTTGCAATGGCAAGAGGATATCAGGGAGAAGCCGGAGATGTTCCCGCACTTGCCATGAAAAAATGGTTTAATACGAACTATCATTATCTTGTTCCGGAAATTGCAGATGATACAAAGATTAAGCTTGCAGGCAGCAAACCCTTTGAAGAGTATAGAGAAGCAGAAAAAGAAGGCATTCAGACAAAACCCGTAATCGTTGGTGCGTATACTTTCTTAAAGCTTGCCAGATATCGGGGCAGTAAGCATGCAGTCGATTATGCGGCGGAAGTAATCAATGCATATGGAGAACTGCTAGATAAATTCAACACCTTGAACGCAGAGTGGATACAGTTTGATGAGCCGGCACTTGTAATGGATATGTCACAGGAGGACTGGGTTTTATTTGAAACGTTGTACCGACAGATTTTAGCGAAAAAGGGGAAGGTAAAAACTCTGTTACAGACCTATTTTGGTGATGTAAGGGATTGTTACCGGAAGCTTATTACAATGGATTTTGATGGAATCGGTTTGGATTTCGTCGAAGGAAAACAGACCTTGTGTTTGGTTCAAAAATATGGATTTCCCGATGACAAGATTCTGTTTGCAGGCTTGGTTAATGGAAAAAATATATGGAAATGCAATTATGAGACCGTCTTGAATGTCCTTGATGAATTAAAGAAATATGCAAAGCAGATTGTACTATCCACCTCCTGTTCTTTGCTCCACGTCCCATATACACTGGATAATGAGGAAAACTTAAAAGAAGAAGTGAAACAGTATTTTTCTTTTGCTTTGGAGAAGCTTCAGGAATTATCAGAGCTTACCACATTGGCAGAGTGCAGTAGTTACAGACAGGAGAAGATTTATATTGCCAATAAAGAGTTGTTTGCAAGGGAGCGGATTTATCAGAATGAGGAAGTGAAGGAACAAGTTGCCGGACTGTCGGAAAAGGATTTTGTCAGAAAACCTGAGCGTAGAGAAAGGGAAAAACTGCAAAAGGCAGTATTTAATCTTCCATTGCTTCCAACAACCACCATCGGTTCTTTCCCTCAGACGGCAGAAGTCAAGAGAAACAGAAGCAGTTACCGGAAGGGAGAAATTGATAAGGCAGCTTATGACAGACAGGTATTTGCTTTTATCAAAGAATGTATAGAAAAACAGGAAAAGCTTGGACTGGATGTGCTGGTGCATGGTGAATATGAGCGGAATGATATGGTTGAATTTTTTGGTGAGAATTTAGCAGGTTATGTATTTACGGATAAAGCGTGGGTGCAGTCCTACGGAACAAGATGTGTAAAGCCGCCAATTATATTTGGAGATATCAAGCGGACGAAGCCGATTACCGTAGAGTATTCTGCATATGCCCAGAGTCTTACAAAGAAGCCGGTTAAAGGAATGCTGACGGGTCCTGTGACGATTCTTAACTGGTCATTTCCGAGAGAAGATATTTCATTAAAGGAGATGGCATATCAGATTGGTATTGCGATAAGAGAGGAAGTTCTGGATTTGGAAAGGGCAGGAATTAAAGTCATCCAGATTGATGAAGCTGCCCTCAAGGAAAAGCTTCCGATTCGGAAAAGTGACTGGTACAGTGAATATCTTGACTGGGCAATTCCGGCATTTCGCCTGTGTCATAGCGGCGTAAAGGCAGAAACCCAGATTCATACCCATATGTGTTACAGTGAGTTTGATGAGATTATCAAGGATATTGACAATATGGATGCGGATGTTATCTCCTTTGAGGCATCCCGCTCTAAACTGACAATATTAGATGCTATTAAGGAAAATGATTTCGAGACAGAGGTTGGCCCAGGAGTTTATGATATTCATTCGCCAAGGGTACCATCCGTTGATGAGCTTGTATCCGTATTGGAAAAAATGCTGGCAAAAATTGATAAGAATAAATTATGGGTAAACCCGGATTGTGGTCTTAAAACCCGTGGTATTCCAGAGACAGATGCCAGCCTGGCAAATCTGGTGGAAGCAGCAAGAACGGTAAGAGATAAGATAGTAAAATAAAAGAACAGTATGCGATAACAGAGTAACGGTAAAATCGTACCGTTACTCTGTTGCTGTTGCCAAGCATATGATTTTTGAGTGTTAGTAATATATATCAGGCTTGCTGTTTATTGTTGTTGATAAACATCAATAAAAATGTGGCAAACAAAATAACAGAACAAATCATGATTGCTTTCTCGTGAAGATATCCGATTGCTGTACTGCCGATTACAGCACCTAAAACAAAGCATAGGATGATTCCGTAATATAACAGTCCTTTTTTCAAATCTCCTTTTTTCTTTTCAAAGAAATAATTGCAGAGGTTCTCGGTGCCGCTTCGCAGGTTACCAATACACATCGTTGTTGCAATTCCGTTGCCATGGATTTTGCGAAAGCTTTCCACCTGGATTCCACAGGATAAGGATGTCAGACTGTTGGCAAGCAGATTGCAGCCGGATGGAATAAACCCAACGCATAATAAAATCATTGCCTCTAAAAAAACGGAAATTTGTCTCCAATGCAGCCGGGTTATATTTTTCCATTTATGCCGGATTAGTTCAGAGAGTACAATTCCGATAGTAAAGGACAATATTGGAAAAAAATACTGAAATGCAGTGGTGTAATTCTGTTTTGAGAGATTGACACCAAGCAGTAGAATATTTCCGGTCTGTGCATTTGCAAATACATGGTCTCTGCACAGATAGGAGTAGGCATCCATAAATCCCCCGGATAGTGCCAGTAAAATACCTAGTCTTATGGATTCTGACATTTGTTTTTCCTGTTTCATCTTAGTTCCACCTTTTTAAGTAGTTGTCATATTACGTGCAGCCAGATATAAAGCAGCTGGTATTATAGCAATGTTTATAAAACCACACCTATATTATTATAGGTGCAAGCTGGTAATATGTAAAATATATATATTGTATCACTGATATATGATAAATATATAATAAAACCGAATTTCCGTAATTTAGAGAAAATAGTGTACAAGGGTTGACATGAAAGTGAGCTTTAATGATATAATACATACCAAATGTAACATAAAGGAGGATGTGTATTATGGCATGTTTTATAGTACCAGCAGCGGAGGCAATCGTTACAACTGTTATGGAGAAAGCTTTTCAGGCAAAGGAGAAAGAGGAGACGTTGAAGCTTGATACAGCAGAAGCAGTGGTAAAGACAAAGCTTCCATTCTCAAGGAAATTATCATGGCTGAATAAGATGTTATGGGGCGGCTCTGCTTTGCTTGCATTTGAGCATGTATGGCACGGTGAAGTAGTACCCTGGTTCCCATTCCTGACAGCAATGGAAAATGCAGAGGAAGCCACGGCGATGCTGCATGAAATGTCAACAGTAGGCGTTTCAATGGCAGCGCTGGTAACAGTTGCATGGGGTATTATGGTGCTTGTGACCAAAACAATGGAAAAGAGTGCCGAAAAAGCCGTGCAGCCTATAAAGAAATAGGAGAGATACATAATGACATTATTGATAACAGTTTTTGCAGCCGTGCTTAGTACGGCAGTCTGGTATAAAAAAGCACCGGCAGACGATTTACAGATTAATACACTGTGTTTCATGTATTGGGGAGCGTCCCTGATGTGGATGGTAGATGCTGTTTTTGAATATGGGCAACTGAAGTCGGAATTTTTTACACCGACACCGGCAGATATGCTGAATGATGCATTTCTTGGCTTTTCCGTGGTGGTGTTTGGACTGGTAATCTGGCTTGTTATTCTGCTTGTAAAGGACCCAAGGGGTGTTGTGAAGGCAGCGTTGTTTACACAGAAAAAATAAGCCATTTGAACGGTGAGGTGTTAGATGCATGACGGTAGATGAGATTTTGGAAGAAGTCCGTATGGGAAAAATGTCAACAGAGGAAGCAAAAAAGCAGATTTCCGGTTACCAGGAAATGGGATATGCCAAGCTGGATTTAGACCGCAGGCATAGAACCGGCTTTCCTGAGGTTGTGTATTGCAGTGGGAAGACTGTGGAGCAGCTGCAGTACATTTATGAGCGGATTTACCAGGAGGAGGGAGAGGTTCTTGGAACCAGAGCTTCAAAGGAACAGTATGACGCTTTGAAACCACACTTTAACGGACTTATTTTTGATTCTCTTTCCCATATTTTAAAAATTGAAAAGACAGATAAACAGCATATCGGCAATATCGCAGTTTGTACCGCAGGAACAGCAGACATTCCGGTTGCAGAGGAAGCCGCACAGACGGCGGAATTTTTTGGAACCAGAGTGGAGCGCATTTATGATGTGGGTGTGTGTGGAATACACAGACTACTTTCCCAATCAGAAAAGCTTCAGAATGCTAATTGTGTGGTAGCAGTGGCAGGGATGGAGGGCGCACTGGCAAGCGTCATCGGAGGGCTTGTAAGGAATCCGGTGATTGCCGTGCCCACCTCTGTGGGATATGGTGCAAGCCTGAATGGACTTTCTGCATTATTAACCATGGTTAATTCCTGTGCCAATGGCATAGCGGTTGTAAATATTGATAACGGCTATGGTGCGGGGTATATGGCAACGCAGATTAACCGACTGGCGCAAGGAGACAGACAATGACCGGAGATTCATATTCAGAAAAATGTACCGTGCTGCAACAGCTTATGCAGACCTATGCAAAGGATAATGTAATGGTTGCTTTTTCAGGGGGCGTGGACAGCAGTCTTTTGCTAAAAATGGCAGTTATATATGCAGGCGGACAGGGAAAAAAGGTGTATGCTGTCACGGCAGACACAGAATTACATGCGTTACAGGATATACAGATTGCAAAGCAGATTGCAGAGGAGCTTGGTGCCGCCCATATTGTTTTAAAGCTGCGGGAATTAGAGCAGGCAGGAATCCGCAATAATCCGGTAGACCGGTGCTACCGCTGCAAGAAATACCTGTTTGGAAGGATAAGGGAAAAAGCGGAAGAGCTGGAGGCTTTGACAGTATTAGAGGGAACCAATGCAGATGATATGCTGGCATACCGGCCGGGAATTAAGGCAGTGGAAGAGCTGGGAATAAAAAGTCCCTTAAGAGAAGCCGGATTTACCAAGGAAGAGGTCAGGAGGCTGGCAAAGGAGTACGGAATTTCAACAGCAGACCGGCCCTCCACTCCCTGTTTGGCAACCCGGTTTCCGTATGGAGAAGTTCTGGAAAAAGAAAAGCTGGGAAGGGTGGAACAGGGGGAACAATTCCTTCGTTCCATGGGAGTTTACAATGTCAGACTGAGGGCACATGGAGATATTGCCCGGATTGAAGTGGATGAAAAGGATATGGATAAGCTGCTTGAAAACAGAATGGGTATCATAGATTACCTGAAAGCTTTGGGCTGGCAGTATATTACCATGGATTTAGAAGGATTCCGTTCTGGCAGTATGGACATACATATGAATTAAAAAATAATATGCAGGTATCTGGTTACTGCAAAGGGATATAAGAGAAGGAGACGAAAAATGGAACAGACATTATATCTGGAGTGTTACTCCGGTATCAGTGGAGATATGACGGTGGCTGCCTTGCTGGATTTAGGGGCTGATGAAGCTGTATTGTGTCAGGTGTTAGACAGTCTTCCGTTAGAAGGCTTCCGGATAGAGATAAACAGGGTTATGAAATCTGGGATTGATGCCTGTGATTTCAATGTAATTCTGGAAGACAATGATAACCATGACCATGATATGGAATATCTGTATGGACATATGCACCATAAGGAGCATGCCCATGATGCCCGGGAGGAAGTGCATTCCCATAGTGGACAGTCTATACACAGCCATACTTATGAGCATTCCCACGAAACCGTACAGAACCATACAGATTTCCATACCCATGAACATGAACACCACCATACCCACAGTCATGTGCACAGAGGGATGAAGGAAATACGGGAAATTATCGAAGCGGGAAATATGACAGAAGGGGCGCGCAGCCTTGCACTCAAAATTTTCTCCATACTGGCGGAGGCGGAGTCCAAGGCACACCGCGTACCGGTGGAGGCGGTGCATTTTCACGAGGTAGGGGCAGTTGATTCCATTGTAGATATCGTGGCAGTGGCAGTGTGTTTGGATAATCTTAACATAAAAAATGTAATAGTCCCGGAATTGTGGGAAGGAAAAGGGACAGTACGGTGCCAGCATGGCATTTTGCCGGTTCCTGTACCGGCGGTTATCAATATCATGCAGGCATACAAGCTTCCGGTTCAGATTACAGACATTACCGGAGAGCTGGTAACGCCCACCGGGGCGGCAGTTGTGGCGGCAATCAGAACCGCAAGTAGTTTGCCACTGAAATTTACCATTAAAAAGACAGGTCTTGGCGCTGGAAAGCGGGAATATGAATGTCCCGGTATTTTAAGAGCCATGCTGATTGAAGAAACAGAAGGGTAGAAAGATAACAGGGGATGAAATAAATGTTTCATCCCCTGTTGCTCTTACCGAAATTCTTCAGGAATGTCTTCCGGCTTCATTGTCTCATGTATTTTGCAGGTTCCGGCAGCCTTTGCCGTTTCATAATACCAATGCTTATAATTCAGTGTCTTTAAGGTTTCCTGCATTTGTGCAATCTGATTCAGTACGGCTTCTCTTTGCCGGTCGATTAACTGGAGCCGCTGTTCGATGGTAGAGTCACCCTCCATGCACCAGTCGATGAAGGTCTTAATATCCTTAATGGACATACCCGTCTTTTTCAGGCATTCAATAATGTGCAGCCATTCAAAATCCTCATCCTTAAACATGCGGATTCCACCGTCAGACCGCTCCACAAAGGGCAAAAGCCCTTCCTTGTCGTAGTAACGAAGGGTGGAAGGTGCCACATTTAATTTCTTTGCCATTTCTCCTACTGTATATAACATAATAATTCTCCATTCTATTTTAGTTGTTAAGCATACTAAAAAATTTTTATTAAAATGCTCTTGACTTAAAGTTAACTTTAAGTTGTATAATCTCAATGAACTTGCAAATATATTGTATTCACAAAACAGAAAAAAGTCAAGTAATAACAGGAGGTAATATTATGTTAGGTAATTTCAGCTATGTAAATCCCACAAAATTATATTTTGGAGAGGATTCTCTTTCATATCTTAAGCAGGAGCTTTCTAAATATGGAAAGAATGTTATGCTGGTTTATGGGGGCGGTTCCATTAAGGAGAATGGTATCTATCAGCAGGTCGTAGAGATTTTAAAGGCAGAGGGTAAAAATATTGTGGAGGATGCAGGGGTTATGCCAAACCCTACAGTGGAGAAGCTCCATGAGGGCTGCAGAATCGCAAAGGAAAATGATGTGGATTTGATTTTGGCAGTTGGTGGGGGCTCCTGCTGTGATTATGCAAAGGCAGTGTCAGTTTCCGCCCATTGCAACGAAGAGCCATGGGAGAAATATTATCTGAAATTTGAGGATGTGGATGCAGATACCCGGATTATTCCGGTTGGCTGTATACTGACCATGGTGGGAACCGGCTCGGAAATGAATGGCGGAGCTGTCATCACAAATCATGAGACAAAGCTGAAAATAGGGCATGTATTCGGAGAAAATGTATTTCCGAAGTTTTCTATTCTGAATCCGAAGTTTACGTATACCCTTCCGAAATATCAGATGACAGCAGGCTTCTTTGATATCATGAGCCATATTTTAGAGCAGTATTTTTCTGGGGAAGACGATAATACCTCAGATTATATTATGGAAGGA
>JAXVOW010000070.1:0-1469 GCA_037301995.1 bacterium | reverse complement strand
CCCTGAACCATAGTGCGGCATCCTATATATCCGCCAATTTTATTGCCAATTTTTTAGGGCTGGGGTGGGCATGTACACCTACGGGAATCCAGGCAATGAAGGCGTTGAGACAGTTAGAGGAGGAGCGGGGGGGAGATATAAATACCGCCAGTGATGAGATGTGTACCTTTTTGCTGCTCAATATTTCTTCGCTGCAGTTAATTCCCATTAACATGATTGCTTACCGCAGCCAGTATGGAAGCGCCAATCCTGTGGCGGTTGTTGGACCGGCATTGCTGGCGACTGCCGTTACCACGGGACTGGCTTTTATTATCTGCAAATTAATGTGTAAATTACCGGTTAAGGGCGGCAGGGGATAGGGGGCGGCTGTATGGTTAAAATTCTGGACTTTCTTTCTGTATTCATGATTCCGCTGATTATTTTTTATATTGTAGGATATGGCATCTTTAATAAAAAGCCTGTATTTGAGGATTTTATTGAGGGTGGAAAAAAGGGGTTTCAGATTATTGTGGAAATTGCTCCCACAATTGTGGGGCTGCTTGTGGCAGTAGGGGTTTTAAGGACATCGGGTACGCTGGATTTGATTAGTGAACTGTTAGAGCCGCTGGCTGGTATTTTCCATATTCCGGTTGAAATTATCCCCCTTAGCATTGTGAAAATGTTTTCTGCGTCAGGGGCAAACGGGCTGCTGTTTGATATCTTTAAGGAGTTCGGAACGGATTCCAGTATTGGCATGACCGCATCCATCCTGTTAAGCTGCACAGAGACTTTATTCTATACAATTTCGGTCTATTTTATGAGTATCGGCATCAGTAAATCCAGATGGACCATTCCGGCAGGAATTGCCATCGCCATATGCAGCGTTATGGTCAGTGTGCTGATTGCAGGACAAATCATACAATAAATGCATTGAAATCCTTGCATGAGAAAACAAGGTGTGCTATTCTAAAGCTGGCAAAAGATAAGCGAAAACCAGGAGGAGAAAAAATGCAGGATAGATGTGGAATTGACCAGTATGTAAGGAGTATTCCGGATTTCCCGGAGGAAGGAATTATTTTTCGGGATATTACCTCTATTATCCAGAGCCCGGAGGGGCTAAAAAAATCAATTGACGGAATGATAGACAGTCTTAAGGATGTGGATTTTGATATTGTCATAGGACCGGAATCCAGGGGATTTATTTTTGGAATGCCGGTTGCCTATACACTGGGAAAGGGATTTGTTCCCGTCCGTAAAAAGGGAAAGCTGCCATGTGAGACAATTCAGAAGGAATATGCCCTGGAATATGGAACCGCTGTTATTGAGATGCATAAGGATGCCATTAAGCCGGGAGATAAGGTTGTCATAATAGATGACCTTGTGGCAACAGGTGGAACCATTGAGGCGATTATCCAGATGATAGAAAGTCTTGGCGGTGAGGTTGTGAAGATTCAGTTTGTAATGGAGCTGGCTGGTCTGAAGGGCAGGGA
>JAXVOW010000069.1:0-3004 GCA_037301995.1 bacterium | reverse complement strand
TATCATAATCACGCGCTTTCCGCGGACTGCATCCTTCAATACATTAAGCTTTACCTGCACACTGGATTCCCGCTGGCTCTGCTTTGGCTTGATAAAGGTTCTGCCCACATAAGCATTTTTTACAAAGGCGGTTCCATATGGTATCCCGGATTCCAGGGAATATCCAAGGGCGGCGGCATTACCGGATTCCGGCACTCCCACCACAATATCCGCCTCCACCGGCGAATCCTTTGCCAGACATCTTCCAGCAATAATACGGGACTCATATACGCTCATCTTGTCAAATACACTGTCCGGTCTTGCAAAATATATATACTCAAAAATACATCTGGCATGCTTTTCCTGACACATATCCTTATAGGATACAATACCGTTCTCCGGGGTAATGGTTACCATTTCTCCGGGCTCCACATCACGGATAAATTCTGCACCGATGGTATCCAGCGCACAACTCTCCGATGCCAGCACATATGCATTATTGCGTTTGCCAATACATAAAGGACGAAAACCAAAGGGGTCCCTTGCACCAATCAGCTTCCTAGGGCTCATAACAATCAGGGAGTAAGAGCCTTTTACCTTATTAAGCGCCCGCAGGACAGCCTGCTCTACCGTGGCAGTATTCACACGCTCCCTTGCAATATGGTAGGCAATTACCTCCGAGTCGATGGTGGTCTGGAAGATGGCTCCCGAAAGCTCCAGCTCTCTCCGTAGCTCCGGCGCATTAACCAGATTCCCGTTATGGGCTAGTCCCAGCGTACCCTTCACATAGTTTAACACCAGGGGCTGTGCATTCTCTCTGGTAGAAGCTCCTGCTGTAGAGTAACGGACATGTCCCACTCCGATATTACCCTTAAGCTTTTCCAAATCTTCCGGTGTAAACACTTCATTTACAAGTCCCATTCCCTTAGAAGACAGAACCTTTCCCTTCGGTCCTTCCGTATCTGAAACGGCAATTCCACAGCTCTCCTGTCCCCGGTGCTGCAGGGCAAACAAGCCATAATAAATGGATGCCGCCACATCATTGCCATCAAAATCGTAAATACCGAACACACCACATTCCTCATGCAGTACATCCTCATCAAAACTGTTGTCAAATACTTCGCTCATGTAAGTAAATCTCCTAACATTTGTCCCTTATTATCCTGTAGTATAGCATGTTCATGTTATCCTTTTTTTTCAGAACTGTCAATGGAAATGCGGATTTTATTTGTTATTTTTATTTTTTTATGCTACAATGGGAAAAATTGTTTTTTTATTAAGAATTTTGGGGAGGACTATCATTATGGAAGAAAAAAGACGCTTTAAACGGCTTCCAATCGCACTCAAATTAGAAGTGTCGGAAGTGTTCAAACAGGATAATGATGTCATCCGGGATTTGAACGCGGAGATTGATGTATTTGACATTTCAAAGGCGGGAATTGGTTTTACCACAACCACTTATATACCGGAAGGCTATTATTTTAATGCTATCATTGTATTGGAGAATTCAGAGCAGAAAATTCTGACTGTAGTTAAAATTCTCCACAGGGCAAAGCTGTCTGACACATTATACCGCTATGGCTGCGAGTTTACCGGTCTTGCCGGCATCTTTGACTCCGTATTTGAGGACTACGAAAAAGCTCTTGATAATTAACATACACTATCTATAACCGGAATCCACAGGACTGTTTACCAAGAGGTAACAGTCCTTTTTTACTTAATAAACACCTCTATTCCCGAAGGCATTGGAAACAGGCTGATACTGCGTTCCCTTTGAAGCCTCGTCTCCACCTCCCGAATCAGTTTTCTGGCATATGCATCAGAAATGACAGTCTCTTCCTTCACCGTAAAATCTGCCTCTCCACTGTAATCAAACCGGTTCAGCCAGTCACACTTTCCAAAGCCAACCATGGAGCTGTCCGATAGATTATACCCCGCATCATAACCGGCTTCATTATAAGCGCCGATATAGGACAGGGTATAATTTCCCAGTTCCAGCTTTGCCGGGATATATGCACCAAGGCGGTGGGTTCCTGTAGTCAGGCTGTTTAAACATGCCAGGGAAACCGTTACCGTTTCCCCGGTATCTGCATTTTTGTAGACAAGATAAATGGAAGTAATCCCGGCTCCGTCCTCTACCTCAACTTCAAATTCTGCCATCCCCGGCGTCTTTCCGTCATAATCAGCCAGCCGGATGCCTGTAATATTGGGCGCTTCATAATAGTTCTTTTCCAGCGCCTTTGTGGTGGCACCAAATTTCTCTGCATGCTTCGGCATTACCTCTTCTCCATCTGCACTGGTAAGCCCATAATAAGCAGCAATTGCATTTACATCCGCCTTTGCCAGCATTTCCAGCCCCTCTTCTTCATAGAAATACGGTTTATCCGTCTCTGCGTCCATATAACAGTGCTCGATAATCATGGAGGGCATACCATTATTATAGGAATGTCTTAAAATCCCATAGTAGTCATCAAAGGTGCCGTCTGCCCGTCTGCCTCCCATCTGTGTCACTCTGGCAAAGGTGCCCCCATTGTCAAGACCAATTGCCTCAAACTCCCCTAACAGGTAATCCGCAAATTGTCTCAAATCATCCCGGTATGCTTCCCCCGTGGTGATGTAGACAGACGCACCCTGAGAGTGGTGGGCAGCGCTGGCGTTGAAATGCAGGCTTAAAAGAATATCTGCGTCTGCCTCCTTAGCCCGGTCTGCCCGCTCCCACAGGGAAACCTGTTCATCCCCATCCCTTGTGAGAAAAGCCGTAACATTGGGATACTGCTCCAGCCCACTTTTCACCAGCTCTGCCATTTTATAATTGATGTCCTTCTCCATTAACCCATAATACATTGCCCCCTCTTCTTCTCCGCCATGTCCGGGGTCAAGGGCTATCACAAGAGACGGATTAGCGGATGCCTTCGCCGCCTGTACGGGAAATGAAAAATAAACCATTCCCCAGATTATAAAAAATATACAGCTGGTAATTTTTCTAAGGATCTGCATGATACTCCTCCATTATCTGTTCTGCCGG
>JAXVOW010000068.1:0-2669 GCA_037301995.1 bacterium | reverse complement strand
GTTTACGGTTAAAGCAACGGATAATAAGGGGCTTGACCATGTTACCATTGAAGGCTATGACAGGACAGAGGAGGAATATATCACTCTGGCAGAGCTTCCGGCTGCGGAGGGAACAGCCAGCTATATTCTTGATACAGCTCCATGGGAAGAGGAGCTTACATTGCGGTTTACGGTATATGATGCGGCAGGCAACAGCAATGGTGAGGAATTTGTATGTTCTTATGAAATCGACAACCGGGGACCGGAATGTCCATCAGGACTTACTGCAGAGGTCCGTTCCACCACAGTGCTTCTGTCATGGGACAACCCTGTGGATGCGGATTATGCATATGCAGTGGTAGAACAGCTTACCGGGGAGGGAACGGTAAAGGAAATTACCCGGACTACCACAACTACGGGCTGTGTGATTGAGGGACTGGCACCGGAGGAGACGGTGCAGTACCAGGTGACCTTTTATGACCAATCCGGTAACCGGGGAGAGACCTCTGAACCGGTATCTGTGACTGTAGGGGCGGACACCATTGCACCGAGGATTCTTTCAGCAGCCCCGAATGGCGGTTATTATAACACCAGTATTCCGATTCAGGTTAAGGCTTATGATAACATGGCAGTTGCAGAGGTGGTAATCGAATATTCCTATGACCAGACAACCTGGGAGGAGCTTTACAGGGAAAGTCTGGAAATTCCGGAAAAGGAATATACTGTAAAATATTCCATGGAGCTTTCGGATAAAAAGGAGGGAGAGCTGTATCTGCGGATGTATTCTGTGGACATGGCAGGAAATGAAGGAGACAGAGACCAGATTTTAATACAGTGCATCGTGGACAGGACGGCGCCGGCGGCAGTGGATAAGCTCACCGCAGAGGGGGATGCCGGAACCATCCATCTGAAATGGAATGAGCCGGTGGATAATGATGTGGCAGGCTATCGTTTATACCGTAGTGTGGAGGGGTTAAATGCCTACAGATGTATTGCGGATTCCATAAAGACAAAGGATTATTATGACCGCAGTGCGGCTTATGATACAAGCTATTCCTATAAGCTGGTTGTGGTGGATTATGCAGGCAATGAAAGTGCATACTCCAATGTGGCGGTGGGACAGAAGCTTCTGGATGATACGGCACCAAAGGTACATAGTATTGTACCGGAGGAGGACAGCTGGATTTCGGGAACCACACAGCTTTCTGCCTATGTATCCGATAATGACCGGATTGCCAGTGTGGAGTTTGCCCTCAAGAGTACGGAGGAGGGAAGCACAAGAATTATAGTGGATACGGTGGAGACCGCTGTTAACGGTGGAACTGTGTCCTGCGACCTTGATACAAAACAGTATGCAAACGGTGTCTACCAGATTTGTGTTACGGCAAAGGATGCATCAGGAAATACCAGCGAAATGCTTACCTCCACATGCCATATCTGTAATGTGACCCTTGCGGCTCCACAGCTGTTTGCTGAGGCAGGGGACTGGTGCACGGAGCTGCATTATACGGCAGAGCCGGAGGTTTCCTATGTGCTGTACCGGAAAAATGAGCAGACGGAGACGGAATTTTCTGCCATTGCATCGGGAACCGGAAGCCTGATGTACCGGGATAATAATGTAAATCCAAGGTATAACTATGCTTACCAGTTGATGATACAGGATAAGGCGGGGAACTGTGCCTATTCTGTGGTGTCCTATGTGAAGCCCCGGGCGGTGGATAAGCAAAAGCCGGTTGCGGTTATTCAGGCAAACACCTCTGTGGTGGAGGGCTATGAAATCGTATTTAATGGCATGGATTCCACGGACAATGACCGGATTACCAGCTATACATGGGATTTTGGAGATGACAGCAGCCAGGGAAGCGGTCCATATCCGGTGCATGCTTATCAAAAGGCAGGAGACTACAATGTGACCCTGACAGTGGAGGATGCCAGTGGGAATGTGTCCGATACCACGGTGAAGGTGACGGTTCTGCCAAGGACAAGTGCGGGAAAGGCTGTGATAGAGGTAAAAAATGCGGCAGGCAGTCCGCTTAAAAATGTAACGGTGTACGTGAATTCCTCCTCTGAGCATAACGATACCTCTTATACGGATAAGAATGGGCAGGCTGTTATTATGCAGAAGCCGGGAACCTACCGGATTGCCCTTTATAAGCCGGGCTATGTGGCAGTGGAGAAGATGGTGGAGATTGAACTGCACGGCGAAAAACAGTATGTGTTTACCCTGGATGCAGGAGAAACCATGACCGCTGATTTCACGGTAAGGCAGATGGATTTTGATGAGCTTGTGGATGCAGGCATTGATTTGACAGACCCGGCAAACCAGCATGTGTTTACGGTACAGACCAAGCTTTCCTTTATGGATGACCATCGGAATCCGGATGTAAAGGATGATTATTTAAATCCGGCAAAACCGGTAGTAACCAAGGGTGGTGACGTCGGCGGTGGAGGCGGTGGCTCAGGAGGTGGCAGTGGCCCTGACGGTGGTGGTGGTACGCCGTCAACACCGGAGGATGAGATTCCGGAGTCAGACTTTTACTATACCATACGGATCACCCAGTCCATATCGTGGCTTAAAGATATGTATGAGGCAACACTGATTGTATATAACAATGCCAACAGCCAGACCATTACAGCGAAGAATCTTGAAACAACCTTACAGCTGCCACAGGGCTTAAGCCTTGCAGGAA
>JAXVOW010000067.1:0-1358 GCA_037301995.1 bacterium | reverse complement strand
ATGTCACCCAAATCGGAAATAATATTGGTGTCAAACTGAATCTGCATTACCTCCTCCGGAACTTCAAAATATTTTAACAGACTCTTCAGTTCCAGGTTCTTAATGTAATCATATGCCCCTTTGGTAAAAAGGGATTCCATTTTCATCTCTGAAAAATCTATATCAATCGGCACATCCAGCTTAATTGTGGCAAGCACCTTACTCATTAATGCCTGTTCGTAATATTCTCCTAAATTTTCCATTGCCTTTTTCGGCTTAATCTCATCTAAATGAGCATGCGCTTCTTCGATAGAATGATAGGTTGAAATAATCCTGGAAGCTGTCTTTTCCCCAATTCCCGGAACCCCCGGAATATTGTCAGAGGCATCTCCCATTAACCCCTTCATATCAATAAATTCCGTAGGAGTTACACCATATAAAGCTTCAACCTCTTTCGCATGATAGCTCTCCACCGTTGTATGTCCACCCTTGGTTTTAGGAATCCTGATTAACACCTTGTCCGTTGCCAGCTGTAATAAATCCCTGTCTCCGGACAATACTGTAACCTGCATATCAGCATTTTCTCCCATCCGCGAAAGCGTTCCTATCACATCATCCGCCTCAAAGCCAGGCCGTTCTATCACCGTGACATTCATAGCCTGCAATACCTCTTTCATGACAGGCACTTGGCTTCTCAGCTCCTCCGGCATCCCCTTACGGGTACCCTTATACTCCTCAAACATTTCATGGCGGAATGTTTTTTGATGCACATCAAATGCCACTGCAAGATGAGTAGGCTTCTCCTCCTCAATAACCTTCAGTATAATGTTAATAAAGCCAAGAACCGCATTGGTGTGTTCTCCTTTGGAATTGGTCAAATCCGGCAAACCATAAAATGCCCTGTTTAATATACTGTGTCCGTCCACTAATAATATCTTGTCCATATATACACTCCTCTATTGCTTTAAATAGTTATGCTGTCTTATTTTCTCATAAAAACTGCTTTCTGATTCCTCATCAGTTGATATATTGATATCCTGTACGATTTGCTCCGGCTCTGGCAAAAACAGAATAGCATCAAAGGTCTGGCTGTAATAGTATTCCCCCTGTGCTTGCTTTAAAGCTGCCTGTTCCTGCTCATGTAACAAATTCAGGAAATTCACGTAACCGAATATCAGAAACCCCATTGCTGCCACAATTGTGAGCACTACCGAGGAGCGGAAAAAATCTCTCTTTTTTCTGCTGCTTTTCAGTTCCCTTTCCATCCGGTTATTAAGCTCCCGGGTAAAATCCCTGGATAACGGCATATTCTCATCCAGCTGTCTCATGCCTTCTATCATTGTATAATATATATTAAGCTCCTCTTTGCAATCATTGCA
>JAXVOW010000066.1:0-8147 GCA_037301995.1 bacterium | reverse complement strand
AAATCCTATGCCACGTCTGCCAAGCATCACCGCCACATAAGGACTGCTACCTATTCCTGCAAATGGGTCAAATACTATGTCCCCTTTGTTCGTCCACAATTCTATACACCGCTGAATCACATCAAGTTGTAAAGGGCAAATGTGCCTTTCGTCCTTCTCTGTTCTTGCCGATTTTCTCTGTAAGGTATCAGACTGTTTTATGTCCATCCATACAGGGCTTGCGTAATTCTGCCATACATCAACAGGAAATGTTTCAGGCGTATGGCTTACTCTTTCCGGGTTCTCTCCGGGCTTTCGCATGGTAACTATGTAATCAGGTATGCCCTGCCGGTTCATAGTGCTGTCTTTCCTTATCTGCTTGTGCAAAAGACCCAATGCTTTTGTTCTCTGCATCTCTGTAACAGGATTTTTCCAAATGGTCACCTTGCTGTGGTAGATAAATCCACAATCCTCAAAAATCTGTCTGACAAGTGCTGGGAAATCCTTTAATCCAATGACTCCATCACGCTCTTTCATCAGTGGCAAATCCATACAATGAAAGGAAAGAAGTCTGCCTGGCATCGTCACCCTGTACAATTCTTTTGCAAGAAATTTAAAATGTTCATAAAATTCATCATCTCCCTTGCTGTTCCCCATATCTCTGTCACTGTTTGAATAAGTATATAAACTTGCAAATGGCGGAGAAAATATCGTATAGTGAATACTGTTATCTGGAATATCCTTAATCAATTCACAGCTGTCTCCGTTATAAATTGCATACTGTTTTTCTATGGTCTGTGCCAAAACATCCATATTGTCATGCTCCTTTCGCAAATTCGTCCCATTTCGGAAGTTCCATTTTCATATGCGGCTCATACGGCGTTGAAATCCTGCAAGTGCTACGCAGTTCTTTCTTGGTGATTTCCTTTGTCAGTTTCGTCATTTCAGACTGCATTTTTAAGAAATCCTTCTGTTTGCGCTCTATATTCTCTTTTACGCAGCCTTCCTTTTCTGAAATGATGATATATACGTTTACAGGTTTTTCCTGCCCGAACCGCCAGCAACGCCTTAATGTTTGATAAAACTGCTCGTAACTGTCAGACAATCCAGTAAAAATCATATTGTGACAGCTCTGCCAGTTCATTCCAAATCCCGCAATCCTCGGCTTTGTGACAAGGCATTTGATTTCTCCTTTGCCAAATTTCAGCATAGAAGATGATTTATGCGTATCCTTATCGCCTCCCTGCACTTCAACGCTGTCATTTATCAATTTATGTAATTTATGGCTTTCATCGTTTAAATCGCACCATACAAGCCACTGTTCATCAGAATCATTGACAAGCTGTGCCGCTTGCTCGCATCTTAGCTGCAAACTATCTTTCCTTGCTTGTCTGCGTTCTGTTAATGTCAATTTCTCCGTTGTAGGCGTATCTCCGTCAACGATAATCTCCTGTATATTAATAGGCGGAAGATTGTAACCGTCAATCTCATATCCGATATTGTTCGGATTATCCACAAACACGCTGAATGTTGCTAACCACTGCCAGAATACATCTTCCGCATGACCTTTTAACCGCCATTTAGAAGTATCTCCACCGTCATGTACAAAGAACATGGATAGCATTTCTGCCCTTGTCATAACCCCGCAAAATTCTGAATGGTTTCCCAATTCCATATAATCATTTGGTGCAGGTGTTGCGGTACAAGCTAATTTATACGGTACTTCATGGAAATTCTGTATAATCCCTGTCCGAACCTTTCCAGAATACGACTTCAAAATACTACTTTCATCAAGCACAATCCCCACAAATTCATTCGCAATAAACCTGTCCAATTTTTCATAATTCGTAATGTTAATGCCAGATATGCAATCTTCCTGTTTTTCAACAACCTTTGCCACATATCCGAATTTCTCCGCTTCTCGCTTCGTTTGGTCTGCAACCGCTAACGGTGCAAGAATAAGTATTTTACCGCCCGTAAGCTTATGTACCTGATATGCCCAAGATAACTGCATAGGCGTTTTCCCAAGTCCGCAATCAGCAAATATGCAGGCTTTTCCTTTCTTCAATGCCCAACGGACTATATCTTTTTGAAAATCATATAACATAGGATTTAACTCTGACTTACTAATATCAAATCCACTACTTTCTAAAACAAATCTCTTATTTTGTAAAAATTCCTTATATGTCATTTTTTGATTGGAGTAAAGACGTCTTTATCGCTGGCCAGCAAAACTCTTACTCCTTTCTGCTTAATATTGCCATTTCGGCATACACTGCCGAAATGGCAATTAATTTCTATGAAATCACTGTAAACATGCCCATAAACTCTGATAATTCAGATTCCAGATAATCCTTTATGTTTTTCATGGCACTATTTCTCCATGCTCCGCCATCTGCTTCAATAATTGCACACTGTATGCCATCATACTTATCCTCTTTCATCCGGAAAATGAAATCAGATACCGGCTGTTCTACTTCAACAAATGTTCTGAATGGCCGCAAGCTGACAGGACTAGGTACAAGTGCCTCTCCCTTTGATGCGATTCCTGTCTTCACGGTAGCTTTCTGTGATATGCCATCATCACTGTACTGTGCGACTGTTCCGCTCTCCACAGTACCGGCAAACTTTAATACCAGGTCCTTGTTTGAATCCGGGTCATCCATAAATTTCGACTGCACACCAATAATGAATTTTTCGTTTTCGATAAATGTATCAAATTTGAACAGCGGCACCTCCGCATCTACATCAACTAAATATTCCCGGCTACGCTTTTCATTTAATCTGGAATACAACTTTACCTTTGTTGGACTTATAACATGAATAATCATTCTGTCATACATCTCATCAATGTTTGCCTTAATATAGTCCACAAGGCTTGATAATGTACTCATATTAATAGGGTCTGCCATGTAATATTCCGGTTCTACCCTGTACAATGGTTTATCAGAAAATGTTCCTGTATTTCCATCTTCTAACATAATTTCCTGCACCTTAGGTTCCCGCAAATCTACAATCCACTGTAATGCTTCTTTAATCATAATCTCACCTGTTCTGCCTACCGGGCAGCCTTTCTAAAATCTACAACTGTATCCTGTTCCAAAATTTCACCAGTTTCCGGGTCTACCACATTGCCAACAATCACATTCCCGGATTCTGGCATTGCTTCCTGCTGCAGTTTTTCATATTCTGTAACGGTCATTTGCCCTTTAATCTGTTTGCCATACTCTTCTGCAAACAATTCTCCGGTAGCTAAATCTTTTCCAATGGCAAAGCCTGTCTTCATCCCTGCTTGAGGTGCAAGCTTTTCTGTAACGTCAACCTCCACCGACACATCATCTCTCAATTCATTCTGTGTAAATTTCAGCTTGATGTTGATTTCACGCTTATTTTTATATGGAGTGTTGATATCCTGGAGATTTTCAACAACCTTTTCAAAAGCCTTATTAAACTTCTCCTGCAATGCACCGCCAACAAGCTCCTGTAATCCTACTGCATTCATAAACATGTACTCCTTTCTACTATTTTTCTGCACTTTTATATTATTTTAAGTTGGATTTCTGTTATGAAAAATCTTATTCTCCTTTCTACGCAAACCTTAACTGCGGTTCTGTATCATCAATTCTCATGTTTGGCATTCTTTCGGCTACACACAGTTCTGGAAGATTTACTCTGACCATTGCCGCCGGAATCGGTGGACATACTGCATTTCCACAGCGTTTGACCTGCTCTGTTCGACTATATGCCTTGCCGGAGTAATCACGGTCAATGATGTAATCATCCGGAAAGCCTTGGCATCCATACAATTCCTTTGGTTCCAGCATTCGTAAGCCAATATCCACTATCTGGTATTCTGTCCCGTCTACCGTCACCAAACCAAACCTGTCATGTGGCGTCACTGTGTCCAGTGGATTCTTGATGTCCTGCCCGGTACATTCACCATAGTATTTAATTAAAAATGCCCTCACCTCTCCAAAGTGCCCTGCAGATGTTGTTATGGTATGTAGTGGCTCCCTCACATCCTGCCCGGTACCGGATTTGTAAAATTTGCTAAGAAATGATGTGACCAGCCCATACCGGTTTGAAGAATCTACCGTCATAATAGGTTCTTCCAGCCTCTGTCCTCTGACTTCTTTATCCGAGGTTTCAGAATGATACTGTATGAGGTGCGGAGATATAAGGAAATTCCGGTTCCCGGTCGTAATTGTTGGAAGTCCATTCTTCACACTCGCACCGACATTATTTGTGTTATTACTCATAATGTATGGTGCCATTTGATTCTCTCCGCTACGGTTCACCTGTACTATAAAAGGTTCTGCATTGTCCAGAACAAACTTCTTTAACCCCCTGGCAATCCGTTCCATTGTTTTGGGTGCCAGCGGTCTTACTGCCCGGATTCCATATTTTTCTTTAATCTCTTCCGCCGTGTCAAATATAGAGGGACACGGCAAACTAAAATCTATCTGCGTGTATGCTCCGACATAAGGCTTTAGTAATCCAGCTTTCACCTTTTCGCTGTCTGCCGGCGCATGTGTCGGCTCCGGCCATACTATAGGCTTTCCATCACACCTTGCAACCATGAAAAATCTCTTTCGCATGGTAGGAGCTCCATAATCTGCCGCCACCAGTTCGTTAAATTCTACCTGGTAGCCTAAATCCCGAAGCTGCTTGCAAAACTTTTGAAATGTCACCCCCTGCTTTGCCTTGATGGGTCTATGTCTCCGGTTAAGTGGTCCCCATGTCTTAAATTCTTCTACATTTTCCAGCATGATTACCCTCGGTCTTATTAGAGCCGCCCACCTTAATGCTACCCATGCAAGCCCTCGTATTTTTTTGTCTTTTGGCTTTCCCCCTTTTGCTTTGGAAAAATGCTTGCAGTCCGGAGAAAACCACGCAAGAGCAACAGGGTTTCCTTTGCATACTTCGACTGGGTTAATATCCCACACACTTTCACAGTAATGCTTTGTACTAGGGTGATTAGTCTTATGCATCCTTATAGCTTCAATATCATGGTTTATAGCTATATCTACACTCATACCAGTGGCTATTTCAATCCCTGTGCTGGCACCGCCGCCTCCGGCAAAGTTGTCCACTATTAATTCACCGTTTATCATCCACATTCTACCCTTTCTAACTTTTTTCGCTGGTAATAAGCTCTGCAATATTCTGCATTCTTACCGCTGGCTATTCTCTTTTCCTGCTTTCGCTTATCTCTTGCCTTACCCTTTTCGGATTGTGCATAATGTTTCGCCCTGGCTTTCCCCTTTTCACTATGGTTGTAGTCATAAAATTTCAACTTACCCTTACGCAAACTACAGCGTTCTTCCTTTATGCGTTCTCTTATACTTTCCCTGTCGTAATCATCCTGTCGTTTTCTCTCTTCCTGCGTGAGCGCATCGTTGATACAATCCTTATACGTACAATTCAAACAATCACAATTACACATTTATATTTCACCCTTTCATTACTTACCTACATGCATCCACGATTTCATTTCCATCTGGTTTTCTTTCGACTTAGCATCTCTTACAGATTCACCTGGAAACGGAATAAGATAACATGATTCTCTAATCCGGCTGATAATCCGGCCATCATATCCGATTCTTTCCAAATCCTCCAGATTGTAATTGCTGGTATAAATAGTCGGTCTCATGGATATATAGCGGCTGTTGATGATATTATAAAACTTCTCATTTCGCCAGTCCTTTGCCGCATCTGCTCCAAAATCATCAATGATTAAAATATCTGCTTTTACAAGGTCATTCATCAGACCGCTTTCGGAATAATCCGATTCATTGTTCCACGTCTTTTTTATCTCATCTAATATCTGGCCAGAGGTTGCAAATTTAACCTCTATTCCCTTTCTAACCAGTTCGCTGGCAATTATGGAAGCCATCCTTGTCTTACCGGTACCCTTTGTATTGGAAAACAGATACAGTCCCCTTCCGGGTGGCACAGAAAAATAATTCTGAACATAATACCTGCATACCTTTAAATCCTTTTCTGCTGTCTCCACATCTAAACCTGCATACCATTTCACCTCGAAATCTACAAAGCGGAGGTTTTTATACCTTTCCGGTATGCTTGCAAAAGCAAGATACCCATTTATTTTCTTTTTCTGAATCAATCCACATTCACATTCACGACAGTAAAAATGTCCATCTGTGCCGGTGTACCCTATCCACCCCTCATCCTTACAGAGATTACAGCCATACTTAGAAGTAGTCTCCTGGGTTGTATTCTGTCTGATTCGCTTGATTGTTTCCTCTATCTCCATTTCGGTACCCTCCTTTATTCTGCTCTTTGGATAACCAATTTGTTATAAAGCGTTTAATACCTGCCCTGGTCTTTCTTCGCTTAGGATTACTGTCAAGCCATCCCTTCATATTCCGAAGATTCTGTCGTACATCAACTGCCGGATATAGGCTCTCCCATACAGCTACATCCTTTTCATAAATTGGAAATTCCGATTTATCATTTAACATTAATGTGATTACCGGAGGTGTGGATGCCGGTTCTTCCGGCTCCGCACAGAAAGAGTTATTTTTCTCTTCTCTACTCTCCTTTACTTTACTCTGTGTATTTCTGACGTCAGAAATTGGATTTATTCCGTCAGAAATTGAATTTATAACTACATTATTTTGAATTTTGCCATCACTTAATAAAAGGTACTCTTTTTTCATTTCAACTTTTTCACGCTTGGACGTAGCGTTTAAATATCTTTTCTGCACACCTTCAGATGTCAGAATGTGATACTGGTTAAAAAGTTTCTCTGAAAAAATGTTCCTTTTGATTGAAGCCGCTACTACATTGTTTATTAAATTGTTGGGAAATCCGGGTAAAGAAGATGTCTTATCCGCAGTATCAAGATTTCCAGAATCACCGCCATAGGAAACACCGAGCCGTCTCGCCCACAGAAGTGATATATCAGGTGTCCATTCACAATAATAACCAAACCCCGAATATATGCTCTGGTACAGTTTGACGATTATCGCAAATCCTTTTAGTCCAAATTCAGCCTCAATCAATTCAACCTTTTCTTCCATGTGGCAGTCCAGTTCAAAATAATCTAGTCCTACTTTTACTGGTCTGCCTGCCATTTATCTCCTTTCCCCCGGTACAGACCACCTGTACCGGGACAGCTTGTATTTTCTGTGTGATGTATAACACAAGCATGTTAATAGTTACTTATAGATAATTCCTGCCAAATATCTGCAGAAATTCTTCCCTGGTTCCATAGGTCTCTTCCCATTTGGCTTGTGCGACTGCTTTTACCTGGTCTGATACTTCACTGTTTATATGCACCGAATAGATTCCATTCCTGTGGCAGCTGTTCCCACACAGCCAGACCTTAAGACCGTATTTTTCAGAATACTTCCTGTTGGCACCTCCAAATACATGATGAGATTCCAACGAATCAAACATGCCATTCTTCCCACACAGGAAACATTCTTTGCTTGTCTGTATTATGCTTTCCATGCCGCTTTCATCCTTTCCAGCTCATCCGGAGTTAGTGTTTCTATTCCAAGTTCCTTTGCATCTGACACTATTCCATCAATAAAAGTAGCCATCTCCTTTGTATCATAGGTTGACTGTCCTCTTATGACCTTATAGTGCTTAAACAGCTTGTCCTGTACATGACCTTCTCCTATCAGCTTTAAATGGATATCCAGAGTGGATATATCTATCTCGGCTTTTAAGGATATGATTACCGGCTTTTCATCTTCATCATAAAGCGGATAACCATATCTTCTAAGCATTTCCTCGTAGACCTCTTCACTTGTGGACCCTGTTTCCTTTGCAATCTTATCCAGCAGTACCCACGAATAAGCATTTGCATCCAGGCTTCGCTTCTTCCTGTACTTCTTGGCCGTGACAGTAAGCTTTGCACCGGCAATATCATTTACACCGGGAGGAAGCTCAGCGGTAGAAAAAATGATGTTGTACCCACCATTTACAATATCCTTTGATACACCGGATAACTGACCTGTAAATTGCACCATTATTTATTACCCTTTGCTTCTTGCTTAGCTATTATGTTATTCAGAATATTCATAGCATCCATAAATTGTTCAAATGTCAGTTCATTGTATGTATTCACTCCATATTTATCTAAGACCGCTTCTGGAGCAACATGTGTCTTTTTAATAGCGTTACACAATGCATTT
>JAXVOW010000065.1:0-24677 GCA_037301995.1 bacterium | reverse complement strand
ACCGGAATTTATCGGACGTGTGGAAGAAATTGCTGACCATATCAACAAAAACCGCCTTCTCTTTTACGTTGGGGACAACTGCCCCACCTTTGCGGAGGATTATACTTCCATGACGGTTAACTGCTCCTCTCTTTCACCGGATATCAAGCTGACAGATGAGGATGATGCCGCCATTTATTTCTCTTCCGGAACTACTGGCTTTCCAAAGGCAATCCTTCACAACCATGAAAGCCTGATGCATTCCTGCCGAGTTGAACAAAACCATCATGGACAGACAAAGGATGATGTCTTTTTGTGCATACCGCCGCTTTACCACACAGGGGCAAAAATGCACTGGTTCGGAAGTCTTTTATCCGGCAGTAAGGCAGTTCTCTTAAAGGGAACCAAGCCGGAATACATATTAGATGCTGTTTCCAGGGAAAAATGTACCATCGTATGGCTGTTAGTTCCTTGGGCACAGGATATTTTAGAGGCGGTGGAAAGTGGACGTGTCAGGCTGGAGGATTATGAATTATCCCAGTGGCGGTTGATGCATATTGGAGCCCAGCCTGTTCCACCGAGCCTGATTAAGAAATGGAAGGAATATTTTCCAAATCATCAATATGATACCAACTATGGTTTAAGCGAATCCATTGGACCTGGCTGCGTTCACCTGGGAGTCGACAATATTCACAAGGTTGGCGCAATCGGCAAAGCCGGTTTCGGATGGGAGATCAAAATTGTAGATGAAAACGGCAATGCCGTACCGAGGAGAGAAGTCGGGGAGTTATGTGTCAAGGGTCCCGGCGTTATGACCTGCTATTATCATGATAAAAAAGCAACGGACGAGGTATTAAAGGATGGCTGGCTCTTTACCGGCGACATGGCACAGGAGGACGAGGACGGCTTTATTTTCCTGGTAGACCGCAAAAAGGATGTTATTATCAGCGGTGGTGAAAACATTTATCCGGTACAGATAGAAGATTTTATCCGCACCCACGGTGCTGTGCATGATGTGGCAGTTATCGGATTACCGGACAAGCGTCTTGGGGAAATCACATGTGCCATTATCGAAGTAAAGGAGAACCAGATTCTGACAGAGGAGGATATCAACGCACTCTGCCAGCAGCTTCCACGCTATAAAAGACCACGTAAGATTATTTTTGCCGACATCCCCCGTAATCCAACCGGTAAGATTGAGAAACCAAAGCTTCGGGAAATGTATGCCGGCGGAAGCGTTGTGGATGCACAAAACCACGGTTAATGAAACAATAGATACATATAATGATATGGAACTGGGGAAAATACCTCAGTTCTATTTTTTTGTTTCTAAATATAGATACAGACATGTTTATAGCAATGCTTAAGCAAATTTTAAGATTTATCACATTTACTATCATTTTTAAATGTGATAAACTAGTTAGGAATATATTTCAAGGAGGCATTCCATGGCTTATCAAAATCTTACATTGCTCACGGACCTTTATGAGCTTACCATGATGCAGGGATACTTCAACGAGAACAGCAGGGACACGGTTGTGTTTGATGCATTCTACCGCAAGAATCCGTCCGGCAATGGCTACGCAATAACAGCAGGCCTTGAGCAGATTATAGACTATGTGAAGAACCTGTCATTTTCTTATGATGACATAGACTACTTAAGAGGGCTGGGAATCTTTAGTGAAGATTTTTTAGAGTATTTAGCCGGTTTTCATTTTACCGGTGATATCTATGCGATTCCGGAGGGAAGCATTGTATTTCCACAGGAACCTTTAGTTAAAGTAGTTGCTCCAATTATGGAAGCCCAATTGGTGGAAACTGCAATCCTTAATATATTGAACCATCAGAGTTTAATTGCAACCAAGGCATCCCGTGTCTGCTACGCAGCTAAGGGTGACGGAATTATGGAATTTGGCTTGAGACGTGCCCAGGGTCCGGATGCCGGAACTCTCGGCGCCAGGGCAGCCGTCATTGGCGGCTGTATCGGAACCTCCAATGTGCTGTGTGGACAGATTTTTGATATTCCGGTGCTGGGAACCCATGCCCACAGCTGGATAATGAGTTTCCCGGACGAATACACCGCCTTTAAAACCTATGCGGATATGTACCCGGATGCCTGTATTTTGCTTGTAGACACCTACGACACATTAAAATCCGGCGTGCCAAATGCCATTAAAATATTCGAGGAAATGCGGGAAAAGGGAATCCACTCCAAGAGATTCGGCATCCGCCTGGACAGCGGCGACCTTGCCTATCTTTCCAAAAAAGCAAGGAAAATGCTGGATACAGCCGGATTTCCGGACGCCGTTATATCTGCTTCCTCTGATTTAGACGAATATCTGATTGACAGCTTAAAAACCCAGGGAGCCGCCATTACATCATGGGGTGTCGGCACTAACCTGATTACCTCTGCGGACTGCCCTGCCTTTGGCGGTGTATACAAGCTGGCTGCCATTAAAAAAGAGGGACAGGAGGAATTTACTGCAAAGATTAAGATTTCAGAAAATCCTGCCAAGATTACCAATCCCGGAAATAAAACTGTATTCCGCATTATAGATAAAGAGACCGGTAAGCTAAAGGCGGATTTAATCGCATTGGCAGAGGAAAGCTATGATTCTTCAAAGGATTTGGAAATCTTCCATCCTATTGATACATGGAAACGTTCTGTCATTAAGGGCGGAACCTATGATATAGAAGAAATACTTGTTCCGGTTTTCAAAAAGGGACAATGCGTCTATGAATCACCAAAGACAATGGAAATCCGGGCATTTTGTGAAAAAGAATTAAATCTGTTATGGGATGAATCCCGGCGTCTTGTGAATCCTCAGGAGGTCTATGTAGATTTATCCAAGCCACTGTATGATTTGAAAATGAGTCTATTAAACAAAAGGGGGAACAAAGCATGATTAAGGAAAACCGCAGGTTATGGAAGCTGGTGCTGCTTACAATACCTACCTTTGGCATTTATAACATTGTATTCTGGTTCAAATTTACCAGAGATTTAAATGAAATAAACAGGGAAGACCGGCGTATCAAAAACTATATTCTGGTATGGTGCCTGTCTATTTTAACCCTTGGTATCTATCGCTGGGTATGGCTGTTTTACTTAGAAGACCGGTTACAGGTCACCGGTGAACGCATGGGTATACGGATTAAACCGGGACCAGGCACTGTATTAAGCTGGAAGCTTTTTGGTTCATTTATCCTGATTGGACCATTCGTAGCGGATTATTACATTATCCGGAACATGAACCGTTTATCAAAGGAATATAATACGAGCATATTGAAAAAGACAAAGGTTATAAAGCAGTAAGCTTAAATATTTTTATTATCCCTGTTTTTTCCAGCACGCTCCTTATTCCCAAACTTGGTATATTTTCCCAGCCATACCAGTTCTACCGGTCCGGTAGAACCATTTCTCTGTTTGGCAACTATAATATCCGCAATGCCAGGCTTAGTGGATTCTTTATTATAATAATCATCACGGTAGATAAACATAATAACGTCCGCATCCTGCTCAATGGCTCCGGACTCACGCAAATCCGACATAACCGGTTTATGGTCCTCACGGCTGTCCACAGCACGGTTCAGCTGGGAGAGTGCCACCACCGGCACATCTAACTCTCTGGCTAATTTCTTTAAAGAACGGCTGATTTCGGAAATTTCCTGCTGGCGGGATTCCGCCCTGCTGCTGCCATTCATGAGCTGCAGGTAATCAATAATAATCAGTCCGATATTCTGGGTCTGTTTCAATTTACGGCATTTGGAGCGCAGCTCTGCAATGGAAATACCTGGCGTATCATCAATGAACATTGGCGTGGAACCCACCCGGAAAGTGGAATCCATCAGCTTATCCCAATCCGAATCCACCAGCTGACCGGTACGAATCGCCTGGGAATCCACCATGGAGTCCATGGCAATCAAACGGGTAGCAAGCTGTTCCTTACTCATCTCAAGACTGAAAATCGCACAGGGAACTCCGGATTTCATAGCGGCATTCTGCGCAATATTCAGAGCAAATGCCGTCTTACCCATGGCAGGCCTGGCAGCAATCAGAATCAGCTCTGAGCCATGAAGCCCCGTAAGCTTCTCATCTAAATCAATAAATCCTGTAGGCACACCGGTTATTTTACTTCCACGCTTCGCTGAGGCTTCAATGGTATCCAATACATTCAATACAATATCCTGCATTGGCACAAACTCATCTCCACCGTTGCGCTTCTGTACAATATCAAAAAGCTCCTTCTCCGAAGTCTCCAGCAATTCCGTCACTTCGCTCTTACCGGCATAACAGGCTTCCGTTGTCTTTTCCGAAAATTTTATCATTTTCCGAAGGGTTGCCTTATCCTGTACAATCTGGGCATACTGCTTTGCATGGGTAGAAGTTGGCACAACTGCAATGATATCGCCAACATATTCCATACTGCTGACAGAGTCCGGCGCTCCCATTTCCTTCAGCTTATTGCTGACTGTCAGCAAATCCACCGGCTTACCTTCATTATAGAGCTTTACCATGGCTTCAAACAAAAGTCCATACTGGCTATAATAAAAATCATCCTTTGTCAAAATGTCTGCAACATCCACAATGGCGTCCCTGTCCATCAGCATAGAGCCTATTACAGACTGCTCTGCCTCTGCGCTATTCGGTTGTATCTTCTTAATGACTGCCTCGTCCATTTGTAATCCTACCTCAAGTAACTCTCTTTATTTTCCCACCACATTCACCTTAAGTGTAGTAGTAACCTGTTGATGTAACTTAATCTTCACCTCATGTGTACCAACAACCTTAATTGCATCCTTGAGCTGAATTTTTTTCTTGTCCACCTCAAATCCCAGCTGGCTCCTGACCTCTTCTGCAATCTCCTTCGAGGACACAGAGCCAAAGGTCTTACCGCCCTCTCCGACTTTAATTTTGACGGTAATCTCAGACTGTTCCAGCTTTTTCCCCAGTTCCTTTGCCGCCTCTAAGTTCTCTGCTGCAATCCTCTCATCATTCGCTTTTTTCAGCTTTAAATCATTTAAATTCTTGCCTGTTGCCTCTAACGCCTGCTTTTTCTTTATCAGTACATTTCTGCCATAGCCGTCATTTACCTTGACAACATCACCTTTTTTGCCTACATTTTTCACGTCTTCCAATAAAATTACTTCCATACTCTATCCTTCCTTTCTGCTAACCCAGGCTTCGCCTCAGCTTTGTTTCGGCTCCGCCTTGCCAATCTCGTTTTCGCTTCGCTTTGCCTATCAAAAGTCTCCGTCAGCGCGCATTTTTTCCAGTAATTCCCGGATTTGCTGCTTTGCCTCTTCTATTGTCACATTTTCTATCTGGGCCCCCGCCACGGTACCATGACCGCCGCCGCCAAAATGCTCCATAATCACTTGCACATTTACATCATCAATAGACCTGGCACTAATGTACACCATATTGTCAAGCTTGGAAAGTACAAAGGATGCCCTGACATTGTCCACGTCCAGCAAATCATTTGCTACCTTAGCTGCCAGTACCGTAGGACTGTCCACACCCTCCGTCGGCACATCGGATATCGCAAAATTATCCATGAAAATCTCCGCCCTGGCTACGCCCTCTGAGAGCTGTTTGTAGCTAATCATATCGGTACGGTATGCCTTTCGGACTCTCGTCATATCCGCACCGGATTTTCTAAGAAAGGATGCCGCTTCAAAGGTACGCACTCCCGTCTTAGTCACAAAGTTATCCGTATCCACTAAAATACCGGCATACATCGCATCCGCTTCCGCCGGACGGAGCTTTGGCTTATCCATACTGTACTGCAGAATCTCTGCCACCATCTCGCAGGCAGAGGATGCAAATGGCTCTATATAAGAGAGCGTTGCATGTTCAATAATCTGACCACTCTGTCTGTGGTGGTCAATAACCACAATATTTTTCGTATGGGAAAGCAGCTCCTCACACTCGGTATAATTCGGGCGGTTTACATCTACTACAATTAAAACCGTATTCGGGTCAACTGCTTCTAATGCCTGCTCGCTGCTATAAAACATATCCTCCGGGTATACATTGCTTCCCATGAAGCTGTTCATAGCCGGACGAATCGAACTGGTTACCTCATTTATGACAATATGGGCTTTCTTATCCATCATGGTTGCCAGCCTGTAAATTCCAATGGCAGAACCCAGACAGTCAATATCCGGTTTCTTGTGTCCCATAATAATTACCCGGTCCTTTGTGACAAGCATTTCCTTCAATGCATGAGCCTTTACCCGGGCTTTCACACGGGTATTCTTCTCCGCCGACTGGGTCTTGCCGCCATAATATATTATCTTATCTCCCTTTTTGATAACCGCCTGGTCACCGCCTCTTCCCAGCGCCAAATCCATTGCCATATGGGAATACTCATAAGAGGTTGTGTAGTTGTCATCCTCCGGGTCAATTCCCACTGCGATACTCAGGGTAACCGGTGTTTCATTTCCAATATTAATGCTCCGCACCTCATCCAGCAATGAAAACTTGCCCTGCTGAAGCCGCTCTAAATGCTGCTGCTGACACACAAAAATATATTTATCCTTTTCCAGTTTTTTGATAATGGCATCCGCCGTCTGCATATATTTTGTAATCTTTCTGTCAATCAATGCCACCAGCAGGGAGCGTCTCACCTCTTCCGTGGAATCCATGGCTTCCTCATAGTTATCTATATAAATATGCCCCGCCACCAGCTTGATTTTTTCCTTCTCAGCCAGTGCCTCTACCAGCTCTGTCTCGTCATACAGATAAATGGCAAAGAGCACCTCCTGGTCATCCACACCCTCTGTAATCTCCGGTGTCAGAATGTCCTGTACCTCCACCCTGCGAATCTCAACACGGTAATTGCGGTTTGACTGAAAAATGTGTACCACTCTCTGATTATTATCCTCCGGCTCCATCTGTAAAAGCTCCAGCGTAATATCCGTAAATATATTCTGAATATGCTTGCGCATATGCTGCTTATCACTCTTTACTGTCTCAAAAAATGCCTTATTGCTCCAGAGCACACGGCCGTTCTGGTCCACAAGAATATAAGGAACTGAAAGCTCTTTGATTAACTCTCTCTGGACAGAATCATGGGCAAAGCTAAATGCCACCAAATCCGACATGATATTCGGGCGTTTACTGAAATACAGATACCCTGCCCCGCCGAGATATGCGATAATAAATACCGATACTACCACACCACTGGTCACATCTATTCCATACACGACCCCATTCATAATCACCAGAAGAATCACCATATAAAATGGAATCTTCAGATATTTTTCAATTTCTTTGCGCAACAAGCTTTTCTCATTCATAACCAGTCTCCTAAATCAGCGCTATACCGGTTATCCGGTTTGATATACTGCTACATCCGATACACCTGCATATATTTTAACAGGCTCATCCCTGTATTATAACATTTCTCTCATTTTCACACAACAAAACATCTTGTGCTATTTTCCCCAGGCATACGCAATATTTAGATTCACTGTGCCCATTTCCAAAATATAACAGGCCTTTACTCATAAATATGAAAGGCATCCGAAGCAGGAGGCATTCCATATTCATATATCACTACCTTCTCATCCCAGTCCATATCATATGCCGGAAGCCTGGCAATGCGATAAAGCTGAAAATGCTTGTAACGCATATGCTTCCGGTACTCCTCCTTGGGATAGTACATCATAACAAAAACGCGGCGGGGATGCTGCGCCACACTCTTCATTATATTGTCAATGACCCGCTCAAAAATATTAATTTCAAAGGGATTAAAAAAATAAAAGAAATTATCCTCCGGTTGAATCTCATATTCTTCTGCTTTCCCATTAATAATCTCAATCTTATTCCAGGTGTCCCGGAAACGGGTATTATAATATGCACGGTTATCTAACGCAGCCTCGTAAAGCTCCTCATCCACTTCAATACCGCAGACCTCACACTGAAACCTCTGATTGACATAAAACAATACTCTGCCCTTGCCGCAGCCAAAATCCACCAACCGGTCATATTTCGTCATCACATCCTCCAGCTCATCAAAAGCACAAATGAGCCCACTATAGCTGGTAGGCTCATATCGGTAATAGTCATCATTAAACCGGTTGTTATAGACAATTTCTGTACTTTCAATTCCCAAAAAATGCTCAAATTTATCATTTTCAAAAAATTTTGGTGTCTTCCCTTTTTTCTTTTTCATCTTGCCTGTACCTTAAAATTCACTTCACACTCAGAAATAAAATTATAATTGATGTCCAGCGCATACTTCACATTTACCAGCAGCTCATCCTCTGTTTCCTCAATCGACAAATCCCGGGTTACCGCATCAATCTGAATTGGACCTGCCACAGTCTGGTATATGGTTGAGGTCTTTTTCTCCCTGTTAAATAACAAAAAAGAATTATTCCCACCCTTTTTGGTCATTTCAAAATGACCATCATAAAACTTTACAATGTTCTTTGTGACCTGCCCATTGTCTTCCGTCTGCTCTTCATATAACACATAGTGCTTTCCATTCTTCCGATAATAGGTTCCCACTGTAACCAGCTCGATGGGCTTCTCCTCTATATCAAACTGCATGCCGGATATGGTTATCAAAACATCCCTTGTCATATCTCCTGCATTTCCTCCCTATGATTAATAGCTCTCAATATCCACAACACGGGTATCTGTAACATGACAGGGCAGTACGTTATCCGCAAAAGAAATAAATTTATCCACACCGTCACTGACATAATATTCGTATTCCGGTTTATGCTTATCCATATTCAGGATTCCCTGTTCCGTCAGCAGCTCTTTTAAGCTCTTCGCCGTCTCAAAGGCAGGGTTAACCAGACGAACCGAATCCCCTACAAAACGCTTAATGGTATTCCGGATTAACGGGTAGTGGGTACAGCCCAGCACCAGGGAGTCCACACGGTACTCCTTCATCTCATGCAGATATCTGGACACAATGTCGTCTGTTACCCTGTCCTCAATAAGTCCCTCTTCCACCAGTGGAACAAACAGCGGGCATGCCTTGCTGACCACTGTAATCTCCGGATTCAATTCCCTGATATATTCATTATAGATACCGGATTTTATGGTGCTTTCTGTTCCAATAACACCAATATTTCCGGTTTTTGTAGTCTCCACCGCCATTTTTGCCCCCGGCTTTACCACTCCGATAATGGGAATGTCTATTTCCTCGGCAATCTCATCAAGGGCCAGCGCACTGGCAGTATTACATGCCACCACAATTGCCTTCACATCCTTTGTCCGCAGAAAACGGACAATCTGCCTGCTATATTTTAATACCGTTTTCTTTGATTTGGAACCATAGGGAACTCTGGCTGTGTCGCCAAAATACACCAAATCCTCATTGGGAAGCTGGCGCATAATCTCTCTGGCTACAGTAAGTCCTCCCACTCCTGAATCAAATACACCGATTGGGTTATTCATGGTTTTTGTTCCTTTCCAAATTTACTCTGTCAATATTTTCTCTCAAGGGCTAACTGAATCAGCTTTTCCACCAGTTCTTCCAAACTCATTCCCTGTGCCTTCCAGAGCATTGGATACATGCTGATGGAAGTAAAGCCCGGAAGAGTGTTGATTTCATTGAATATGACTTTGTTGGTATCCTTCTCCAGGAAGAAATCCACACGGGAAAGTCCGTATCCGTCTAAAGCGGCAAAAATTGCCCTTGCAGCGTTGCGGATTTCCTCCGTCTTCCCCTCTGGAAGCGCAGGAGAAATCACCGTCTTCGATTCTGCATTGGTATATTTGGCATCAAAATCATAAAATTCAGCTGCGGCTAAAATTTCACCTACACCGGAGGCTTTCACATCCGAAGCACTTCCCAGCACCGCACACTCGATTTCCCTTCCTGTTATGCTGCGCTCCACCAAAATCTTCGTGTCATGCTTTGCCGCCAGCTTCAATCCGGCTATCAACTCCTCCCTGTTATGGGCTTTGGAAACTCCCTTGGAAGAACCTGCCTTGCTCGGCTTAATAAATACCGGATAGTTTAATTTATCCTCCACGCGTTTTACCTGAATATCCATTACACTGCTGTCGCTCTCTGCCTTTTCCACATCTGCCGCCCGTACCAGCACATATTCCGCCTGGTTAATACCTAAATCATCCACAATGATTTTCGTATATACCTTATCCATTCCCACTGCGGATGCCAGCACCCCACAGCCCACATATGGAATCCCGGTCATTTCAAATAAACCCTGGATTGTACCGTCTTCCCCATACATTCCGTGTAACACCGGAAAAATCACGTCCACTCTCTTGGTGGTTACCCCATCCTTTCCGGAAAGAATAATTTCCTTCCTGGCAGCGTCCGGAGAAAGAATGGCTTCTGTTTCGGAACGAACCCAGCTTCCATCCTCAATGCTCTCAACGGAATCCGCCAGAAGCCAGTGTCCCTCCTTTGTAATTCCTATATATGTAATATCATATGTATCCTGATTGATTGCCCTGGCTACAGTCTGTACAGAAATACAGGATATATCATGTTCAGAAGACTGTCCGCCAAAGATAACTACAAGGTTTAATCTGCTCATATGCTGCTCCTTTCCAATGCATCAGCAATTATTAGAATATCATTTGTAGAGTAGCATATTTTCCGTAATTCTTCAACCGCTTTATAGAAGGTCGGAAATCTGGTTTCATTTACTTAATGACAAATTCTATCATTTCCGCTATAATAAAAATATCTATGTGCACAGTCTTACTATGTGCCGACAACCAGTAATACAAAAGGAGGACTCTCATGTCAGAGAAAAAAGTTATGCTCGGCAACGAGGCAATCGCCCGCGGTGCATACGAAGCAGGTGTAAAGGTATCTGCTGCCTACCCGGGAACACCGAGTACCGAGATTAGTGAAAACTTAGTAAAATACCCTGAAATTTATTGTGAATGGTCACCAAACGAAAAGGTTGCCATGGAGGTTGCCGTAGGCGCTTCCATCAGCGGTGTCCGTGCCATGGCTTCCATGAAGCACGTGGGCTTCAATGTTGCGGCTGACCCAATGTACACTGCCGCCTATATTGGTGCAAACGGCGGCCTTGTGGCTGTTGTGGCAGACGACCCTGGTATGTACAGTTCCCAGAACGAACAGGACACACGCCAGATTTGCCGTGCCGCACAGGTTCCCGTCTTAGAGCCATCTGATTCCCAGGAAGCCAAGGATTTCATGAAGCTTGCCTTTGCACTTTCTGAGGAATACGACACTCCTATCGTACTCCGCACCACCACCCGCCTGGCTCACTCCCAGGGCGTTGTCACATTGGAGGAGCGGGTTGTCCCGGAGGATAAACCATACGAGAGAAACATTGCCAAAAATGTCATGATGCCGGGAAATGCGATTAAGCGCCACATTTTCGTGGAGGAACGCCTTAAAAGGATGGCAGAGGATGCCAATACCCTGGCGGTTGCCAATGACGGTTTTGCAAAGGATATCCCGTTAAACCGCATGGAAATAAAGGATACGAAAATCGGCTTTATCACCAGTGGTATTCCTTATACATATGTGAAAGAAGCCTGTCCGGATGCTTCCGTATTAAAGCTTGGAATGGTACATCCACTTCCAAAGAAGCTGATTGAGGAGTTTGCCTCTAAGGTAGATACCCTCTATATATTCGAAGAATTAGAGCCGGTTATCGAGGAACAGGTTCGCGCATGGGGAATCCAGTGTATCGGCAAGGATGCTTTTACTGTCCAGGGTGAGTACAGCGCAAACATGCTCCGGAAGGAAGTATTGAAGGAAGACCTGCAGATTAATACCCCGGCAGAGGTTCCTGCAAGACCTCCTCTGCTCTGTCCCGGCTGTCCACACAGAAGTGTGTACACGGTTCTGAACAAGCTAAAGATTCACGCCGCAGGGGACATCGGCTGTTACACCTTAGGTGCAGTTGCACCTTTAAGTGTCGTAGACACCACCATCTGTATGGGCGCCTCCATTTCCTCCCTGCACGGTATGGAAATGGCAAAGGGCAAGGATTATATCAAGAACTGGGTTGCAGTTATCGGTGATTCCACCTTTATGCATACCGGTGTCAATTCCCTGATGAACATGGTCTATAACCAGGGTACCGGAACCGTTATCATTTTAGATAACTCCACCACGGGTATGACCGGTCATCAGGACCATGCAGCCACCGGCAAGACCCTGATGGGAAAGACCGTTCCTGCCATTAACATTTATCACTTATGCAAATCCATGGGAATCGAGCATGTGACAGAGGTCAATGCCTTCGATATCAAGGAGCTGGAAAAGGTTATCAAAGAAGAAGTGGCAAGGGACGCTGTTTCCGTTATCATTACCAAATCACCTTGTGCACTGTTAAAGGAAGTCCACTTCCCGAATAAATGTGTCCCGGTTCCTGAGAAATGTAAGAAATGCGGTATGTGCTTAAAGCCTGGCTGCCCTGCCCTTACAAAAAATGAGGACGGAACCATTTCCATCGACGCTACCATGTGTAACGGCTGTGGCTTATGTAAGAATCTGTGTCCATTTGATGCAATTGAGGAGGTGGCAAAATAATGAGCGAAACAAAGAATATTATGATTGTCGGCGTTGGCGGACAGGGTACCCTGCTCACCAGCCGGATTCTTGGTGGTATCATTTTAACCGCCGGATATGACGTAAAATTATCCGAGGTACACGGTATGGCACAGCGGGGCGGCTCCGTTGTCACCTTTGTGCGGTATGGTGAAAAGGTGGCAGAGCCTATCGTGGAGGAGGGACAGGCGGATGTCCTGATTGCCTTTGAACGGTTAGAGGCATTGCGTTATGCCCATTTTTTAAAGCCAGGAGGTGCTCTGGTTGTAAACGACCAGCGGATTGACCCGATAACAGTTGTGACCGGGGCTGCCCAGTATCCGGAAAATATTATCGAAACCCTCAGCGAAACCTATAAGGTATATTCCATAGATGCCGCTGCTGAAGCGCTGAAGCTTGGCAATTCCAGAGTGTTTAACAATATTGTGTTAGGCGTTGCCGCAAAGCATATGGATTTTTCCAAAGAAGACTGGCTAGAGGTAATTGCCAACACGGTTCCCCCTAAAACGGTGGAGATTAACCAAAAGGCATTTTTAGTGGGATTTGAACAGTAATTGAGAAAAACGATATACAAATACCAGCAGACTCCGATATTTTATGAGTACCTGCTGGTATTTTTAACGACAGGAATTATATTATTCCACCAATTGAATCTGATATTTTGAAAGCCAGTAGTTTACCTGTAAAAAATATGCCAGAAGCTGCGGGCCCGCCATCAGCTGACCATAAAATGGTCTTCCATAATCCGTTGGGTTTTGCATAAACTGCTCCACCTTTCTGCGGTCTATCAGCGTACAGATTGGCGCATTGCCATCCTCTAACAGCTTCATCATTTCCTGTCTCAGCAATGCTTCATACGCCGGGTCATAGGTTTTCGGATATGGGCTTTTCCTCCGGTAAAGCACCTCCTCCGGCAGATATTTTTCCCCTGCCGCCCGCAGCAGTCCCTTCACAATTCCGTCATGGCACTTCATTTCCCACGGAACATTCCACACATATTCAATAATCCGGTGGTCTGCCAAAGGCACTCTGGCCTCCAACCCACTGTACATACTGGTTCTGTCCATACGGTCAAGCAGCGTCTGCATAAACCATTTGAGATTCAGATAAGCAATCTCTCTCCTTCTCTTCTCCTCCGGGCATTCCCCCTGCAAAACCGGAGTTTCCTGAAGGGTTTTGTCATAAGCCGCCTTTGCATACTCCTTTATGGGCAGCTCCCTAAGCACCTCATCCTTTAACAGCATTGTCCGGGGCGTAAAGTCCATGGACCATGGAAAAATATCTGCCTCAAAGCATTCCTGCTTATGGAACCATGGATACCCGCCAAAGATTTCATCCGCACATTCCCCTGTCAGGGTAACCTTGTTATGCTTTGCAACCTTTTTACAGAAATACAGCATGGAGGATTCCACGTCCGCCATACAGGGCAAATCCCTGGCATCCACCGCCTCGTATAAGTAATTGTAGAGCTCCACATTGTTACATTCGAGAAAATGATGGTTCGTCTGCGCAAAATCCACCATTTTTTCCACCCATGGGCGGTCCTGGGTAGGCTGGAACGCATTTGCCCTAAAATTCACATCATTATCTACAAAATCAAAGGAATAGGTATCCAGCTGCTTTCCCTGTTTTTGCAGCTCCTGGCTGCAGACTGCCGTGACAAAGCTGCTGTCCACACCTCCGGACAGAAACGTACAGATTGGCACATCGGAAAGCATCTGCTGCCGTATGGAGCCTGTCACCAGCTCACCGGTATGCTCCACCGTGTCCTCAAAGCCTTCCTCATGGGGACGGCTCTCCAGCTTCCAGTAGCAGTGCTGCTTCAAGCCCTGGCTTCCAAACTCCAGAAAATATCCCGGAAGAACCTCCTTTATACCCTTGAAAACACCTTTTCCATAGGTCTTTGCAGGACCCAGACCAAAAATTTCACATAAGCCCTCTTTATCCACCTGGGGTTTGATTCCCGGATAACAGAATAAGCCCTTTATCTCGGAGGAAAACACCAGCGCATTTTGATAAATGGTATAAAACAGCGGCTTGATGCCTGACCGGTCTCTGAACAGATACAGCTTCTGCTTCCATGTATCCCAGATTGCAAAGGCAAAAATTCCATTTATTTTTTTTACAATCTCCACACCATATACCTGATATCCTGCCAGTATGACCTCCGTATCGCTGGTGGTCTGGAACCGGACACCCCTGCCCTGTAATTCCTTCCGCAGCTCTCTCATGTTGTAGATTTCCCCATTATATACAATGGTGCAGTCCCTTCCATTCGCAGAGCGGGTCATGGGCTGATGCCCGGTGGATAAATCAATGATGGATAACCGTACATGAGACAGCCCGCAGCAGGCGTCCAGATAGGTTCCATCGTCATCCGGCCCCCGGTGCTTTTGTACCTGATTCATCATTTCTAATATTGAAGTCCATTTATCGGGAGCAGCTGCATAATTCATAGAAAAATTACTAAAACCTGCTATGCCACACATTCCTTATATCCTTTCTATTTTATATTATCAAAACCCCTCTATTATCGGCTGGTACTGCTTTCCCTCCAGCGCAAGCTCCAGGGTTGGTATCAGCTTGTCAGTATGCGCAATCAGGGAATTATTTTTCTTCTCCGGATTATCCTGCCCAAATGGCACAAAATATATGTTTTTTGCATTCAGCAGCAGACCGATATTTTTCATGTTCATTCCCAGTGCATCATTTGTGGAAACGGAAATCACCAGCGGCTTATTATTCCGCAGATGCGCCTTCGCCGCCATCAACACCGGGGTATCTGTAATCCCGTTGGCTAATTTTGCAATGGTATTTCCCGTGCAGGGGAATATCACCAGAATGTCCAGATAGGATTTAGGACCGATGGGCTCCGCCTCCTCAATTGTGAAAATCGGTTTTCTTCCCGTAATCTCCTCCGCCCTGCTTATGAAATCCTCCGGTTTTCCAAAACGGCTGGCAATTTTCTGGGAAGCATCTGAAAAGATAGTATAGACATCCGCCCCCGCCTCCACCAGCTTTTCCAGTTCCATAAATATTTTATCAAAGGTGCAAAATGAACCGGTCAGTGCAACACCAACCTTTTTCCCTTTTAAATCCATTTAAAAAACTCCTTTTACTATACTATTACTTTTTGACAATTGCGAAACTCTGTTTTAGGAACCGCACGTTGTATAAAATAAACAATTCACCACAGGGCACGTTTGCACTACTTGTCGCTCGTAACAGTACATAAGGTGCCAAAACACGGCACCAGCCAAGGCACACTTTCACACTAAGTTCGTGCCAAGGCACTTACTAAGTGTTCAATGCGAAGTACTGACGGCTCCAAAGTACCCTGTTTGTGAAGTTGTTTATTTTATACAACTATGCTTTTGAAAATAAAGAGTTTCGCAATTACCTATTTTATAACTCTGTCTTCCTGATATCTGCGGATTACAAAATCAGCCAACAGCTTAGCAGATATCTTCGGCGCATATTTCCCCGGCAGTCCAAGACAGTGAAGGGCGGAAACTCCCAATTCTCCTGCCGCAAAATAATCCACTCCTCCCGCACCGGAGGCAATATCAATTATAAGTGCATCCTGCCGCATTTGTCCTAACACCTTTCTGTCAAGCACCACCGCAGGAACCGTATTGTAAATGTACTCATAAGCAGAAATCTTCTGCTCCAGCTTTCCCAGAGGCAGCGTATCCATCCCAAATGTATTGGCACAGGCTAATTCCACCTCACTGCTGCTGCACACTGTCACCCTGGCATCCAGCCCCTTCAGCTTTTCTGCCAGAACCCTGCCGCATCTTCCATAGCCCATCACCAGGCTCTCACTGCCATGTATATTGGTCTTCTGCCATTTCAAGGCCTCCAGTATGGCTCCCTCTGCCGTGGCAACCGCATTTAAAACAGCAAGAGGTTCATCCTTCATAAAGTCATGGCATGAAATCTCCCGCTGCCTGCATTGTTCCATAAAGTCCTCCGGTATCACACCCCCAAAGACCATCTGTCCTTTTTTGAGATACCGGTACAATTCATCCTCTTCCATATCCGGAAGGCTCTGACCGGAACATATTTTTTTGTCCTTTAAAAGAGGGATTCCTCCCACGATACAGTCTGCCTGTTCCACCGCTTCCTCCAGGTTTTTTGCATATATAACAGGATAACTCCGACTCTCTGCTAACTTCTGCGTTCCATAACAGATGACCCTGCATTTTCTTTCTAAAAGGCAGGGCGCCATATAGGCAATACGTGCATCTCCACCCAGCAGTGTTATATCGAATCGTTCCATACACTTTTCCCTTCAAAAAACATTTCTCTAATTTTAATGTATGTAGCAGATATATTTATGTGCCCGTCTGCATATTGATTATTCTGGTAGAATTTTTATCCCGTTCATGTTACAATTATCATGATTTGGAAAATATGGAGGTTATGAAATGCCAAAAAATTATATTGAAATTGAAGATGTTCCAAAAGGATATGAAAACAGAGTAAAACAGAACCTAAGCTTCAAAACCGGTAATTTTATATGGCGCTGCCGGTTCACAACAGCCCTTGACCCCTCCACCATCACCTCCGATAACCTGTATGTAGAAAGTGCTGACGGCACCCGCTTACAGACAAAATTTACATACAATGATGCGGATATGGAGATTGAGGTAGAGCCATTGGAACCTTACGCCCAGAACACGGATTACTTTTTAAATATAACCACCAAAGTAAAATCACGGGGCGGACAGCATTTAAAAGAACCTGTCCAGATTAAATTCCGCCTGTAGTACTTTGCATGGCATACTCTTTATTTCTATTTCGTTCCAAAAATCCGGTCTCCCGCATCGCCGAGGCCCGGACAGATATATGCGTTTTCATTGAGGCATCGGTCTAAATGCCCTACATAGAGGTGTACATCAGGATGAGCCTTCATAAGACGGTCAATTCCCTCCGGTGCCGCAATAATACACATAAACTTAATATTCTTACCTCCCCTTGCCTTGATAAAATCCACAGCAGACACAGCAGAGCCGCCGGTGGCAAGCATCGGGTCTACCACTACAATGGTCCGCTGGTCAATGGGATTTGGCAGCTTGCAATAGTACTCCTCCGGTTCATGGGTTACCTCATTTCTGCAAAGTCCGATATGCCCAACCTTGGCAGAAGGCACCAAAGTAAGTATTCCATTTACCATACCGAGCCCGGCACGCAAAATCGGAACCACTGCCAGCTTCTTTCCCGCAATCATCGGCGTCATACAGGTTTCAATCGGCGTCTTAACTTCCACGTCCTCCAATGGCAGGTCGCGCAGCGCCTCAAAGCCCATCAATGTGGCAATCTCCTCCACCAGCTTACGGAACTCGTTAGTTCCCGTCCTTTCATCCCGCAGCATGGAAATCTTATGCTGGATTAGCGGATGTTTTAAAAATGTTACATTTTCTGTATTTTCCATAATTTTTCTCCTTCTATCCAAGAGCCGGAAAGCCCTGTTATATTTGTGAAGCTTATTTCAAAGCCCTGGGCTCTGAACCCTCTTTTACCTCTTCTGAGGAATAATCCGGCAAAACCGCATTTAAAATAATTCCAACCAAAGCGCCCACAGCCAGTCCGCTCAAGCCAATGGTTACCTCCCCAAGCTGAATGTTAATGGCTCCCGCCGCACTGTATTTAATTCCGATGGAAAGCACTAAAATCAGGGCTGCAATAATAACATTTCTTGATTCCTTGAAATCCACCTGGTTCTCCACCACATTCCGGACACCAACCGCAGAAATCATACCATACAGTACGATGGAAATACCGCCGCAGGTAGCCGCCGGCATGGAACTGATGACAGCCGCAAATTTGGGAGAAAAAGAGAATAAGATTGCGATACATGCTGCAATGCGGATAACCCTTGGGTCATACACCCTGGACAGAGTCAGCACACCTGTGTTTTCTCCATAGGTAGTATTGGCAGGCGCACCAAACAGAGACGCCACCAGCGTTGCAAGACCATCTCCCACCAGTGTTCTGTGAAGTCCCGGCTCCTCAAAAAAGTTCTTGTCCACCGTGGAGGAAATCGCCGCAATATCTCCGATATGCTCCATCATGGTAGCAATGGCAATAGGCATAATCGTAATCACCGCTGTGATAATCAGAGAAGTATCCGGCTCCTTAAAAATAGCAAATACCGTGTCCTCCATCCGGAAAGGCAGTCCAATCCATGCCGCCTCCTTCACCGCAGTAAAGTCAACTATGCCAAAGGCAACTGCCACAATATAAGAGCCCAGCGCTCCAAGAATAATCGGAATGACACGAATCATTCCCTTTCCCCAGATGTTACAGATTACAACAATGAAAACAGCAACCAGCGCCACCACCCAGTTTGTGGAACAGTTGTCAACTGCCGACTGGGAAAGGGTCAGACCGATGGCAATAATAATTGGTCCTGTCACAACAGGCGGAAAGAATTTCATTACCCTCTTCACGCCAAATGCTTTAATCAATGCTGCCAGAACAAAATAGAGCAACGATGCAAATGCCACCCCCAGACATGCATAGGGCAGCAGCTCCTTCTCGCCGTTTGGCGCAATGGCACCGTAGCCTGCCAGAAACGCAAAGGATGAGCCCAGAAACGCAGGCACCATACCTTTTGAAATAAAGTGAAACAACAACGTACCGATTCCTGCAAACAAAAGCGTTGCAGAGATGCTGAGACCTGTCAGCTGGGGTACTAAAACCGTAGCGCCAAACATGGCAAACATGTGCTGGATGCCAAGAACCAGCATCTTTGGCACCCCTAACTGTCTCGCATCATAAATTGCCTCCCTGTTACTCATAGATACCTTTCCCATTTTTCCTCCTTTTCCTGCCACAACCTGTTGTGGCACTGTTTCTAAAAAACACTACATCTATCATACTTGCTTATGTGATAGAATGCAAGAAAATAATGGGTTAATTTTCTTCGTTTCTGTATCTCTCCCTGTACTCCTCCACAAAGCCCTTAAATACCTCCCACCTGTCCTCATGCTCCACAAAATATTTCGGACAGTTTTTTCCCGTCACATCATAATGCCGGATTAAATGGTCCATGTCCAGATTATAGTAGTTCATCAGCTTTGCCACTAAATATACACAGTTGTTATAGGTAGCATCATTAAAATTGCCCGTGTCATCCGGATGACACATCTCAATGGAAATACATATCTCATTCAGGTTATTGGAGCAGTATGCAATCTCATTACACGGTACGCACTGGATAATCTCTCCCTCTAAGCCAATCACAAACTGGGCGCTGGCATAGGTCTCCGCAGTATCCTTCAAATTTTCAAAATAGTTTCTGTTCTGTTCCGCGGTGGAGCCGGGATTGGCAGTATAGTGAATGACAATATACTGCGGATTGGTGGTCAGGGCAAGTCCCGGTCTGGAATACTGGTTTACCGTCAAAAATTTCTCGGAAATTGGCAAGTCCGGGAATTTTTCCGCCACTCCTGTAAGTGGCGGCACCTCAATAACCTGCTCCTCCTCCGAATCACTGTTCTGCTTTATTTGCAAATAAAAATGCCGGAAGGAAAAAATAATGGCAAGCAGCACTAAAAAGGCTGAAAACAGCAGCACTCCTACTGTGATAAGCCTTTTCTTTCTCTCCTTCTGCCTTCTCCGGTTCCGGGCATTCTGCCGCGTTCTCCTTCTCTGTTCATTTGTATTGTCATAAAATCTCTCGTATTGTGGTTTCATTTCTTCATCTCTTGTCTGATTCAATCAGCTTAAGCTTGTCCTCCCGGTTCAGCTGCTTTATGGCATACTCCCGCTGCATGGCTTCCTGCTTTGTGGAAAAACTCTCGTAGTACACCAGACGTACCGGAAGCCGTGCTCTGGTGTATTTCGCTCCCTTTCCCTCATTATGGCACCGTATTCTCTCCTCTAAGTGAGTGGTCCATCCGGTATAAAGGGTTCCGTCTGCACACAACACAATATAGGTATATGCCAGTTCCTGTGTATGTATATCCTTATCCTTCACGTCTATTATCCTCTCCTATGATAAAGCCCTTGATTCTAAAATGTAATTTATTCCTGTATTTTCCCACAACGCCAGCTCCACAGCCGACAGGCTGCACCTTCTGCTTCAGATTACCCGGTGAAATATTCAAAGGCGAATTTTCTTATAACCTTAGTATATTCAGATGCTGTGCATTTGTGCATCCCATTTTTTCTGTTCCTTGTATCCAATATGTATCATACCACAAATCCTGCAAAGTGGAAGCTGGAAATAAAATCTTAATTTTTTCTTCATTTCCATTCCGTGACCCCTTGTAGAATCAATAAAAATAGGGTATGATACGCATAAGTAATGAAGGAGCCTGTCGGAGCATAAGGAGACTGATATGTTAGAAAAAGCGATTGAAATTGCTGTAGAAGCACACAGAGGACAGATTGACAAAGCCGGAAAAATCTATATCCTCCACCCAATGCGGGTTATGCTCCGGGGAAAAAACGAAACCGAAATGATAGTGGGAATCCTGCACGATACCGTAGAGGACACCCCTGTCACTCTGGACATGCTCCGTATGGAGGGCTTTTCCGAAGAGATTCTCGCCGCAATTTCCTGCATTACCAAAGAAAAGGGCGAGGACTATGGACATTTTATTAACCGGGTTCTCACAAATCCCCTGGCAACACAGGTCAAGCTTTACGATATAGAGGACAACATGAACCGTGACCGGATTCCATTTCCTACACCAAAGGATGAGGCACGTTTTGCCAAGTATGAAAAATACCACAGCGTCATTTTAAACAAACTCAAAGAATACGAAAAACAGGCACTTCTGTAAATCCTTATCTATCCTTTGGCTTCTGATAGAAGCTTCCCCTCGTCACCGCACCGGAGCCATATTTCTCTCTTATGGAATCCAGCGCCATATCCAGATTTTTCAATTTATCATGACTTTCCATATCAAACAAATTAAGCTGCCGCATTCCATTTTCCGTCACCTTATTTGCCGCCACGCCAATCAGCCGGATAGGAGAGCCGTCCCATAATTCATCGAAGAGCTCACAGGCAGTCTTATAGCATTCGTCCGTCACATCAGTTGGGGAAAGCAATGTCCTCTGATGCCTTTTCACCACAAAATTGCTGTCCTTAAGCTCCACTGACAACACTGCCGCCTGTACATCATCCTTCCGCATACGGCTGCAAACCGACTCGCACAGCTCCATAATCGTATGGTAGGCATCCTCCGCCTCCTTAACGTCATAGGGTATTGTGGTGGAATTGCCATATCCCTTTTGCACTGCCTCCGTCCGGTCCTCCAGTGTCAAATCTATTCCATTGGAAAAATTATATATAACCTCCCCATGGCTTTTAAAATGGGATTTTAACACAGACAAATCGCTATTTGCAATGTCCCCAATGGTATGGATTCCAAGGGTATGCAGCCTGTCCGCAGTTGATTTTCCCACATAGAACAAATCCTCCACCGGGAGCGGCCACATTTTCTCCTGTATTTCCTCCGGAAACAGGGTATGCACCTTGTCCGGCTTGGAAAAGTCACTTGCCATCTTCGCCAGCAGCCTGTTGGAGGAAATGCCGATATTGACGGTAAAGTCCAGCGTTTCCCGAATTTCATCCTTGAGCCTATGGGCAAATGCCACCGGGTCGCCATAAAGGGTATAGGTGCCTGACATGTCTAAAAAAGCTTCATCAATGGAATACTGGTCCACCACCGGCGCATACTTCTGAAACAGCTGCATCAGCTCCTTTGAACGCTGCTTATAATACCACATATGCAGTTTAAAGGAACGGAGTCCGGGACATTTTTTCAGGGCAGAAACTACCGGTTCTCCGGTCCGCACCCCGTATTTCTTTGCAGACTGGGACTTTGCAAGCACCACGCCGTGCCGCTTGGAGATATCTCCACCAATAATAGCGTCTAATTCCCGGATATCCTCTGTCTCCCCTAACTCCTGCATGCGGTATAATGCCTCCCAGCTTAAATAAGCATTATTTACATCAATATGAAAATATACGGTATTTTTTTCTCTGTCTGGCAGCATTTCCTGATATCCTTTCAAATTCCATACTCTTTTTTGTTTCCGAACCGCCCGATTTATGCTATACTATATTTCGCATATATACATTATATTCTATTACAGTTACTATGCTGATGCAAATATCTTTTCACAAAGATATTGTGCCTCAGGTAATTGCGAAACTCTCTGGTTTTAAAAGCATAGTTGTGCAAAATAAACAACTTCACAAACAGGGTACTTTGGAGCCGTCAGTACTTAGGTGCCGTGTTTTGGCACCTTATGTACTGTTACGAGCGACAAGTAGTGCAAACGTACCCTGTGTTGAATTGTTTATTTTACACAACGTGCGGTTTTAAAAATAGAGTTTCACAATCACTTAATAATTGTTTATAATTGGAAGGGAGAATTATTTTTAATGAAGACAAGTTGTAAAGAGATACAATTGGACGGAGCACCTGTGATTGAAATGAAAGCAGGCGGCTATCTTGCAATTATTGCACCTACAGTGGGAAGTAATATTGCAAGGCTTAGGGATTGCAGCCATAAGATTGAGATTCTGCGTTACCACAAGGAATCGCCCATAAAGAAGCTGACCGCTTCTCCAGAAGTGTACGGACTTCCTACGCTTTATATTCCAAACCGTCTGAATCACGGCAGACTACGTGTTTCCGATGCCTTCTATCAGCTGCCGGTAAATGAGGGCCGCTTTCAGAATTACATTCACGGCTTTTTACATAAAAGAAACCATACTGTTACAGAAACCTCTGTGGATGGTGGCAAAGCCATTGTAAAGACACAGTTTATCTATGATGAAAAGGATTTGTTCTTTGAGTATTTTCCTGTCAGCTTCCAGGCAGACTATGAATTCATATTAGACGAAACGGGTATGCACTACAGCTTTACCCTGACCAATCTTTCCGACAGACAGATGCCATATGGTGTCTGCAACCATACAGCATTTAAAGCCCCATTTGTAAAGGGTGGAAGAGGAAAGGATATCCGGATTCAGATACCGGCAGTGAAACGCTGCGTTATGAATGAACGCCGTCTCCCAACCGGTGAGCTTAAAGCATTATCCGCCTATGACGAGAAATATGTAAAGGGCACCCAGCAGGTAAACAAGGTACCAATTGACAACGACATGTATGTTGTGAAAACTGGCGAGCTGGATGGCAGACCATTCTATGGCGCTGTCATGACGGATCAGGTTACCGGAAAACGCATCTGCTATGAGGTAGATGAGACCTTTAAATTCTTTATTGTATGGAACGACCGTGGAACCAAGGATTACTACTGTCCGGAACCAATGACCTGGATGATTGATGCACCAAATCTGGACATGCCGGCAGAGGAAACTGGATACCTGGAGCTCGCCCCAAAGGAGAGCAAAACGGTAACGGAACACATTTTTACGGCGTAATTTCAGATACGCTTTTTCTTGTGTTTTATAGTTATTTATAATATAATATACGCATACGGCTGTTTTCCAGACCGGAGCGCTTGATTTCGCATTAAAGTCAAATGAAAGAGAGGTATTACACACATGAAATTTGGTTACTTTGATGACACAAATAAGGAATATGTCATCACATCGCCTAAGACTCCATATCCATGGATTAACTACTTGGGAACACAGGATTTCTTCTCACTGATTTCCAATACGGCAGGAGGTTACAGCTTCTACAAGGACGCACGTCTTAGAAGAATTACACGTTATCGTTATAACAATGTTCCAGTTGATATGGGTGGGCGTTATTTCTATATCAACGAGAATGGAACCATATGGAATCCAGGCTGGTCTCCGGTTAAGACCGAGTTAGATTCTTATGAATGCCGCCACGGCATGGGATATACCCAGATTACCGGTAAGAAAAATGATTTGGAGGCTAAGGTTACTTTCTTTGTTCCTCAGGACTTTAAGGGTGAGGTTCAGAAGGTTACATTAACCAATACCGGTTCTGCTAAGAAAGAATTTACTTTCTTCTCTTTCTTAGAGTGGTGTTTATGGAACGCAGAGGATGACTCCACCAACTTCCAGAGAAACTTTAATACCGGCGAGGTTGAGGTAGAGGGTTCTACTTTATTCCACAAGACAGAATACAAGGAGCGTCGTGACCATTTTGCATTCTACACTGTAAATGCAGATATCGACGGATATGATTGTGATAG
>JAXVOW010000064.1:0-3151 GCA_037301995.1 bacterium | reverse complement strand
AAAGCATAACGGTGTGCAGGAGTGGGCAGATTCCCACAGTATTGATTATATTGACCTCAATCTAGAGGAGGGAGTTAAAATAAACTGGAAGAAGGATACCAAGGACGGAGGCGACCATTTAAATCTCAGCGGTGCAAAAAAAGTGACAAGCTTTATGGGGGAATACTTCCGTGCAAATTATACACTGGAGGATAAACGCAGGGAATCCGGCCGTTAAGCTTACTCCACAACAGACAGCAATGCAGCCTCAGAAGACACGGAATGCGGGGTGCTGAAAATGAAGAGTTTATCATTAAAATATTCAAAAGAAAGACACTCATAATTCAGATTTTGAAATATGCACTCTTCCTTTTCGGTTTCCCAATCATACCGGTATACCCCATCATTCCGCAGCAAATATAAACAATTGTTTTCACAACAAAAACCGGCAATCTGCTCTCCTTCCTGAATTTCATATAGCATTTCGCAGGCTCCCGTCTCTGGAGAAAATTCATAAAAAGCGTCCAGCACCTTAAAATCCTTTGTAGGATTTTCCTGATATCCCGGAGCCCCTTTGCCATATTGTGCTATTATATACGCATGGTTATTATAAAAACCAATCTGGGATGCCGATAATCCTGCCTCAGCATAATCATAATCCGTGTCCACAATCTCTGAAATATCCTCCTCCACACCAAGATATCTGCAGGTTACATCAAGACTCAGCCGAAGATAATCCCCCTGTATTTTCGCATATGCGTTATATCCATAACAGGAATATTGAAAACCATCTGCATGTTCAACAAAGACAAGCTGTGGGTTTTCTTCCCCTAACCACCGGTCTGCGGCGATATCATACCCCTCAAACTCAAATATCCCATAATCCTCTGTGGTATTTACTTCTATGTTTGTTGCCGCCCATTCACTTACATTAACACCTTCTTCACTTCCGTGGTAATATATTAAATCATATTGATAATCCTTTTTATCTCCATTACTCCCATCATTGGTTCTTCCGGAAATAAAAACATCATTGCCATGTGCTATCATACCGGTAATTCTATATTCATCGGTAATAAGTGTATTTTTATTTTCTGAAAAGCTATAGCTATACAATTCTCCTCCCTGCTTCGCAGTTGCGTAATATAATACCTCATTATTACATGCCATAAATTCTAAATCATCTACCCGGACTAATTCCTCCATTGAGTCATAATCACATATTGCGTTATTATGATAGACATATGTATTCGTACTATTTTCGCATATAAATCTATGCGAACCCCGTGTTCCATCCACTGAAAATACATTACAGCTGGTGGTAACACCAGCCATGTTACCATGGGTGAACTTATTTAACAGTGTGTCCATGTAAGTACAGCCCTGTAATATCAGCAATACAGCAATACACAGGCAAAGGAGCAGCCTGTTTTTGCATCGCTTCCATTTGAATAATCCCTTTTTCATGCAACATTTCCTCCATGCATATATTATTTGTCCCTAACTCCGATTAAACTAACAGGTTCTCCGTTACCATCATTATAACCAGATACGGCAGCTTCTAAAGAGCTATACGATTTCGTACCCTTGTCATCATTGTGTACTACATACACTCCATTCTCCTTCGTAATACTTACCGTATGTATCATTGAACCTAAATTTGACTTATCATTATATGTTGTCATAATATATGTATCATAATTTTCTGACATGTTTGAAACCTGTGAGGATGATATATTATCTCCCGCAAGCATTTTTGTATCATACCCATTCTGTTCAAAATACGAATCAATTGCCTGTGGTGAGGTCCCAAATACCCCTCCCAGTGCAATCCCATTCTTTTCAAAATGCTCAAGTAAATCAGGAAAACTGTCTGGCGAATTGCCATCTGTCAAATACTGCAATGCATTATAGGCGGCAATGACCTCGCAAGTATTATAATTACCTGAATGGATACCGTACTGGATACCTGTCATGCCTTTTTGGTCTTCAATATATTTTCCATTATTATGGCTTTCCTGGTATTTATCCCATGCAGCATCATTATTTTCCCTGTGACTTTCTATAGTATCTGAAGATAATCCCTTTATTGACATCACAGACCATAATCCCAGCAATGTCAAGTCAGACGCATTTTCTGGTACATATTTGAAAAACCATTCTTTCCAATCTGTATCATCGCCAAAAAGTGCTTCAAAACCAGCTTTATCCCTTAATTCCAGCAAGTCCGATACAATCACATATATTTCAGCCCGTTGCTTTAATACATCCATTAAATCAAAATCATCATCCGAAGAAGAAGCCCCTTTATTTTTTGCAGCTTTAAAAGGAGATTCCGTCTCATCAAATGTCATTATGGAATCTGTGTTTACATATTCATTTACAATTGTATGCAATTGTTCTGATATTTGTTTCAAGCTATTCTTTTGTGAAGTAAGATTTGTTATACATGACGATAATTGACCTTGTACAGAATTGGTGGAAGAACCAAGGGATATATTATTTTTTATCTTTTCCACAGAATTAATCTGGTTATCTAATTTAATTGCATAAGACGCCAAAATCTCTACCTGCGGCAGTACATTTTTGGGTGTAATCGAAAAATCATTCATATTCATCCTCCTTATATGGCTATATCTTTTATGATATCATACCCTATTCTATTATAAAATAGGGACTTGGGAGGATGAATAACCAGTTTTTCAGACAAATAACCAGCTTTAGAAAACAGGAATACATTCATCCCTTACCGGTCATTTTCTATAACTGCAACGGTCTGTAAATATACCGGCTACGCATCATAGTCCCTGAGCGTTACCTTTAGCTCTTTGAGCTTATCTCTATACTCTGCCGCCATCTCAAAGTTAAGCTCTGCCGCAGCCGTCTCCATTTTCTTCGTGTATTTTTTAATCTCTGCCTGCAGCTCCTTCCTGGACATGGACTCAATGTCCTTCTCCTGCAGCTTTGCATTCAAGGCTTCAATATCCTCATCTGTCGAGGTAGTAATCAGGTCACGGACAGACTTCTGGATTGTAGTCGGAGTAATACCATGCTCCTTATTATAGGAATCCTGAATCTGGCGTCTGCGGTTGGTCTCCTCAATCGCCACACGCATGGAACGGGTAATCTCGTCTGCATACATAATAACCCTGCCTTCACTGTTACGTGCAGC
>JAXVOW010000063.1:0-45041 GCA_037301995.1 bacterium | reverse complement strand
TTTGGCTTTGCCCGTCCGGCTTCATAACGTCGGATTGCAGAGTCAGCCATATCGCATAATTCACCCAGTTGTTTTTGTGTATATCCTTTTTGGTTTCTGTAATATTTTATTTGTTCACCCACATTCAAACCCTAGAGTCACCTCCACATAATAGGATAATAACATAAAAATAAAAAGTGGTAACGCTATTATTTTTTGTATTCATGGATTTTAGTAAGCATTTCAACCTGTTCAATGGCTTTCGCTTTTCCGATTTCATTTAATATGTGATAATATCTTAATAAGGCGATTTCATCATCTGCGGGGAAGGTGTAATTATCTGGCTGAGAGCTATATCCTAATAGGGTATCCATGCTGATATTCAATACATCTACAATTTTCATAAGCATTTCAAGTTTGGGCTCGCGCTTTTCCAATTCGTATTGCTGAATCGTACCGATAGCCAGTCCACATTCTTCGGCAAGTCTTTTTTGGGTGTAACCTTGTAATTGTCTGTAATATTTTATTTGTTTTCCAATATGCATATTTTCACCTCATATTTTTTTCCAATATAGCAGAAAAGAGAAAAAAAGGCAATCAGTTGAGTATAAAAACAATTGACACATTCTATTGAATGTGATATATATAGAATATATTCAAATGAATATAAAGCATATATACTTATTCAATAATGTAATTGTAGAAAGAAAATGTTATAATTTAGGAAGGAGCAGATGGAAGATGACAGACAATAACCGCATATGTGGCAGTACACAGGAGAAAAAGCAGGAGATGAGTTTGGATGACTGGAAGGAGTGGATGAAGAATTGGGTTGACCATAGAGACATTAGAGCGATACATAAGGTTTTAACAGTTATGCGAACATTAGATGAAATGGAAGAGAAACTGAATTAGAATTGTTGATTTGATTGAAAATGCGGAAGAGGAAAGTTGCTATATCAATGGGAATTGATTTATTAAAGGTAGATATGGCTATACTAAAACATGAACAGTATAACCATACGTGGGAGCACGGAACATCATGGAAAATAAAATCAAAGATAAGGAAGGTGCAGTATGAAAAAATATGCAGTAATTACCGGTGCAAGTGCCGGTCTGGGAGTGGAATTTGCAAAGAAGCTGTCTGCAAATGGATATAAATTAGTGCTGGTGGCAAGAAGAGAAGAGCGTCTGCAAAAGCTGGCAAAGCACTTGAAAACAGAGTGTCAGGTTGTTGCGGCGGATTTGACAAAGGAAGAAGAGTGTTATCGTGTATTTGAGGCGGTTAAGGACAAAGAGATTGCAATTTTTATCAACAATGCCGGGTTTGGAGACTGTGGAAGATTTTCAGATACAGATTTGGAAAAAGAGATTTCTATGATACAGTTAAATGTCAAGGCAGTTCACCTATTTACAAAGCTTATGCTTAAGAAAATGCAGGAGCAGGATGCAGGATATATCTTAAACGTTGCTTCCTGTGCCGGGCTGGTGCCGGCAGGTCCATATATGGCAACCTACTATGCAACAAAGGCTTATGTTACCAGCCTGACAAGGGCTGTTGCTGAGGAACTGCGGGAATGTGGCAGTCATGTATATGTCGGATGCTTGTGTCCCGGTCCGGTAGACACAGAGTTTAACCGGGTGGCAAATGTCAAATTTATGATGAAGGGCATAAGTTCCCGCTATTGTGTACAGTACGCATTGAATCAGATGGTTAAAAGAAAGGTTGTGATTATTCCAACCCTTCCGATGAGGCTTGCTATGACTCTTGGAAGGTTTCTTCCAGAATCGGTTTATGTGCGGATTGCGGCGAACCAGCAGGAAAGAAAGAAGTATTAGAACCGGAAAGTCTGGTAATACTCATTTATGAGGTGATGCGTATGAGCAAACATAGACCACAGCATATCGGTATCATTCCCGATGGAAACCGCCGATGGGCAGCGGGACAGGGGATGAAAAAACAGGATGGATATGAGTATGGTTTAGAACCAGGCCTTAAGCTGTTACAAATGGCAAAGGAAAATGGGATAAAAGAAATCACATATTATGGCTTTACAGTGGATAATTGTAAACGTCCGGCAGAACAGTTTAAGGCATTTCAGAAAGCCTGTGTAAAGGCAGTGGAAATGCTGACAGAAGAAGGTGCAGATTTACTCGTGATTGGTGACAGTAGTTCCAAATGTTTTCCGAAGGAGCTTATACCCTATACCACACGTACACCGGTCCATGGTGGAGGAATCCGGGTAAATTTTCTGGTCAATTATGGATGGCAGTGGGATTTGTCCCATATTGAGAAGGATGGAAAACCATATTCCAGTGATATTTCCAGAATTGATTTGATTATCCGCTGGGGTGGTATGCGGCGGCTTTCTGGCTTTTTACCGATTCAGTCCGTATATGCAGATTTTTATGTGGAGGAACATTTATGGCCTGATTATACGGATGCGGATTTTATAAATGCATTGGAATGGTATGGCAGACAGGATGTGACACTGGGAGGTTAGTGTTGCCTATTTGGGGCATAAGGAATATAATTGTATATATCGTCAGTTCCGGGAGGAGTGCATTGTTACAATGTATCGCCGGTGTCTTGGTTCAAGTATAGATTTTCCCGGAGGAACACGCGGCGGCTGACGATTAATATAGAGACAATGGATAGTGCAAATCACACTCCATTGACTCTTTTTTATTTGCATGGAAAAAACAGGGTGGAATGCAGAAAAAATCCTTGACTCTCACGGAACGTCATAGATTATGATTGCTATATCAAGGACAGGAGGTTACACAATGCGAACAGTAAAAGAAGTATCCAATCTAACAGGTATCAGCGTGCGCACGCTTCACTATTATGATGAAATCGGTCTGTTAAAACCGACAGAATGCAGTGAAGCGGGGTACCGGCTTTATGACGATAAAGCCTTAGAGCGGTTGCAGCAGATATTGTTCTTCCGGGAATTTGATATACCTCTTAAAGAAATCAAATCCATACTGGACAATCCTGGACTTGACAAAAAGCAGATTTTAAGAAGTCAGCGGCAAATGCTGGAATTGAAAAAAGAACGGTTGGTGCGTTTAATATCCAGCATTGATGACATTTTGAAAGGAGTAAATAGAATGGATTTTGAAGTATTTAGCAAGTCAGAGATTGAGGAAATGTATCAGGTAATGGTTTCAAACATGACAGAGGAAGCGAAGCAGATATTCATTGAGCATTATGGAAGTATGGGGGAGTTTCAGAAACATTATCTGGCGTCTGCTTCTACAGAACAGGCACAAAAGAATTTCGAGAAGATAGTAGAATGGTATGGTGATAAGGAAAGTGCAAAAGAAGCTTTGAAGAAACCAGGTAACCCTGAGCTTATGCGTGCCTATCAGAACCGTTTAAATGCAATTATGAAGAAATTGGCGGAAAAACAGGGAGAAGATGTTTCCTCTTTTGAAGTAAAGGAAATAATAGGGGAATATGACTTTGTCACGAAACAGTTTTATCAGATGAAGGATGTAAAAGCATTAGTTTTGAACTTGGCAGCTGCCTATCGGGATGACGGTAAAATGAAAAAGGCATTGGAAGAGCAATATGGTACTGGCATAGCAGACTTTTTTGCTGCTGCGGTTTATGAATTCTATAAGGAATAGGGAAGTGTGAAACAGGGAGCAGGCTTTGGAGACAGAGCCTGTTTTCTGTTTTGTGGAATTGATGCTGGTTTTAGAAATTCTGACATTGGGCAACTTGAAGCTCACTTAAGGGTTTGTTAGAGGTTGCAATTTGAAAAGATACATGTTAAGATTAAACAGAACGTTTGTTCTTTGCGGATGGACATAGTATCGATAAAATGAAGAGGATAAATTACCATGGAACAATTAAGCTTATTTGATAATAGAGAAAAGACAGCACCGCTGGCAAGCCGTTTAAGACCGGATAATCTGGATGAATATGTTGGACAGAAGCACCTGATTGGAGAGGGAAAGCTTCTACGGCAGTTAATTGAAAAGGACCAGATATCCTCTATGATTTTCTGGGGTCCTCCGGGAGTAGGCAAGACTACATTAGCCCGGATTATCGCAAGGCAGACGAAGGCGGAATTTGTGGAATTCAGTGCAGTAACCAGTGGAATTAAGGAAGTAAAGGAGGTAATGAACCAGGCGGAGGCAAACCGCCGGATGGGAATCCGGACCCTGCTGTTTGCCGATGAGATTCATCGGTTTAACAAGGCACAGCAGGATGCATTTCTGCCTTTTGTGGAAAAGGGAAGCATCATTCTGGTGGGAGCGACAACAGAGAATCCCTCCTTTGAGATTAATTCTGCGTTGCTTTCCCGGTGTAAGGTATTTATTCTGAAGGCATTAGAGGAGGACGATTTGACAAAGCTTTTACAGCATGCATTGGAAAGTCCCAAAGGACTTGGCAATATGCGGATTTCCATAGAGGATTCCCATTTATCGGCAATTGCAAGATTTTCCAATGGGGATGCGAGAACTGCACTGAATACTCTGGAGATGGCTGTGTTTAATGGGCGGATGAATGAGGACGGAGTATTGTGTGTGGACGAGGAAGTGCTTGCGCAATGCATGAACCGGCGTTCTCTGTTGTATGATAAGAATGGAGAGGAACATTACAATTTGATATCTGCCCTTCATAAGTCCATGCGTAACAGTGACCCGGATGCGGCAGTATACTGGATGTGCCGTATGCTGGACGGTGGAGAGGACCCTTTATATATTGCAAGACGTTTGGTGCGCTTTGCCAGTGAGGATGTGGGAATGGCGGATTCCAATGCGTTGCAGGTGGCAGTGGCAGCTTATCAGGCGTGTCATTTTCTGGGAATGCCGGAATGTGATGTGCATTTAACCCATGCAGTGGTGTATCTGTCTATGGCACCGAAGTCTAATGCACTTTACCGGGCTTGTGAGGAGGTAAAGAGAGATGTAAGGGAGTTGCCGGCAGAACCGGTTCCGCTACAAATCTGCAATGCACCAACGAATCTGATGAAGGAAATGAATTACGGAAAGGGCTACATTTATGCCCATGATACAGAAGAGAAGTTGACAAGAATGCGATGCCTGCCCGATGCCCTGGCGGACAGGAGGTACTATGAGCCCACAGAGCAGGGGCAGGAAAGACAGGTGAGAGAACGGTTAGAGGAAATATTGGAGTGGAAAAGGGATAAGAGTACGGAAAAATAAAGAATCCGGTTTAAAAATATTCCGGAAAAGAAATACTTATAGAAAAAGAACCGGCTTAGCCATAATGGAAGGTTCATAGAAAATAATACTTCACAAAAGATGTATAACATGCTATTATATGTAGTAAATAAAACTACATGTGATGGTTGGATGAAACAAAATGGAATTGTGAGGATGTAATTATGAAATTTAAGATTATTGGCGACAGCTGTACGGACTTTATACCGGAAGATTTAGAGAAAGAATATATTGTATCTGTTCCCTTGACAATTGATGTGGACAACTATGAAATAGTGGATGATGAGAGCTTTGACCAGGCAGATTTTTTAAAGAGGGTAGCGGCATATCAGGGATGTCCTAAATCGGCATGTCCATCACCGGAAATTTACATGAAAAGCTTTGCGGATGCAGAAAATGTTTATGTGGTGACGCTTTCTGCCCAGCTTAGCGGTTCCTATAACAGCGCCCAGTTGGCAAAAAGAATGTATCAGGAGGAGCATCCTGAGACGAAAATACATGTATTTGATTCCAAATCAGCCTCCAGCGGACAACTGCTTTTGGCACATTTAATTGAGCAATATGCCTTAGCGGGAATGGAGTTTGAAACGATTGTAGAGAAGGTTACTGCATTCCGGGAGAAAATGCAGACGACCTTTGTACTGGAATCCCTGGAAACCCTTCGCAAGAATGGACGTCTGACCGGTGTTAAGGCATTAGTGGCGTCTGCCCTTAATATCAAGCCCTATATGAAAGCGGTTGATGGAAGTATTGCCCAGGCAGGGCAGGCCAGAGGGATTAAAAAGGCACTGGGAAAGATGGTAGATTTTGTTGGAGAGGTGGGAGAAAATTTCACAGAAAAAACCGTAATTATTGCCAATTGTAACTGCTATGAACGGGCGAAGGAGGTGGAAAAGGAGCTGATGGAACGGTATCATTTTAAAGAGTCCATGATAATTGATACAAGAGGAATCAGTTCTTTGTATGCCAATGACGGCGGCGTGATTGTATCCTTTTGATGAATGCATCTGGTTTACGGGTGCATGTGGCACACAAAATAATTGCCACGGTTACAAAAATGTAAGGTAAATGTAAGCCTGTATTATGGCAGTGCTCCCTGTTTTTTCTTATACTAAAGTCACAGAATCAAAAAATTAGAGCTGTTGGCTGTGCAGAAAGAGAAAATAAGAAGGGAGCAATTTTTATGGGATGGATGACAAGGCTTTTTGGTGCAATGATTCGGAAATTACTGAAAATAGCAGCATGTCTGTTTGTGACGGGAGGTGTATTGGGGCTGCTGGCTGCCGGTTTCTTTACAGTGCGGGGATATAAAATGTACCAGAAGGCAGTACAGGAGGAGAGTCTGGAAGAGAGGATTGCGGCAGTCCGGAACAGAGAGGATTTTACTTCGTTGGATGAAATCTCCCCGGAGTTTAAAGCACAGCTGCTGGAATCAGAGGATAAACAGTTCTATGAACATGGTGGAGTTAATGTGGAAAGCATTATGCGGGCGGTTGTTGCGGACATAAAGGCAGGTGCGTTTGTGCAGGGCGGAAGTACCATTACACAGCAGCTGGCGAAGAATCTGTGTTTTTCCTCCGAAAAGAAAATAGAGCGAAAAATTGCGGAGCTTTTTGTGGTAAACAGACTGGAAAAAGAGTATACAAAGGATGAGATTTTGGAGTTATATTGTAATATTATTTATTTTGGGGAAAACTGTTATGGAGTGCAGGAAGCGGCTGTCAATTATTTTGGCGTAAATGCTTCTGAATTGGATGAAAAACAGGCGATTAGCCTTGTGTTTACAATAAAGTGTCCGAATCATTATAACCCCAATGTATATACAAAAGAGGACGAGGCAGCCTGAAGTTATTTTTATAATAGAATTGTGACAGAGTTTGTGATATGATGGTGAAAATTCCCTGCCTGAATGGGCTGTTTATCACAATGGGATAATAAGGAGATATTTATGGAAGGCAGAACCGTAGACTTTTCAAGAACAGAGAAAATGCATGTAGTTCATCCGAAGGATTTGAATGGTGCCGGAAGATTGTTTGGGGGCGCTCTTTTACAGATGATAGATGAACTGGCAGGTATTGTTGCAAAAAGGCATTGTCAGACCGCCAATGTTACCACTGCAGCTATTGATAATCTGAATTTCAAGGCAGGGGCATATGTAAATGACCTGCTGGTGTTAATCGGGTATGTTACCTATACCGGAAATACGTCAATGGAAGTTAGGATAGATACCTATATTGAGGATATGGAAGGTATGCGCCGGCCTATTAACCGTGCCTATTTTGTTATGGTGGCAATGGGGAAAAATAACCGTCCGGTTAAGGTTCCTCCGCTGATTGTAGAGACTGAGAGCCAGAAGGCGGAGTGGGAGGGCGCAGTTTTACGCAAACAAAACCGCCTGGAACGGCGCAGAGAAGGATACTAAAGCTTATCAGGATAAAGGCAGGAGTTCAAAATGTACAATACACTATTATTTGATTTAGACGGAACATTGACAGACCCGGGGATTGGAATTACCAATTCAGTAATGTATGCATTGGAAAGGTTTGGGATTGAAGTGGAGGAACGCTCTTCCCTTTATCAATTTATTGGACCTCCATTGCGGGACTCTTTTATGGAGTTTTATGGCTTTGATGAAGAAAAGGCAGAACAGGCAGTCGCATACTACCGGGAATACTATCGGGATAAAGGAATTTTTGAAAATCGTGTCTATGACGGCATACCAGAGCTGTTGCAACAGCTGCGGAAAGCAGGCAGGAAAATACTTCTGGCGACTTCAAAGCCGGAGGTGTTTGCAAAACAGATTTTAGAGCATTTTGACCTGTCACAGTATTTTGACCTGATTGCAGGCAGTGATTTGGAAGGCGTACGGAATACAAAGGGGAAGGTTATTTATTATGCACTTTCCAATTATGCCGGACAGACCGGACAAAATTTGGAAATGCTGAAACACCAGTCCGTTATGGTTGGTGACCGCCATCACGATATAGATGGAGCCAGGGAAAACCATATTGCTTCTATAGGTGTATTGTTTGGATATGGTGACAGAGAAGAACTGGAGGCGGCAGGCGCAGACTGGATTGTGGAAAAGCCAGAGGATATTTATTATGTGGAAAAATAGGAAGCTTATAGCAGCAGGAAGATAAAAGGAGAAGAAAATGGGACAGTCAGATTATGACAGGGAATTTTATCAAATGATAGAGGATATCCGGTCATCACTGAAGCGCAACAAGCTGGTTATCTTTGTGGGAGCTGGCGTTTCAAAAAATTCAAATGTTCCAACCTGGGGTCAAATGGTCAGGGTGTTTGCAGAAAAGATTGGTTATCCTGTGGAACGTCTGTCTACAAATGAATATATCCGCATTCCCCAGTATTATTATGGAATGGACGACAGTGATGGACACAGGGAGTACTATGAGACACTAAGGGAAATTATTTCTCCTGATGCGGTGCCTAATATATTAAATGAACTGATTGCAAAAATTCATCCAAAGCACATTGTTACCACTAACTATGATAAGCTTATGGACCAGGTGGTGTCAGACTATGCAATTATCCGGCAGGACAAAGATTTGTTCCGGGCAGAGGCAGAGCACTATCTGATTAAAATGCATGGAGATATTGATAATATAAAGGATATTGTGTTTAAGGAAACAGATTATCTGCAATATTCAGAGACACACCGGCTTATGGAGACATTTTTGAAATCCCTGCTGATTGACCATGTATTTTTATTTGTAGGGTATTCTTTAAATGATTATAATTTGAATACCTTTACCAGCTGGATTGATTTTATTGCAAAAGAGATGAACGTGAAGGAAGATATGCACAAGAATTTTTTCTTGTCCAGCAGTAACCATGCAAGTAAACGGTATCTTCACCGGTATTATGAGGACAGGGGATTACAGGTAATTGATATATATGATTTGCCGGAGGAGGTAAACCGGCGTGCCCGGAATATACCCATGGAGGAGGAATTGGGACGTAAAGCGTATGCGGTGCTGGAGCTGCTGACGGAAGAGGCTGCAGTATGGTAAATAAAAGGAATCTTGTCAGATATAAAAAGTGGCAAGATTCCTTTTGTTTTTATTGGTTAATATTAATAGGCGCTGCCGGAGTTGGTAACATGAACAGTAACTGTTCCATTGCCCTGATAGGTTCCGTTTTTGTATACCCTGCATGTATATGTTATTGTTGCAGGGTCTCCGTTTGTTACGCTGGTGGATATACTGCCAATAGAATATCCGGTTGTTACATTACTAATAGAGTAGGTTCTTGTACCGACAAGTGGCTGTCCGGTAGGAAGGCCATATGTAAAAGCCACAATACAATTGATAGTTGCAATTCTAACTCCACCATAATAGAGAGTTTTAGGAACAGTAGCTTGGCGCGCAGATTCGCTTCTTGTTACCACTGTTTCTTCTACCTTGTCTGTTTCCTGCGCATTTACTGTACCTACATTACAGAATAATCCCCCCAGTAACGCAAACACCATTAATAAGCTGACTAATTTTTTACTACATTTCTTCATAAAATAACCACCTTTCATAAAATGTAAATAAATTTGAATGACTAAGCGCTTAATCAATAGATACAAACAAAGAATAGCACCTTTAGATTAAAATGTCAATGGTTTATTTAATTGTTAATTATAAGTTTATTTTTGGAAAGGTAAAGTTAAAGATGTAGCTTATTTGTATTGTGATTCTACGGAAAAATCTTTTTTAGAGCAGCGTATCTGCTAATTGACTTTAAAAAATAACAGCACAAAGCATAGGTTCACTGTAGGGAAATAATGGCAGTGGAAATATTCAGCATAATGACACACACACTGTTAATGAAAGTGTACATAGGACCGGAAGAATAGAGGAAACAAGTGTAACACAAGATCCACCAAAGCCAAGAGGAAATTGATATGAGCTCGGAAGATATAATTAAATTGATTGATGTACTTCCCTCATATCTTTGTTATATTTATCCAGGATATATCTCTATGTTTTTATTCTATTATTTTAGAGCGTTAACATTGAGTGATACAAAAGCAAAGATAATAAAAAGTATTGTTATAAGTTACCTATATATAGTTATTGCTAAGAACATTGCAATCCCTTTATTGAATAAATTATTATGTAATGATATCAATAATGCATTCGATTCGTTTTGGTTTAATGTAATATTGATTATATTATCTGTTTTTGTTCCATATATTATTTATATGTGTTTTTTAAGAATAGTTTTATGGAACAGATAATTAAAAAAATTGGGATAGAAACGACATTAGACCGTAATGAGATTGACATGCTGCAAAGAAAGTATAGAGATGGACTTTGGATATATGTATATTTAAAAAATGGAAATGTTATGTATGAAGGGTCTTTAGCTGAAAAGGAACTAGAGAATGGTTGCACAAAATTCTTTTGCTTGAGTAAATACAGAAAATACTTAATAAAAGAGAATGGGAAAGTAAAGGTTTTGACAGATAATTCTGGGGATTCCAAAGAAAAAGTACTTATATATTTTGACCAAATTTCCCATTTTGAAATTGCAAATGTAGACAAATCATAAAAAATATGGGTAAGAAGCTGAAGGCTATGATGATAAGATTGTAGCGTGATTTTCGTGTTGCATTTCGTGTTGCATAAGCTGTACTTTTATAGCATAGTTTTGCTGTCTTGGCAAAAAACAGGAAATCCGCCAGCCCTTGATTTAACTGGGGTTGGCGGATTTCTTTTCGTTTTCGTAATAAGCAGATAAGGGGAGTCGAACCCCCCTTTCCAGCTTGGGAAGCTAGCGTTCTACCGATGAACCATATCTGCAAATAACAAGACTATTATAGAAGCTTTAGTGGAATTTTGCAAGAGGAAAGAGACAAAAAATAAGGTTGAAAATCAAGTTTTTCTATTAAAATGTTTACAGATAAAACATAAAAACAAATAGATATTGATATTTTAACAAAATTCGTTTATATAATTCAATATAATGTGTAGTATCCCGCTGTTATAATATGAGGAAAATAGGAGTAATATGCTATGTCAAAGAAACAAGAATTCCTGACAGAAATAAGCCATGAAATCCGTACGCCACTAAACAGTCTTGTTGGATTAAATCAGTTAATGCAGTATGATATGGAAGACAGGGAAACGCTGGGGAAATACATACAGGAATCCCGGGAAATATTGGATTATCTGGTACGGCTGACAGATAATATGTTAGATATGGCGAAGCTTGAACACAAAAATATGGTATTGGAAAAAGCGTCCCTGTCTTTGGAACAGCTGCTTCGTACCGTTGAAATCATCATGAGGGAACGCATACTGGCAAAAAATATTAAGTATCAGATTCGGGCAGACTGGAAGTGTACCTGCATCATAGGGGATGGGGTACGGATAAAACAGGTTTTGGTGAATATTGTTGAAAATGCAGTGAAATTTACTCCGGAAAATGGGAAGATACAGATTGACGTAACCCAGGAAATGACAGGAGAGCAGATGATAACCACAATTTTCCGGATTTCAGATAACGGATGTGGAATGGGGGAGGAATTTATCGACCATATCTTTGATTTCTATGCCCAGGAAAAGCGGAATATAAAGGATAATCTCCATGGAACAGGGCTTGGAATGGCGATTAGTTACCGTTTGATGAGGGAAATGGGCGGCGATATCCAGGCTGCCGGCAGAAGGGGAGAGGGAAGCTGTTTTACTGTTATTCTACCTGCACAGATATCTGAGGAAGGACAGGAAGCCTTATTCCGAATAGAGGCGGAAACGGCAGGAAATGAGCCGGAGAAAAAGAATATTTTAGTGGCGGAGGATGACCGGCTGAATGCGGAAATTTTGATGGGAATTTTGAGAAGAGGAGGATATCATGTGTCATGGGCTGAAAATGGAAAAGAGGTTTTGGAGAGGTTTCAAAATTCAGAGCCCGGTGAAATAGATATCATTTTAATGGACCTTAAGATGCCCATAATGAACGGATATGAGACAACGAAGACAATCCGGGCTTTGGAAAGAGAGGATGCGGGGACAGTCCGGATTTATGCCTGTACCGCCGGCGTATATGAGACGGATGAAAGCAGGGCAGAGGAGTGCGGCATGAACGGATATGTGGCAAAGCCTATCCACACACAGGATTTGTTCAGACTTGTAAATGGGCAAGAGTAGGAGGATATTTTATCCCACAAAGTAAATGTGTTTTCCTTGCGTTCACATTTCAGTGTATGGTATGATGTTCAGCAGAGAAACAGGAGGATAACCTGAAAGAACCCGGAAGTATGACGGGTAATTTGCAGCGGAAGGACAGGTAAAAGCAGTGGGCGAATATCAGCATGTTACACAGCCATTTGAACCGGTTTATGATAAATATTCTAGAATTCTGATTTTGGGCAGCTTTCCTTCTGTAAAATCCAGGGAGATGGGTTTTTACTATGGACATCCCCAGAACCGGTTTTGGAAGGTGCTGTCAGGGATTTTGGAAGAACAGCTGCCACAGTCTGTAGAGGAAAAGAAAAATATGCTCCTGAGAAACCGGATTGCCATTTATGATGTGATAGAGAGCTGTGATATTATCGGTTCCAGTGACAGCAGCATCCGCAATGTAGTGCCGGCAGACATAATGAGCATTGTTCAAAATTCCGGAATAAGGGCAGTGTTTGCCAATGGTAAGACATCCGCAAAGCTATACCGGAAATATCAGGATGAGGGGATTGGTCTGCCCATAACGGAGCTTCCCTCTACCAGCCCTGCTAATGCGGCATTTTCGCTGGAAAGACTTATGGAAATATGGAAACGAGAAGTGGAAAAGGAGATTGCGTGATGAATTGTTTACGGGTACCACAGATTATGATGCCAGAGGAAGGGACAGACTTGTATAAATGGTCAGTTATCGCATGTGACCAGTACACATCCCAGCCGGAATACTGGAGGGAGACAGAGGAGATAGTGGGAGCCGCGGTGTCTGCCCTGCATCTGATTTTGCCGGAGGTATATCTGGAGGGAGCGGATGAGGCAGAGCGGGTTACGGAGATACACCAGACGATGGAGAAGTATCTGGCAGATGGAACGCTGCAGGAGCTGCCAAGAGGCTTTATGCTGGTGGAACGCAGCTTTGGTAAGAAATATTCCAGATGCGGTCTGGTGGTTGAGATTGATTTGGAAACATATGAGTACAGGAAAGGGGCGCATTCTATGGTTCGCCCCACAGAGATGACTGTGGAGGAGCGGATTCCGCCACGCCTTCGGGTGAGACAGACGGCGGCAGTGGAACTTCCGCATATTATGCTGTTAATTGACGACCCGGATTGTACGGTTATTGAGCCGTTAATGGTAGCGAAAAACCAGTATCAGCAAATCTACGATACGGAATTAATGCAAAAGGGCGGACACATTTCAGGCTGGCTGATTCCGGAGGGAAAAGCTACAGATGATATCATGCTGAAAATAGAACAGCTTGCAGAGCCGGAAACATTTCGTGGAAGATACCATTTAAAGGAGGATTACCCTCTTCTCAATTTTGCAGTAGGAGACGGCAATCATTCCATGGCAACGGCTAAGGCGGCATGGGAAAACATAAAAAAGGATTTAACAGAGGAAGAGAGGAAGAACCATCCCGCAAGATTTTGTCTCTGTGAGGTGGTGAATATACATGATAAAAGCCTGGAGATAGAGCCAATTCACAGGGTGGTTTTCAATGTTGATGAGGAGGAGCTGCTTTGTGCCGCAGGAAAATATTATGAGGAGCAGGGCTGCAGGCTCATAGTGGAGGAAACACATCCGGTGGAAGCAGGCGGAGAGGCAAAGCCGGATGCAAATGGTGACGTGGTACATAGCTTTACAATCTGCAGTCCGGGAGGCAGGAAAACCTTAAAGGTATTAAATCCCAAGTGGGGAATCGCTGTGGCGACTATCCAGTCATTTTTGGACGATTTTCTGGCAGCACATGGTGAAAGCAGAATTGATTATATTCATGGAATGGATGTGGTAGAACGTCTCGGAACAAAGAATGGGAATGTGGGCATCCTTCTTCCAGAGGTGTTAAAGGAGGATTTGTTTATCGGTGTAATAAAGGATGGAGTCCTGCCGAGGAAGACCTTTTCCATGGGTGAGGCCAATGAGAAGCGCTACTATATGGAGTGTAAGAAGATATATAAATAATGTAACACGAAATGCCGGTGTGACAGAAACAGGAATCACACCGGCATTTATAAGTTTTTACTGAATAAATTAGATAATAGGATGAAATAATCAGAAAATTATGCAAAAATAACTTTAAATTTCAGACGGAAAATGGTATACTGGAAACATCAAGGGGAGCCGTAGGGAGTCCGACAGAAAGAGGGTAGATATTATGGGTAAGCAGATTATTATTTCGGTTGGCAGGGAGTTTGGCAGTGGCGGTCATGAGATTGCAGAACGTCTGGCAAAGCATTATAATATTCCGCTCTATGACAAAGAGATTTTTGACCATGTGGAGGAAAAGGGTTCCATTAGTGCAGATGTGGCAAAGTACTTCGACGAGAAACCGGTGAATCCGATTTTTTATCCGGTGGCTATGGATGGAAGTTATCTGCCGCTGGAACAGACGGTGGCAAACCATATCTTTGATTTTATCCGTGCAAAGGGAGACAAGGAAAAAGAATCCTTTGTTATTGTGGGAAGATGTGCAGAATATGTGCTCCGGGATAATCCTAATTTAATCAGTATTTTTATCCTGGGAGACAGGGAAGTGAAAAAGCAGCGTGTCATGGAAAAGTATGAGCTGGATGAAAAGGCTGCCTATAACAAAATGAAAAAAGCAGATAAAATGAGAAAGACATATCACAATTTTTATGCAGATGGTAAGTGGGGCGATTCCAGAAGCTATGATATCTGTATTAACAGTTCCACTCTGGGAATTGACAATACACTGGATACCCTGATTGCTTATATCGATGCGGCGATGAAGTGATGATGTGGGCTGCATAGGTTGCCGGCAGATTCTATTGTATCTAAGGGGTTCCCTGGTTTATGGATGAGTGCCAGGGATAACCCTTATATAAATATTATATTAGTGGAGGTATTTTATGGTAAACAGATTTGTATTGAATGAGACAAGCTATCACGGAGCAGGTGCAATCAGTGCCATTGCAGATGAAATTCTGGGCAGAGGATTTGCAAAAGCATTTGTATGTTCGGACCCGGATTTGATTAAGTTTGGGGTTACAAAAAAGGTGACGGACGTACTGGATAAGGCATCCATTGCATATGAGATTTATTCAAATATCAAGCCGAATCCAACCATTGAAAATGTACAAACCGGTGTAGCAGCATTTAAGGCTTCTGGTGCCGACTGTATTGTTGCCATTGGTGGAGGCTCTTCTATGGATACGGCAAAGGCAATAGGTATTATCATTAAGAATCCGGAATTTGCAGATGTGAGAAGCTTAGAGGGTGTTGCTCCTACCAAAAATAAATGTGTTCCGATTATTGCAGTTCCAACTACTGCGGGAACTGCGGCAGAGGTTACAATTAATTATGTAATTACGGATGCAGAGAAGAACCGTAAGATGGTTTGTGTGGATGTACACGATATTCCTGTGGTAGCAGTGGTGGACCCGGATATGATGAGCTCAATGCCAAAGGGACTTACGGCAGCAACCGGTATGGACGCACTGACACATGCCATTGAGGGTTATATTACAAAGGGTGCATGGGAAATGTCAGATATGTTCCATATTAAGGCAATTGAGATTATTGCAAAGCATTTAAGAGGTGCAGTGGATAATACGCCGGAGGGCAGAGAGGGCATGGCGCTTGGACAGTATGTTGCGGGAATGGGATTCTCCAATGTGGGACTTGGAATTGTGCATTCCATGGCACATCCGCTGGGAGCCTTATACGATACTCCTCATGGTGTGGCGAATGCCATTATTCTTCCTACGGTTATGGAGTACAATGCGCCTGCGACAGGTGAGAAATACCGTGACATTGCAAAGGCAATGGGAGTAGAAGGTGTGGACGCCATGTCCCTTGAGGATGCGAGAAAAGCGGCAATTGATGCAGTAAAACAGCTTTCAATTGATGTGGGAATTCCTGCTGATTTGAAGGAGATTGTCAAGGAGGAGGATATTCCGTTCCTGGCACAGTCTGCATTTGATGATGCCTGTCGTCCGGGTAATCCAAGAGATACCAGTGTAGAGGAAATCACAGAGCTTTATAAATCATTAATGTAATATCTGCCATAGGCAGTAAAGGAATGACATAATGGAACCGGGTTCCCATATTGAAGCAGGTCAGACGGCTTGAAGTGGGAATCCGGTTTTTCTTTTTAGAGAGAATTTATCCCCGGAATATAGACATTATCTGGCAAAACGGTTACAATATAATGTATCGGATTGACAGGAAAACAAAAGGAAGTTTTCAGATTTTAGAATATCAGGAGGGAATAAAAATGCCATTTATTAATTCAAAAGTAAGTGTTTCAATCAGTCAGGAAAAGGAAGAGGAATTAAAGACAAGATTAGGGCAGGCAATTGCCCTGATTCCGGGAAAAAGCGAATCTTGGCTTATGACGGGCTTTGAGGATAACTGTCACCTGTATTTCAGAGGGGACAACAGCCAGCCAATCGCATTTATTGAGGTGAAGGTATACGGGAAGGAAAATCCGTCTGCATTTGATGCGCTGACAGCAGAAATTACAAAGATTTTTAATGAAGTGCTTGGCATTGCGCCGGATGCTATCTATGTTAAGTATGAGGCGGTTGCCAACTGGGGCTGGAACGGCGGTAATTTTTAAGATTAAAATGTGATAAATGTGTGAAGGATTAAGTCGGGTTATTGACTTAAAGTTAACTTTAAATAGTACAATATAGTTTAAGGGGAGGAAGAACAGTATGTCAGGCTCGAATCATGAACATCACGGGTATGTACTGTTTCAGTATTATTATCGAAGATTTAAGCAGGATGCGGTGAGCCTTGTTAAATGGCTGCTGCTGGCATTTTTAACAGGATATGTGGTTGGAGGGGTTAGCAGCCTGTTTTCCTTTGTTTTGACAGAGGTGACGGCTTTTCGGGAAAATCATCTGTGGGTGCTTCTGTTTCTGCCTCTTGCCGGTATAATTATTGTATTTTTGTACAAAAAAATTGGCAGGGATGACGGCGGGACCAATCAGGTTTTTTCTACGGTACGCGCAAGGGATGAGGTGCCGTTCCGCTCTGCACCGTTGATTTTTGTGTCTACAGCATTGACGCATCTGGTGGGAGGCTCTGCCGGACGGGAGGGCGCAGCCATCCAGCTGGGCGGAAGTATTGGAAACCAGCTGGGGCGCTGGCTGAAGCTGGATGAAGAGGACATGCATGTAATGGTAATGTGCGGTATGAGCGCCGCCTTCTCTGCCCTGTTTGGAACCCCTATGGCAGCGGCCATATTTGCCCTGGAGGTTGTCAGTGTCGGAGTAATGTATTATACAGCCCTGATGCCATGTGTGGTATCGGCATTGATTGCCACAAAATTTGCCACAGGTCTCGGCATTCATCCGGAGGTCTTTCATGTGTCAGATATTCCGGAGATTACAATGGTGAACGGTATTAAAATGGGGGTAATTGCCATTCTTTGTGCCGCCATCAGCGTTGTATTCTGTGTTGCCCTGAGGCAGACAGGCGTGTTTTTCCATAAGGAATTAAAGAACAAATATGTCAGGGTAGCGGTGGCAGGCGTTACTATTATTCTGCTGTTACTATTTTTAAGGGCTATCAGTTACAGGTGGACGGAATACATGGGAGCCGGAATTGAAATTATTACCAATGCCATTGAGCATGGGGAAACCGATACCTTTGCCTTTTTCTGGAAGATGCTGTTGACGGTTATAACCATGAGGGCAGGCTTTAAGGGTGGGGAGATAGTGCCTTCCTTCTGCATTGGAGCCTCCTTTGGCTGTATCATGGGACAGCTGTTTGGATTATCCCCTTCCCTGTGCGCAGCAGCGGGAATGGTGGCAGTATTTTGCGGTGTGACCAACTGTCCGATTACCTCCATTTTGATTGCATTTGAATTATTCGGGTTTGAAGGGGTAGCATATTATCTGATAGCGGTATCCATCAGCTATGCAGCTTCCGGGTATTACAGTTTATATAAGAATCAAACAATTGTGTACTCCAAGTACAAGGCAAAATACGTGAACCGGCACACGCACATGTAATCATATATATGGAATGGTACCAGGTGTGGTGAGAATATAGAAAGGGATTAGGTATATGGAAAATAAAATGTTACAGGTAAAGGATGAGATTAAGAAGGCTGTAAAGGGAAAGGACGAGGTTGTGGAAAAGGTCCTTGCAGCCATGCTGGCAGGCGGACATGTTCTGTTGGAGGATATTCCAGGGGTTGGTAAGACCACACTGGCAATGTCCATTGCAAAATCCATGTCCCTAAGCTATAAGCGTGTCCAATTTACGCCGGATGTACTTCCCAGTGATATTGTGGGATTTTCCATGTACAATCAGGATAAAAAGACCTTTGAGTACCAGCAGGGGGCTGTATACTGCAATCTCTTTCTGGCAGATGAGATTAACCGTACTTCACCGAAGACCCAGTCTGCACTGCTGGAGGTGATGGAGGAAGGAAATGTTACAGTGGACGGTGTCACAAGACCGCTTCCGGAGCCATTTACGGTTATTGCAACAGAAAATCCATTAGGCTCTTCCGGTACACAGATGCTTCCGGAATCACAGCTGGACCGTTTTATGGTATGTCTTTCTATGGGATATCCGGAGCATGATGCCGCTGTGGATATTTTAAAGGATAATGCAAAGAAGCCTATATCCCTGCTGAAAAATGCCATTACGGTGGAGGAATTTGTGGCACTTAGGGATAAGACCAATGATATGTATGTACATGATTCTATTTACGAATACATTGTAACGCTGGTGGAGGGGACGAGAACCAATCCATTATTTTCCATGGGGGCAAGTCCGAGAGGCAGTATTTCCCTGCTGCGTATGGCGAAGGCAATGGCAGTCCTGCATGGGAGGGATTATGTTACACCGGAGGATATACGCAATGTTTTCTATGATGTGTTAGGACACAGGGTAAAGCTCAGCACGAAGGCAAGAGCCGAGGGAAAAAGTGCTGAGGATGCATTAAATGAATTATTTAATGGTGTAAAGGTGCCACGTACTTGACAGAATTGAGGATAAATAGTCAGAGAATTTTGGGCAGGAGGATAAACCTATGAAACGGATTCGCAACATCATAAGATATCTGGTGATTATAGCGTTGAATGTGTTTGTTATGTTTGCGTTTCACAGCTATATCAATCTGCTGTTACTGGTGGGGCTGGTATTGTTTCCCTTTTATTCTGTATATGGAGTATGGAAGGTAAAGCAGTCCCTGCAGCTCCGGATTATGATGCCGGAGGAGGCGATGAAAAAGGGAACTCCGCTTTATGTACGGTTTCTTTTGGAGAATCCGACGCAGTTTCCTCTGGTCAATGCAACCCTTCGGCTTAAAGTTGCAAACCGGTTTTATGGAGAAGAGGGAATCCATTACCTGAATGTTCCTATCCGGGCAAAAAAGGATACGGAGATAAAGTATCCGGTGGTTATGGATTATTGCGGAAGACTTTGTGTAGAGGCTGAAAGCATCCGTCTTGTGGATTTGATTGGAATTTATGAGGTTTTAATTCCCGTCGGGGAAGAGAAGGAATGCCTGGTTTTTCCGGATGGGAAGGAACGCAGCCAGGAGGCCGGTGTCATGTATATCAACGGTGTGACGGAGGCCATGGAGAGCAGGGAAAAGGGCTATGATTTTTCCGAGATAAGCGGCATCCGGGAATATATTCCGGGAGATAAGCTGCAAAATATCCACTGGAAATTATCTGTTAAAAAGGATGAACTGATGGTAAAGGAACGAATCAGCGTGTCTGCAATGCAGCTGAATGTATTGATAGAGCTGATGAATGACGATGGCATGTGTTTAGAGGCGGTTTTAGAGCTGGCAGACAGTATCACCGGGGCGTTTGTTTCGCAGAATCTGCCCTTTACGGTGTATTACTACAGTGTAAATCTGGGGCAGGTCAGGGATTGTTACATTGGAAATGCAGTAGAGCGGGAACAGTGGATGGAGCTGTTATTGTATGACAAGAGCTACCAGGAGGAGGGAAGAGTGGAGGACATGTTTTTACGGCAGAACCCTTCCGGTGGAACCTATTTATATATAGGCTGTGGTACAGGAAAAGAGAATGGGGAAAATGTTATTTACGGCGAAGGACAGGCACTGGCAGAACTGCGGAGTTATTGATATTGGAGAAAAAGTATGTTTGGGAAAAAAAAGAAAAAGACAGAACATAATGAAGATGTACTTTTGGCAAAGGGAATCCATCTGCAACAGCCGGTTATGGATAATGGGCATATTGTCTATAATTGTCTGCTGCGCAGTCTGATTGTCTTTCTGTTGGTATTTGGCTCTGTGGGAGGTTTTTTGTCTGCTTTTCAAATTTCCTATAACTATATACTGGTAATTGTGTTTTATCTTTTATTGTCCATGTATTTTTCCTTTCTGTATGCAGCATCTAAATTCTGGTACAGGGATATTGGTTATATTCTGTTCTTTGGCGTTTTTATTGCAGCCATTTTTACCTTCCGAATTCATGCAAACTCCGGTTTTTATACCATCGTCAATACGGTGTTACAGCAGGCACAGAGCTTTTTTGACTTATCCGGTGTGCGGGAGTATGAAGTCCGGATTGCCAACGAGTATTTAACGGTTGCCATTGTGTCCATCTTTGTGGGGATGGTCATGATTATTATATTGAATATATGGCTTTATTCCACAATGAGTTTGATTTGGACGGTGGCCCTTACATTTCCGCTGTTATGTATCCCCCTTTATATGAAATTATCCCCGGATGTAATTTATATTCTTGCTCTGGGAACCGGTTATCTGGCGGTGGTTATTTTTAAAGCCAATGGGCATTATCTGGCTTTTGCATGGTCGCCTCCATTTCAGGTAAAGGGACTGAGAAAGGACAGGGTTTCCTATACCCAGGACGCCACGATTTTTAAACAGATTCTATTGAGGATTCTGGGGCTGGCATTTTGTATGGTGATACTGGTTCAGGCATTTTTGCCGGCAAGCAGCTTCGAGAGTAAATTTAAAAATGACCGGCTGCGGCAGCAGACAGCAGATACCATTGCCAATTTTATATTACTTGGCTTTTCAGGAATGTTTAATCACTATGATTCCACAGGTGGAATGAGCGGTGGCAAGCTTGGAGGAATTTCCAATGTGAGACCGGATTATCTTACGGATTTGGTGGTTTCCTTTGCGCCCTACAGCAATGAGGCTGTTTATCTGAAGGGTTATACAGGTGGAATTTACGGAGACAATCAGTGGGAGAGCATTTATGGCAGTGGGGATGAGGATGCCGGACAGGATGATATTGCCATATTTGAAGAAGAAAGCCTGAAAAAGGAAGGAAAGACATTGCAGAATGACGTGGCAACCGGTGGGGAATACAGTGCCTATGGCGTTATGGATGTGAAAAACGTAGGAGCAGATGCCGCCTATTTATATTATCCCTATTATACTCTTTTTGAGGACTATTCCATTTACCATAATCACAGCAAAATGATGTCTGCCCAGGGCCTTAAAATGCAGCAGGAGGTCAGCTACTCCTATTATCCGAAGGTGGTGTGGGAGGACAGCCTGGGAAATATTACACCGCCGCAGATAGATACCTTCCAGGTGGATTCCATCTATATGGATGTTCCGGAGAAGAATACGGAGGTGATTCGTGAAGAATGTGATAAGATAGGTTTGACTGCCGATATGACAGAAAATGAGATTGTGGAGGCAGTGAGAGATTATTTTGCAGACAATATCCCATATACCCTGAAGCCCGGGGCAACTCCGCAGGGTGAGGATTTTGTAAACTATTTTCTGACGAAAAACCGCAAAGGGTACTGTGCCCATTTTGCCACTGCGGCGACTCTTATTTTCCGTGAAATGGGAATCCCAGCCCGCTATGTGGAGGGCTATGCCTTTTCGTTTGAGACGGTACTGGCATCGGAGCAGAATGATACAAAACGGTATGGAAATTATTATCAGGGATATTCCACCATTGGTGAATCCACGGTTATGGATGTGGAGGTGACGGATGCCATGGCACATGCATGGGTGGAAATCTATGTGGACGGTTTTGGCTGGAAAGCCGTTGAGGTGACACCGGGAAGCAATGAAGCAGTGGATGAAGACGATTTCTGGTCTGCCTTTGCCGATTTATTAAATGGTTCCGGTGAGGATTCCGGGAATAATGGAAATATTTTCGGGGAGCTGGGGCTTTCCCGGTTTACATGGCTGATTTATGTGGTGCTTGCAGTTATCGCCCTGCTCATTGCACTCTACATTGGGCAGATTGCTGTGCGGAAGGGCAGGCGCTATATGCGGTGCCATCAAAAGGACGGCAGGGAGGCAGCAGTGGCATGTTATGCGGATATCTGCGACATGATAAGGGTATGTGATGCCGGGTTTGATGCCTGCAGGAGCCATGGAGAACAGCTGTTGTATATCTCCAGCCGTTATTATGCCATACCGGAGCTGGAAAAGGTCTGTGGACAGCTGGAACAAATCAGCTTTGGAGAGAGCTTTGTTTCCATAGAGATATTGCAGGAGCTGGTGGAGCTGACCGGACAGATTCGCAGGGCAGTGTGGAAAAAGGAGAAAATAAAAAATAAAATCCGGCTGTGTAAGAGATGAGGAAGCATTTTGATGTGAGGAAGGCATAATGAAATTGAAAAGAAAAATTAGGATGGTTCTGCTTATACTGGTGGTCGCATTGGGAATGCTTTCGTTTCCGGAAGAGGATTTTTGTGGTGCGCCGGTTGGGATAAATATGTTCCATGGGGACTGGTGGCATATCTGGGACATAGAGGAAATAGAACAGGCTTCACTGGAAAGACACAGGGAGGTACAGCGGTTAAACCAGTATGTTTCGCAGCTGCTTGATAGCATGACCCTGGAGGAAAAGCTTGCCCAGATGATGATTCTTACCAATGAAAAGGATATTACGGAGAAAACTCTTAAGGCATACCAGCCGGGAGGTGTTATCTTCTTCGGGAAGGATTTTAAGGGAAAGACGGTTAAGCAGGTGAAAAAGCGGGTGGAAGCATTGCAGCTTACCATGGATATTCCTCTGTTTATTGGTATAGATGAAGAGGGAGGAGATGTCAGCCGGATTTCGGGGATGAAGGGAAAGGAAATTCCTGTGTTTGAGAGCGCCAGAGTTCTTTATGAAACCGGTGGAGTGGAAGCGGTGCAGGAGGAAACAGAGAAAAAGGCAGCGTTTCTAAAGGAAATGGGCATTAATCTGAACTTTGACCCGGTGGCGGATGTGGTGGCGGATGAGACTTCTTATATGTATAACCGTGCGGCTTCCGGAGACGTTGGGAGCGTGGCGGAGTATGTGGAAGCGGTTGTCACCGGTCTGCAGGAGGAGAATATGGGCTGCTGCCTGAAGCATTTTCCGGGATATGGAGAAAATGAAAATACGCATATATCCTATGCGGTGGACGGGCGTAAGCTAAGCGTTTACAGAGAAAGAGATTTCATTCCATTTGAGAGAGGGATTGCAGCGGGAGCGGATATGGTGATGGTTTCCCATATCGTCATGGGGGCGGTGGATAAGGATTCCCCGGCCTCCCTGTCAAAAAAGGTTCATAAGCTTTTGCGGGAGGAAATGGAGTTTGACAGGGTGATTATTGCGGATGACCTTAACATGAAGGCAATCCTCAATGAAATGACATTGGAAGAGGCAACGGGAGCAGCGCTGGCGGCAGGGAATGATATGATATTTTCCGCAGATTTTGAAGCGTCCATGAAGGGGGCGAGGAAGGCTGTGGAAAAAGGCGGGCTTTCCCGGCAGCAGCTGGATGAATCCGTAACCAGAATTATTAAGATGAAAATAAACCGTGGTCTGGTCAATGTACCATAGGATGGCGGGCTGTAGAAAGGAACAGATATGGAAGAGACAAGGGATAAAAAGAGGGAAACCATATATCAGGGTAAGGAAGTATCGGTGTCCCAGCGGCAGATATACATTTTATCGTTATTATCGGAGAATCCCAGAGGATATCAGGCAGAGGAAATCCGGGAGAGGTTAAAGAGCTGGGACATTGACGTCAGCAGGCGGACAGTTATGCGGGACATTGACGAGCTCTCCCTGAATTATGGAATTGGAGAAGAGGATAGAAATGGGAAGACCTACTTTTTTGCCGATAAGTATACGCTGAAAAATGTGGATTTGACCATTGAGGATTTGGCTTCCCTTGCCTTTGCCAAAGAGATGCTGGGGCAGTATGCCCATCTGGACATGGGTCGTCATTCCATTTCACTGATTGATAAAATGGTGGAGAGCTCTGCATCCCTGAATCAGTTTCAGTTTGAAAAGCTTTGCGGCCATTTCAAGCAGCCGGGTCTGAAAAACGGAAGCCGGGATGTGGTGGATGGCAGAATCGAAAAGTTAATCCAGAATGCCATTGATAGCCGGAATAAGATAGAGATAGCATACTATAGCTTTACCAGCAATGAATCCACAAAGCGGATTATACATCCGTATAAGATGCTTTTTCTGGATGCCTATCTTTGTGTGGAGGGATACTGTGAGCTTCGGAAGAGTGTCAGAAGATTCCGTCTTTCCCGGATTCGTGACATTGAACTGCTGGATGCAAGGTTTGATGAAACGGAAATGGAAAGGGAGAAAATGGGGGATGCTTTTTTAAAGCTTGTGGGCGGAAAAGAGGAAGAGTTGGAGCTTTTGTTTACAGGTGAAAGCATACGGTATGTAAAAGAGTTTGAGGCGGAGCGGGCACGGCAGTTAGAAGAGACAGCAGAAGGTCTGTATTTTTATCAGAGGGCGGCTGTGGCGCCGGATGTGATTCGCTGGATTCGGGGCTTTGGGCCGGAAGTGACAGTTATAAAACCGGAGTGGCTGGCGGAGCAGTTAATGGCAGAGGCAGAAAAGAGGATAAAACAAAAAGAGTAATTGGAAATCCAATTACTCTTTTAACTGGGGTACAAGGATTCGAACCTTGAAATGACGGAGTCAGAGTCCGTTGCCTTACCATTTGGCGATACCCCATTAGGCTTTTGCGCCGCTCACAAGACACTATTATACACATTTCAGGTTAAAAATCAAGTATAAATTTAAAAAAAGATTCATTTTTTTTAAGAAATGTATTATAATCTATCCTATTAGAAAGGAAGATATTATGTATGAGATGAAAACAAGGGTGTCCTATTCCCAGGTAAACAGTGATTTAAGGACAGATATGGCGGTGATTGCCCATTATTTTCAGGATTGTACCATTTTTCATTCAGAGTCTGTCGGCAAGGGTCTGGATGAGGTAGGGCGCAGCCAGACGGCATGGTATTTGTCCGGCTGGCAGATTGAAGTATTGCGGTATCCTGTATTCGGAGAGAAGATTACTGTCCGGACCTGGCCCTATGATTTTAAGGGAATATATGGCTACCGTAATTTTGATATATTGGATGAAAATGGTGAGCGGATTGTCCAGGCAAATTCTATATGGATTTTTATGGATTTGCAAAAAAATCTTCCGGCTAAGGCCACAGAGGAGGATATACGGGGTTATGACATGGAACCGGCGCTTTCCATGGATTATGCACCAAGAAAAATAAAGATAATGGACGAGGGACAACGGCGGCAGAAAAAGGAAACACCTGTTGTAGTTAAGAGGTCCTTTTTAGATTCCAACCATCATGTAAACAATGGACGCTATGTGGCTGAGGCTATGGATTTTTTCCCGGAGGACAGGGAGATAAAGACAATGCGTGTGGATTACCGGAAGGCGGCAGCCTTTTTGGACGTCATGTATCCGGTGATTTACGATAAGGATGGGGTCAGACAGATTGTTTTTGCAAATGAAGAGGAAAAGCCATATGTGATAATAGAAATACAGTGATGCAGGAAACAAGGGATTAGGAAAGAACACGAATTTATTTACAGGACAGAGAACAGGAGATAATATGGTTGAAATAGGAAAGCGGCAGACCTTGAAGGTTATCCGCAGTAAGGATTTTGGAGTATATTTGGCAGAACGGGAGGAGGATAAGGACGCGGTGCTTCTTCCAAGAAAGCAGGTGCCGGAGGGGCTTAAAGCAGGCGGAGAGATTGAGGTGTTTGTGTATCTGGATTCCTCTGACCGTCCCATCGCAACGGTAAACCAGCCGCTGATTACATTGGGTGAGCTTGCAAGGCTTAAGGTGGCAAGTGTTGGAAATATCGGAGCTTTTATGGATTGGGGACTGGAAAAGGATATTTTAATGCCTTTTAAGGAAATGGTTGGCAAGGTCCGGGAGGGAAAGGAATATCTGGTATATATGTACATGGATAAGAGCAGCCGTCCCTGTGTCTCCATGCGGATATATAATCAGTTATCCACGGATTCCCCGTTTAGCAAGGGTGACCAGGTAGAGGGGTATGTCTATCAGATTAATGAGCGCATGGGTGCCTTTGTTGCAGTAGAGGATAAATATCAGGGACTGATTCCGAAACAGGAGCTTCATAGAAAGCTGCGTGTGGGAGAAACAATCTCGCTGCGGGTCAGTGAAGTGAGAGAGGACGGAAAGCTTAATCTGTCCATGAACCGTCCGGCTTATCAGCAGATGGAGGAGGACAGTGAGCTGGTATACCAGGCAATCCTTTCCTATGATGGAGTGCTGCCCTTTACAGATAAGGCTTCTCCAGAGGTGATTGAGAGGGAGATGGGACTCAGCAAAAATGCCTTTAAAAGGGCAGTGGGCAGGCTGTTGAAAGAGGGCAGGATTGAGATTCATGAACGCAATATTGTAATCAAAAACAGATAGGTTTTATATACAACCTTTTTATAAAGGCTGTACAAATATATTTTAGGAGGCTATAACAATGAAAAATGTAGTGAAGACAGATAAGGCACCCCAGGCAATTGGACCGTATTCTCAGGCGATTGAGGTAAACGGTATGATTTATACTTCCGGCGTAGTTCCGATTAATCCGGCTACTGGTGAGGTAGTGGAGGGTGATATCAAGGTGCAGGCAACCCGCGTGTTTGACAGTATGAAGGCATTGCTTGAAGCAGCAGGCTCCAGCTGTGAGGATGTGGTAAAGACCACGGTATTTATTAAGGATATGAATGACTTTGCGGCATTAAATGAGATATATGCAGCCTACTTTACCGGTGCATTTCCTGCCCGCTCCTGCGTAGAAGTAGCAAGACTTCCAAAGGATGTATTAATTGAGATGGAAGCAGTCGCACTGAAGAAATAGAGTGGAGAAAAGGAGTATTTATGCAATTGGAAGATACAAAATTAACAGATGATTTACAGAGGGTATCGACTGATGGCGCCATGAAAAAGGCTGGCGCCTTTTTCTTTTTCCTGATGCTTTTAGAGATACCGTTAGCATTTTTGATTGCGGTTGTACAGAATGCATTCCCGGCTGACTATGCAACACTGATTTCCATACTGTTTACCCAGGGATACCTGCTGCTTGGAGCAGTTTTCTACATGCTTGTTACAAAGACCCGTTTCCGGGCAGATTTACAGGTGAAGAAATACCGGATTTCCACTTTTTTCCTGTCATTGGTGCTGCTGGTTACGGCTGCCCCGATGGCAACGTGGCTGAATGTGTTCAGCCAGCTGTTTGCAAAAAATCAGACCAGCGGTGCCATTTTTTCTGTGACCCAGAGTGTTCCGGCGTGGCTGGGAGTGCTGGTTATCGGATGCCTGCCGGGATTTATAGAGGAGACGCTTTTCCGCGGCATTATGTATAGCGCATTCCGGAAACGTTCTGTGTTGACAGGTATTATAATCAGTGCGCTGTCCTTTGGACTGATGCACATGAATTTTAACCAGATTCTGTATGCCGTTTATCTGGGTGTCATATTCGCATTGACGGTGGAGGCAACAGGCTCCCTGGTGTCTACTATGATAATGCATATGCTGTTTAATGCGGTAAATACCGCATATATCTATATTCTTCCAAAGCTCTATGCATTTATGGGACAGTTTTCGGAGGAATATGCCAATGTGGACATAGAGGCGGCATTTAACCAGTCGGTGACAAAAAGCCAGCTGCTGCCGATGCTGGTAATATTAACGCCTTTTGCGATTGGGGGACTTGTGCTGACCCTGCTCCTGCTGAAGGCTATTGCACACATCAACGGAAGAGCTTTTACCTGGGAGTATATCCGGGGAAAGAAGGAGGAGGCCGCAGAGACAAAGCCTGTTAATGTATTCCTCATTTTAGGCTGGGTCTTCTGTCTTGCCAACGCATGTTTAAATCTACTCGCAGGGTGAAATTGATTTTTCCCTGCTTCTGAGCACATTAAAGGAAGTAGATAAATTTCACTATCACTTAGATAACGTGGACTGGCTGAGAGAGCTTTTGGGTGGTGTCTGCACGACGTTTATGCTATGGAGATGAGACCCAATGGCGAAGGGAAGCCCTCAAGCTTCCATTTGCCATGTATCTGGGGCTCATCGGAATGGGTAGCATAACAGGAGTGCGGACACCACCCAAAAACCCCTCAGCTCTTCACCGATTCTTAAAGGTGATAGAGAAATTTCAACCACACTTCCATACTCAGAATCAGGGAAGGAAAATTTAGGAGGAATTAGTTTGATAGAAGCAAAGGAGCTTAGCAAGCAATTTATCAGAACATTAAAAAAGGGCAAAAAAGAAGAATTTTTTGCCGTTGACCATGTTAGCTTTGAGGCACAGGATGGAGAGATACTGGGAATACTGGGTCCCAATGGTGCCGGGAAAACAACACTTTTGCGTATGCTTGGTTCTCTGATGGAGCCGACCAGCGGTCAGGTGGTCATCACAAATAAAGACAAAGAGGAGATTACCGAAAAGGAAGTGTTGAAAAAGCATATTGGTTATCTCTCTGAAAATACAAAGCTTTATGGAAGATTTACGGTGCGGGAGCTGCTTTTACTGTTTGGTGAGCTGTATGGCTTTTCAAAGGAGGAGACCAGTGCCCAGGTGGAAAGAATGTGTGAGCTTTTGCAGATGGAAGCCTTTATAGATAACCGCATTGAAAAGCTTTCCACCGGTCAGAGGCAGAGGACATCCATTGCCAGATGTCTTGTACATAACCCGGAAATCTACATTTTTGATGAACCGACTCTGGGGCTTGATATTATCAGCTCCAAGGCAATCATTGATTTTATGAAGCAGGAAAAGGCGAGGGGAAAAAGCGTTCTGTATTCCACACATTACATGGAGGAGGCAGAATTTTTATGTGACCGGATAATCATGATTGACAAGGGAAAAATTATTGCAGCCGGTACACCCCAGGAGTTAAAGGCGGCAACGGGAACCGATAACCTTAGAGATACCTTCTTTGCTTATATGGAGGGAGGTGCACAGGATGAACTATAAACAGTTAAAAACACTTTATAAAAAAGAAATTATGGATGTTATCCGTGATAAGAAAACCATTCTTACCATGGTGGTACTTCCGGTTATCTTGTATCCGGTGCTGTTCCTGGTGATTATGCAGATTATGACTATGATTAACAATTCCCAGCAGGAGAGAACCTATTATATTGCTTATGGCCAGGTGAAGGAAGAGAACCGGAAGGCTCTTAATGACTGGATAGCCGGAGAGGAGGATGGGCTTTCCTACATTATAAAAGAGGTGGAGTCTGATAATCCAAAGGAGGATTTGGAAAAAGAGAATATTGATGCATATATCACCGCAAGTATAACGGACAGCCAGGTGGTCTATGAGATTCATTATCTGTCAGCGGTTACAAACTCCGCAACGGTTTCTGACATGCTGGAAGAGGAAATAGCTGCCTATGGGAAAAGGATAGCAGAAGGAAATGCAGCCGCCCAGGGGCTGGACATAAAAAAGGTGCTCTATCCGGTGACATCCACACTGACTGACCAGTCCAGCAATGAGAGCTCCATCGGAAGCATTCTTGGGAGCATTATACCGTTTTTGATGATAACCAGTATTTTAATGGGTGCCATGTATCCTGCCATTGACACCACAGCGGGAGAAAAGGAGAGAGGAACGCTGGAAACCCTGCTTACCCTGCCTATTGGCAACATGGAGCTGATTATGAGTAAGTTTTTGTCTGTTGCAACGATTGCAGTGGTATCCGTGTTTATTAATGTTTTGTCAATGGGTGGAATTGCGGCATATCTCTATGCTACCATCAATGCGCTTTCAGAAGGGGCTGGCACTTTCAGACTGGGAAGCTTTGTGCCTGCCATTTTGATTTCCGTTGTCTGCATTATTGCATTTGCGTTGTTTATGAGCGCTGTGGTTATGTGCATATGTGCGTTTGCCAAGAGCTTTAAAGAGGCAAACAATTATGTCACGCCTCTAACACTGGTGGTGCTCTTAACTGCCTATATAGGATTTATTCCCAATGTGGAATTGTCCACCACCACAGCTATAATCCCGGTGGCAAATATATGCCTTTTGATGAAGAATCTGCTGATGTTTAAATATGATTTTGCATTAATTTTAATGGTGCTTCTGAGTAATGTGATTTATGCCTTTGTGGCAGTATGGTTTCTGGGTAAGATTTATAACAGCGAGTCTATTTTATTTGGCGAATCCGCCAGTGGGATTAAGCTGTTTGAACGGAGAAAAAATATCAAAAAGGGAAGCCTGCCAACCATACAGGAAAGTCTGTTGGTTTTAGTGGCTGCATTGCTGCTAATGGTCTATCTTGGCGGAATCATGAGCTTGTCCCATCCGGTTATGGGAGTGGTAGTACCGCAGTTTTTTATCGGTGTGCTGCCGGTGCTCGCCTGCATATACATAAAAGGAAACGCAAGAGAAATTTTCAAATTAAACATTCCAAAGGGAAAAGACCTGTTAGGGTCGGTATGTCTGTATTTAGGGGTTGGCAGTCTGTCGCTGTTAATCAGTAACCTTTTAAGCATGGCATTTCCGGATAACAGCCAGGGCTTGAATGAGGAGTATGCAAAGCTGTTGGACGGAATCTCCTTTGTGCCTGCCCTGCTGTTGATTGCCCTGGTTCCGGCGGTTTGTGAAGAGCTGATGTTCAGGGGGTATATGTTCACTGCGTTCAGGCAGAAAATGAGCCTGCCGAAGGCAATATTTTTTGTATCGGTTTTGTTTGGAATCAGCCATATGAGCCTGATAAAGATAATACCGACCGCTATTTTAGGCGCGGCACTGGCATATGCGATATATAAGGCGGACAGTATTGCCGCTTCATCCCTGATTCATTTTCTGAATAATGCATTTTCTGTATTTATACTATATTATGGCAATAACATTGCATTTCTGAATGAGGAGCAGATGGGAGTACCCCTGGTGATTGGACTGGTGGTATTGTCTGTCATCTTTATTCCGGCAGGAGTATGGATTTTAAATATTAAGAAAAAGCAGACTGCCTAAATATGTTAATGAAAAAGATTAAGAAAAATAGAAATGCCCGGACACAGCTGGAAAATTCTGTGTCCGGGCATATATAAAGGGGTAAGAAGCAAATGTGAAACCATTACTCAATGGAGATATAGTGATTTTCCTCAACCTTTGGCTGCTCCTTGATTTTAGGAACCGTAATGGTCAAAATTCCATTTGCAAAGGCTGCGTGAATGTCTTCCTGTGTAACCTGTTCGCCAACGTAGAAGCTTCTCTGGCATTTACCGGTAAAGCATTCCTTGCGGATGTATTTGCCATTTTTATCTTTGATTTCATTGTCTGCATGGCGTTCCGCCTCAATGGTAAGATAACCGTCTTTAAGGCTTGCATTCACATCCTCTTTCTCATATCCCGGAAGCTCAATTCCTAATTCATACTTATCCTCGTATTCTTTGATATCCGTGTTCATCAAATCTCTGGAATTAGCAGAATGAACAAAGCTGTTGGAAGGTCTGTAAGTGTCATTGAAAAAGTTGTCAAATAAATCGTTTGAAAAGATACTTGGTACTAACATAAAAATTCCTCCTTTTACATTTGTCTATAGATATATTCTGTAGGCTTAAAAAATAATGGTTTTGGTCAGGCTTTTCTGTTATTTCCTAACCTGTAATTATGTTATAACACTGATTATTAGCACTGTCAATAGGTGAGTGCTAATTTCACGTTTTGTTCACAATTTCAAATAAATTGTCTGAAAATATAGAAATATATCGTTAATAAAATTGAAAATAACCATGGGAAACGTTAATATAGTGTTCAAAAGCTGCAGGAATTATTAAGAAATAGTGAAGATTGATAAAATGAGAGTATTTGCTATTGCATTTTATTTTTATTCAACTAAGATAGGGTTATACTAATTAGGGAGGCAGCTATAACACAAATGATGAAAAGTATAACTTTAATAATGAGAGGCATATTGATATTCTGGGGTGGGATACTGTGTCTGTTCTGTATGAAAAATACAGCGTATGCAGCAGGGAGTATTCTGCTAAAGGGCGAAATTTCGGGCTATCAGAGCGTGCTGCTGACATGGACAACCGGTATGGATTATGTTTATCGGCTTCAAAGGGCAGACAGTCTGAACGGTACATATTCCACCATTGCAGAAATGAGTGGACAGATTGGAGACATAAGCTGTCATGATGACAATGTAAAGCTTGGGAAAATCTATTATTACAGGGTAAGCTGTCTTTTGGATGGGCAGGTAGCGGAAGAGAGCAATGTGATTTCGGTAGTGGTCACCCTTCCGGCTCCTGAGAATGTGAAAGCGGTAAAAATCAAGGAGTCGAAGGTTAAATTATCCTGGAGTAAAGTGAAGGGTGCAGGTGGTTATTTGATATTTAGAAGCACAAAGAAAGCATCCGGTTATAAAAAGATTGCATCTACAAAGAAAAATACATATACGGACGCTTCTGTGAAGCATGGCAAGGCTTATTATTATAAGATAAAAGCATATAAAGGAAAAAATAACAGGCTTACAAGCGGGACGAAGCAGTATGTCAGTATATATATGAAACCGGCGGCGCCTAAGCTTACCGGTGCCTATTTAAAGAAGAAAATCCGGCTCTCCTGGAAGAAGGTAAGCGGTGCAAAGGAATACTATCTATACAAAAAGAATAAAAAGGGGAAATACCGTCTTCTGGGAAAGACAGATAAGCTGTATTATTGGGACAGGAATGTGGATAAGGGGAAAAGCTATGAGTACCGGATTGTTGCAGCATATAAGAGGGATGGAAAGGTGATAAAAAGCCAGAACAGCAAGACCTGTAAGGTATTTGCTTCTGCCATTGACCCCAAAAAGAAAATGGTGGCTTTGACCTTCGATGATGGACCGGGCAGATATACCGGAGAGATTGTACAATGTCTGAAAAAATATAATTCCAGGGCTACATTTTTTGTCTTAGGCTGCAATGTGGATTCTTATAAGAGCGCTTTAAAGGCGGCGGATAAAGCCGGCTGTCAGATAGGAAACCATTCCTATAACCACAAGGATTTGACCAGGCTGTCCCCCAAGGAAGTGCAGGCGCAGATTAATGATACGGATAAAAAGGTAAAAAATGTTATTGGAAAGACTCCGTCCCTTGTGCGTACCCCGGGTGGGGCAACAAACGCCGAGGTTCAAAACACAGTTGGCAAGCCTATTATTTTATGGTCCATTGATACACTGGACTGGAAAACCAGGGATAGGGATAAAACGGTGAAGGCGGTTCTGGATAATGTGAAGGATGGTGATATTGTACTGATGCACGATATTCATGAGCCATCCAAGGAAGCTGCGCTGATTCTGATTAAGGAGCTGAACCGGAGAGGATATCAGCTGGTGACGGTCAGTGAGCTTGCGCAATATCGTGGATATAATTTGAAGAAGGGTTCCATTTACCGTAGCTTGAGAAAAAAATAAAAGGAATAAATGGAAATTTACTAGACCGAAGTCTACTATTATGCTAATATGTAATAAAAGATGAAAAATAAACAAGAGGTGCGTAATAAATGGCAGAGGATAGAAGGGTACGGAAAACAAAAAAGGCAATACAGGATGTTTTCTGTGAGCTGACAAAGGAAAAGAAATTAAATGAGATTACTATTAAGGAGCTCTGTGCAAGGGCAGACATCAATAAGAGTACATTTTATCTGCACTACCGGGATATCTATAATCTGGCGGACTCTATCCAGGAGATTCTCATAGGGGATGTGTGTGCCATTATTGATGAATATGCCTATGACGAGACAATCCGCAAGGCGCCGGAGATATGGAAGCGGATTGCAGATACATATTTTAGAGATTCCAATGATTTGGGAATGCTGATGCAGAGACAGGGAATGCAGTCCATGGTACGGGAGTTTGAGCGTGCGGTAATTGATACGATTATGAAGAAGTTTGTGGATGCAGGTATGAAGGAGAATACAGAAGCATTTTTCCAGCATCATTTAAATGTTACCTTTATTATCAGTGGATATATTGGCGTTTTGAGAGAATTTGATGTGTCAGAAATGGAAGCCGCCATGCTGGAGGTCTCCAAGCGCATCAGTACGGGCTTTAATGTGGAAATATAAAAATATCAGGAGGCAGTGTGTTATATGGAGATTACCACAAGAACATTTTCTTTTACATCAAGATGGGACGGAGTAAAGATTCATGGGATTTGTATGATACCGGAGAAGCCTATCGGCATTTTCCAGATGGTGCACGGCATGTGTGAGCATAAAGAGCGTTATCTTTCCTTTATGGAATGGATGGCGCAAAGAGGATATGTTACATTGATGCATGATAACAGGGGACATGGAATGAGTGTAAAGGAAGAGGGGGATATCGGCTATTGCTATGGGTCCATGGAAAAAGGCTTTATAGAGGATATCTATCAGGTGACGAAGAACATACGGAGGGAATATCCTGACCTGCCTCTTATTTTATATGGACACAGCATGGGCTCCTTAGCGGTGCGCTCCTATCTTAGGAAGCATGATGATGCCATTGACGGTCTGGTGGTTTCCGGCTGTCCCGGTTATAATGAGGCGGTTCCCCTGGGAAAATTGATGGTGGCATTTATGACAGCGGTTCATGGGGAGCGGTATCGCTCTTCCCTTGTACAGAAAATGGTTCTTGGCAGCTTTGAGAGAAGATTCTGGAGGGAAAAGCGCAAGAGTGCCTGGCTGGCGGCGAAGGAGTCTGTTGCGGAGGCGTTTGAGCAGGATGAATTGTGTACGTTCACGTATACTCTTAATGGCTTCCGGACACTGTTGAATTTAGAGAGCCAGACCTACAGGGCAAAGGGCTATCAGGTGAAGAACAGTAACCTTCCGATTCTTTTTCTGTCAGGAGAGGATGACCCCTGTTATATTAATGAAAGAAAATGGTATCAGGCAATATACAGGATGCATGATTTGGGATACGAGCAGACAACCTCTATAAGGTATAAGGGCATGCGGCATGAGATTCACAATGAAGAGGATAATGTGTTGGTGTATGAGGAAATAGATGCTTTTTGCCGGGATTTTTGTATTGCTTTTTGAGTAAAATTGCACTATAATAAATACAGTTGTTATATAGATTTTACAAGAAGAAGGGGTTAGAAATGGAGATTCAGGGATTGGGAATGTCTTCCACGGTGCTTTCAAATGCCAATATGCAGTCGTCTGTTGGTATGGCGTTGCTGAATAAGGCACTGGATATGGACCAGATGAATGGAGATGCGTTGACCAGTATGCTGGAGCGCTCTGTTAATCCAATGGTGGGACAGAATATTGATATTCGTATATGAGAAAGACACATCAGGGCATGACTCTGATGTGTCTTTTCTTACTATACAGGCTTAAAGGACAGGCAGGTTCATTTCTGTTCTGAAAATGTTAAGAAATACCAATGCTTTTTGGGACTTTGGCGGTTGACAACAAAATTCACCTTTGTTATAATTTTAATGACTTTGAGTATAAAACAGTGAAGTAAGAGATAAAGGATGGATACAGTATTTTTAATCTGTTAAGACAGATTATAAAGGAGGATTATTGTGAGAAAGAGAAGCATTTTAGGTTTTGCAATTCTGGCGGCTGGAGCAGCAGGGCTATTGTCTCCGACTTTTGTAAGTAATGCAGAGATATTAGATGATTCGTCAGTTGGAATCACATATGCACTGGATGAATATGTTTCCAATCTTGAAATAAAGGAAGTCAAAGAAGAGGATGTTGTGGAGGAGGAGGAGCCTACATGTAAATATCCGGAGTTTGAGGGCAAGTGCCTTGCCTATGTAGAGGAGGCAGTGAATGTCCGGAAAGAGCCGGATGAAAATTCAGAACGAGTGGGAAGTCTTCCGGTTCATGGTATCGCGCTGGTAGTAGAAAAGGGTGATACATGGACGAAGATTGAATCCGGTATTACTATGGGATATGTCCGCAATGATTATTTGTTATTTGGTGATGCGGCAGGCGCTTATGCAGAGGAGACCTGTCCGAAGGTTGCCAAGGTAAATACTACAACACTTTATGTGCGTGCCGGACAGGATGAATCCAGTGACTGTCTGACAATGATTCCGGAGGGTGAATCCTATGAAGTAGTTCCGAGAGAGGATGATGTGGACGGATGGACTTATATTAAAGTAGACTCTGATATTGAAGGCTATGTTTCCTCTGATTATGTTGATATTTCCTATGGTTTCTCCCATGCGATTTCAGTAGCAGAGGAGGAGGAGATTCGGAAGAAGGAGGAAGAGGCAGAGAGAGCAAGACTTGCAGAAATGACCAGTACCAAGCGTCAGGAGGTTGTAAATTATGCCCTTCAGTTTGTTGGTAATCCGTATGTATATGGCGGTACAAGTCTTACCAACGGAACAGACTGTTCCGGATTTACCATGAGCGTGTATGCCCATTTTGGTTACGGACTGCCAAGAACGGCAGCAGCCCAGATGCAGGGACTTACCAATGTGGATTTGAGTTCTATCCAGCCGGGCGATTTGTTATTCTATCGCGGCAATGATGGTTCCATTGGTCATGTTACCATGTATATTGGCGGCGGACAGGTTGTCCATGCCAGCAGCAGTACAACAGGTATTATCATCTCCAATGTGGGATACCGTACACCGTGTGCAGCAGCCAGAGTTATTTGGGATTGATGCTATTATAGTATGGATATAGAAAAGAGAAGCCGGAGCAAAATGAAATCGCTCCGGCTTCTTTTTTATGCAGTTATTTAAATGACTGACCTGCTTATTATTTCTGTCCGGTGGAACCAAATCCACCTGCACCCCGGACTGTATCGCTTAGCTGGTCAGTTTCCTCAAAATGGGCTGTCAGGTAGGGAGTGATGACAAGCTGTGCAATCCGTTCCTGGGGCTCAATGCTGACAGATGTGTTGCTGTGGTTGTGCAGCGCCACCATAATCTCTCCGCGGTAATCCGCATCAATAACTCCGACCTTGTTGGCGGGAGCCAGCCCCTTTTTGGATGCCAGACCGCTTCTGGCATAGATAAGACCGGCATATCCGGCAGGAATTTCCATGGAAAGCCCGGTGTGGATTAATCTGGTCTCTCCAGGCTCAAAGCTTACCGGTTCTTCAATACAGGCATATAAGTCCGCTCCGGCAGCGTATTCAGAGCCGTAGGTTGGTATGACTGCCTCTGGATTCAGTTTCTTGATTGGTACGTTTGCAGTTTGCATTGTGTTTACCTCTTTCTTATGTTTAGTAAATTGAAAAATCTGTAGTATCGTCCCATAAAATTACCCTGTTCTGCTGTAGGGATTCCTGTACCTGGATAATCCGCTGGTTGGAGGAGCCCCGGAACCGGAGTGCCAGGTCTTTCTTTGCCTCTACAAATTCCCCATCCACTAATACATCAATGTAAGACAGCATTTCATAGGTTTCGGACCATTTCTTTGCCATATCCTCTAAAATATCAGTTTCAAAATCATATCCGGTGTAGCACCAGATATCCTTGTTTGGAAAACGGTTTTTGATTTCCTTTAAAAGGGGAAGCAGACCAATCTGGTTTTTATACTCAAAGGGTTCTCCGCCCAGGAGAGAAAAACCGCGGATATAGGTAGGCTCAAGCGCCTCTAATATCTCATTGATAACATCGCTGTCAAAGGGCTCACCGTAATTGAAATCCCATGTCTCCGGATTGAAGCAGCCGGGACAGTGGTGGGTACAGCCGCTTACAAACAGGCTGACCCGTACACCGGGACCATTGGCAATATCGTATTTTTTTATATTTGCATAATTCATAATAATCTCCGTTATTTTGTTGCAATAATCTGCTGCTACAGATGCAGCACTCTGGCTTTAATCTCTTTGGTTTTGCCCACATTCCAGAAATTCTCGCCCAGATAACCGCAGGTTCTTCTGGTAACGTTCATTTTGGCATGGTCCTTGTTGCCGCACTGTGGGCATTCCCATTCGTTGTCATCATTTATCATGATTTCCCCGTCATATCCACATACATGGCAATAGTCCGATTTCGTGTTAAACTCTGCATATTGGATGTTGTCATAAATGAAACGGACAACCTCTGCCAGGGCATCTAAGTTATTACGCATATTCGGAATCTCCACATAGGAGATTGCACCGCCGGAGGAAATCTTCTGGAACTGGCTCTCAAAACGGAACTTGCTGAAGGCGTCTATGTTCTCTCTGACATCCACATGGTAGGAATTGGTGTAATAGCCTTTATCTGTGACGTCTGGAATGCTTCCGAAACGCTCTAAATCAATTCTTGCAAAACGGTAGCACAGGGATTCTGCCGGGCTTCCGTACAGACCAAAGCCAATTCCTGTCTCCGCCTTCCACTTGTCAGTGGCAGCACGTAAACGGTTCATAACCCGGAGGGCAAAATCCTGTCCGGCAGGCTCGGTGTGGCTGCAGCCCTTCATCAGCTTGGTTACCTCATAAAGACCGATATATCCAAGGGAGATGGTGGAATAACCGTCTAATAACAGCTTGTCAATCGGCTCTCCCTTTTCCAGACGTGCAATGGCACCGTATTGCCAGTGTACAGGACTGACGTCAGAGGTAACGCCCATCAGGGCATTGTGGCGGCACATCAATGCCTCATAACATAATTCCAGCCGCTCCTCTAATAAATCCCAGAACTTCTCTTCGTCACCGGTAGCAATAATTCCAATCTGTGGAAGATTGAGGCTGACTACTCCCTGGTTGAAACGTCCCTCAAATTTGTAATTGCCCTTTTCATCCTTCCATGGAGTTAGGAAGCTTCGGCATCCCATACAGGAGAATACATTGCCCTCATAGTTTTCCCGCATTTTTTTTGCCGAGATATAATCCGGATATAACCGTTTGGCTGAACATTTTACAGCAAGCTCTGTAATATAATCATATTTGCCGCCCTTCAGGCAGTTGTGCTCATCCAGAACATAAATCAGCTTAGGAAATGCCGGGGTAACATAAACGCCCTTTTCATTCTTAATTCCCTCCAGCCGCTGGCGGAGAATTTCTTCGATAATCATGGCATTTTCTTTGATATATTCATCATCCTTATCCAGGTTAAGGAATAATGTGACAAAGGGCGACTGACCGTTGGTGGTCATCAGGGTATTAATCTGATACTGTATGGTCTGTACACCGGAGCGTAACTCATCCTGTAAGCGCTCCTGTACCATTTTTTCAATAATTTCCTCTGGTATGGTATCGCCAAATTCCGCCGTCATTTTTGTCTTAAATTTGTTGTAGGATTTTCTTAAATATTTGCCCAGATGGCGCACATCTACAGACTGACCGCCGTACTGGCTGCTGGCAACCGCAGCGATAACCTGCGTCATTACCGTACAGGCAACCTGAAAGCTTTTTGGACTTTCAATCAGTTTACCGTTCATGACGGTTCCGTTGTCCAGCATATCTCCAATGTTAATCAGACAACAGTTGAAAATCGGCTGAAGAAAATAGTCTGCATCATGGAAATGGAGGATACCCTCTTCATGTGCCTTGGAAATTTTCTCCGGCAGCAGGATACGCTTTGTCAAATCCTTGGAAACCTCTCCGGCAATCAAATCACGCTGGGTGGAGGCAACAGTTGCATTTTTGTTGGAATTCTCTTCCATAACATCCTTGTTGCGGTTCTGGATTAAGCTCAGAATGGAATCATCCGTGGTGTTGGCTTTCCGCACCAGCTCTCTGGAATACCGGTATATAATGTAGGTTTTTGCCAGCACAAACTTCTTTTCATCCATCAGCTTCTGTTCAATGATATCCTGGATATCTTCTACTAACATCCTGGAACGATTTTTAGTTTCGATACAGGAAATAATATATTCGATTGTTTCATCTGTAACTTTTTCGGCAGGTTCCACCTCTGAATTTGCTTTTTGTATGGCAATCTTGATTTTGTTCCGGTCATAGGAAACGGTAGTGCCATCTCGTTTAATTACTTTCATACCCATACTCCTTTATATATATAAACCCGATAAAATGTACTCCTATTGAGACATTAGGCTAAAAACAACCTTATTATAACACTCCATCTTGATATTGTAAATGATAAAAACACAATATCATGTATGAAGTGGGTGAAATGCCGGAAGGCTGTGGGAGGGAAAGCTGGAAAGGCTTTAATAATGGTATTTCTGTGAACTTTTATAAATTACTTTATTTTTATAAATTTTTGTGGTATATATATTTAATGTATGTATTTAATGCTGGAGGCGGGTTTGCTTCTACTATATAAGGAAGAAAAATGGAAGGAAAAGAAAAATGAAGAAACAAAGAACAGGTGCAATTGTATTAGCCGGTGTTATGCTGCTTAGCATGACTGGATGCGGAAACAGCAAAGCGAATGCTTATAGCAAATATGTGGAATTGGGAGAATACAAGGGAATTGAGTATACGAAGACAGTTGCTGAGGTGTCGGATGAAGATATTCAGGACGAATTAGATTCATTTGTAAGCGGTCTTTCTGAGACCGAAGAAATTACTGACCGTGCGGTAGAGAATGGTGACATTGCCAATATTGATTTCGTTGGTACAATGGACGGCGAAGAATTTGAAGGCGGCAGCGGCGAGGAATATGATTTGACCATTGGCTCCAATACCTTTATTGAAGGCTTTGAAAGCGGTTTAATTGGTCATAATATCGGAGAGGAAGTGTCATTGGATTTGACATTCCCAGAGGATTATAATTCAGAGGACCTTGCAGGAAAAGACGTGAATTTCAAGGTAACAATCAATTCAATCTCTGTTAAGAATACGCCGGAGCTTACAGATGCACTGGTTAAGGAAAATACAGATTATGATACAATAGATGCCTACAAGGATTCCATTCGTGAAGAGCTGGAAACAAGCAATAAGGAAAGCGCAGAGCAGCAGGCAAAGAGCGATATCTTTAACAAGGTTGTGGAAAACAGTAAAATCAACGGTTATGATGAAGATGAAGTGAAGCAGCTGGTGGATGATGAGTTTGACAATTTCAAGCAGACGGCACAGACCTATGAAAGCTACGGATATTCTTATGAGGATGTTCTGGCTGCCAATGGATATGAGACAGAGGACGAGCTTAAGGAAGGCATTACAGAATATGTAAAGAATTATCTGAATCAGAAGATGGTGCTTTACTGTATTGCTGACAAAGAGGGAATCAAGGTTACCAGCGAAGAGACAGATAAGAAGGTTCAGGAATACATGGACACTTATCAGGTGGAGACAAAGGAAGAGGTATATGACTACCTTGGAGATGATTATTTTGAGGTTGCCATTTTGTCAGAAAAGGTTATAGATTTCTTGGTGGAAAATGCGGTTTTAGTAGACAGCACAGAGGCGACAACGGAAGAGACGGACACCACAGAGGAAGAATCAGCTGATACCACAGAGGAGAAGACCGAGGACGATACGGAAGACACCGAAGAGGAGTCAGAAGACACAACAGAAGAATAGAAATATTATACGAAAGAGATTATGGATTGCCGTAATCTCTTTCTATGTTTTTGGGTGGTTTTGCGTTGACATGATTTAAATGGTCATGTATAATAAAGCAATGAATGCGGTCTTGTTATACCGTATAATTTAATAGGATGGAAGGACGAGTCTAATGGCAGAGAAAAAGAACCTTTTGACCGACAAGGGTCTTAAAAAATTAGAGGAAGAGTTGCAGGAGTTACGTGTTGTTAAGCGTAAGGAAGTGGCTCAGAAAATTAAGGAAGCGAGAGAGCAGGGAGACTTATCAGAGAATGCAGAGTATGATGCTGCAAAGGATGAGCAGAAGGACATTGAGGCAAGAATTGAAGAGCTGGAAGCAATTCTTAAAAATGTTGAGGTCGTGTATTCCGATGAAGTCGATAAAGAGAAAGTAAATGTTGGTTGTATCGTAACTGTTAAGGATTTGTCAAATGGAAATGTACAGATATTCAAATTGGTTGGTTCTACTGAGACAGATGTGCTGAATAATAAGATTTCCAATGAGTCGCCGGTGGGTTCCGCTTTGATGGGCGCAAAGGCAGGAGATACAGTGACAGTAGAAGCACCAAATGGTTCATTCCAGTTCGAGATTTTAGAGATTAATCTGGATGAAGAATAATCAGGATTGAGGCAGGGAATGGCTTGTGCTGTTCCCTTTTTACATGTGATATCGGAAAATAAACATAGAAAGAGAGAGAGAATTGTGGCAGAGAATAATCAGAAGAGTGGAAACCAGCAAAAGGGAACTCAGGATATCAACCAGCTTTTGAAGGTTCGCAGAGAAAAGTTAAAGGAATTACAGGATAATGGAATGGACCCATTTCAGATTACAAAGTATGATGTAACTGCTAAGGCAGGTGTTATCAAGGATAAATTTGAGGAGTATGAGGATAAGGAAGTCCGTATTGCAGGCCGTATGATGCAAAAGCGTGTTATGGGCAAGGCATCATTTGGCAATGTGCAGGATTTAAGCGGCAATATCCAGATTTATGTGTCCAGGGATGCATTGGGAGAGGATGCCTACAAGTTATTTAAGAGAATGGACATCGGGGATATTGTAGGTGTGGAAGGAACCGTATTTGTAACCCAGAAGGGTGAGAAATCAATTCACGCAACCAAGGTTACCTTATTATCCAAGAGTTTACAGGTATTACCGGAGAAATTCCACGGACTGACCAATGTGGATACCCGTTATCGCCAGAGATATGTGGATTTGATTATGAATCCGGAGGTTAAGGATACCTTTATTAAGCGGTCTAAAATTATCAGCACTATCCGTAAATACTTAGACGGACAGGGATTCATGGAGGTGGAGACACCTATGCTGGTTGCCAATGCAGGTGGTGCGGCAGCAAGACCGTTTGAAACACATTTCAATGCATTAGACGAGGATTTGAAGCTTCGCATTTCGTTAGAGTTATATTTGAAGAGACTGATTGTTGGTGGGTTGGAGCGTGTATACGAGATTGGACGGGTATTCCGTAATGAGGGTCTCGATACCAGACATAATCCGGAGTTTACGCTGATGGAGTTATACCAGGCATATACGGATTATAATGGAATGATGGATTTAACAGAGAATTTATACCGTTATGTGGCGCAGGAGGTATTGGGAACTACCAAGATTACCTATAACGGAATTGAAATGGATTTGGGAAAACCCTTTGAGCGTATCACGATGGTGGATGCGGTTAAGAAGTATGCAGGCGTAGATTTTAATGAGATTCATTCATTGGAAGAGGCAAGAGCCATTGCAAAAGAGAAGCATGTTGAGTTTGAAGAACGTCATGCAAAGGGGGATATTCTGAATCTGTTCTTTGAGGAGTTTGTGGAAGAGCATTTAATCCAGCCAACCTTTGTTATGGACCATCCAATTGAGATTTCTCCGCTTACCAAGAAGAAACCGGAGAATCCGGAATATGTGGAGCGTTTTGAGTTCTTTATGAATGGATGGGAGATGGCAAATGCCTATTCCGAGCTCAATGACCCGATTGACCAGAGAGAGCGTTTCAAGGAACAGGAGAAACAGCTTGCCCAGGGAAATGAAGAGGCAAATACAACAGATGAGGATTTCTTAAATGCGCTGGAGATTGGTATGCCGCCTACAGGTGGAATTGGATTTGGTATTGACAGAATGTGTATGCTGTTGACGGATTCGGCTGCAATCAGGGATGTGCTGTTGTTCCCGACAATGAAGACGTTGGAGAAATAAATGCTCGTTTTATGTAGTTTCCAAGGCTTTTAAAATAAAGGTATAGTGCGGGTACAGCAAATTTATAGCGTTTGATACAGTATAATACGTGATAATAAGGATTTGTAATGGGAATCTAATTTAAGAAGGAATGTATACTGAAAGGACATTATTCTAAAACAATTTAGAAGGATGTCCTTTTTTGTGTATTAATGAAACTGTTAAAATAGGAAGCAATGGAAGTACCGTCGTATTTACCTATAACGGGAAAAAGCTTTTAACCGAGCAGTCAGGCGATACCGTCAAGACCAATATCTACGGAACAAATATGATTGCTGCTGCCGGAGTAGATGTGTTATACTACCAGTATAATAATCATGATAATGTCATCAGCGTTCTTGACCAGGATGGAACTGTAAAATGGAGACCGTATCGAATTCTTACCGGTATGCAGGTTATTATCAGGATGCGGAAAGCGGACTGTACTACTTACAGAGCAGATATTATAACCCAAGAATAGCAAGATTCCTGACAGAGGATACCGCTTCATCAAAAATAAGAGTTTTACAAAGGGAATTGAATGGGAAAAAGACGGTTAATGTTGATACAGGAACAGCCAATGCTTTTATTTCACAGGATTCATCAGTTAGACATGCGCTAAAGAAATATGTTAAAGGTAAAAATATGGTTATGACAGCAGCGGCTGCTGAAAGATTTAATAATATTGTTAAAGGAGTGGGTGGTGTATTGGAACAAAGCAGAGCAGCAAGATATTTAAAGTGAACTATAGTCAAGTAAGTAGACACGATTATTAGAAAAAACTTTCTGGAAACAG
>JAXVOW010000062.1:0-6964 GCA_037301995.1 bacterium | reverse complement strand
ATGAATACCTTGATTAATATGAATACCGGGAAAACTTATTATAGTATGAAAAAGGAGGCGGATAATAGTGAAATCAGATAAAAGGATAAGCGGAATAAATAGTCTGACCGGGATAAATCATTATGACAATATAAATGAATGCTTTGTTATGAATGACGGAACATTATTAGATATTATAAAAATCCGGGGACATGATTTGTTAAACAGTGATGAGGATAAAATCCTATATGAATGTTTTACATTGCTGAAATGGATAAAAACTTATCCCCATGAGTATGAAATTATAGGAATGAATTTTCCGGTGGATACTACGGAGCAGCAGCTTTATTTTGAACATGTCATTGAAAGGACGGAAAATCCGCAATATCTTCATTACTTAAATCAAAAGCTGATTGAGTTAAAAACCATTGACCAGCGTATGACAGAGAAACAGTTTTATCTGCTGCTGTTTTATGAAACAGAACCGGAATTACGATTGCAACGGGATAAAACACTTCTGCAGCTGGGAAAGGCATCCCTGACAGAAACAATACCACGGTTTCATAAAGAACTGGTACTGTATAAGCTGAATAATAAGAACCTTCCGGTTCCAAAAGAAAAAATCCGGCAGCATAATGGAAGAGAGCAGCTTTATTACCACACCACGCCAGAACAGGAAAAAAGCAATAAGGAGGCAGGGTACGACCTTGCCATGCTGGAGCGTATAGGTGTGGCGGGAAACATTTCTTTTCCTACAGATGACCGGTTTATAAAGACGGGAACAGGATATGAAGCATGTATTTATGTATATGAATATCCGGAAACGCTGGAGCGCCACTGGCTGTGTAAGCTGTTTAACATAGACCATGCTATTACCAGTATACACTTAGCACCTAAAAATATGAATGAGGTAAAAAAGAACATCAACAAATCACTAGGAGAACAGGAATCCCGTATCAGTATGGCAACAAAGGCTACTGATATCCGGGATGCACGCCAGGACTATGAAGAGAATCTGAGGCTGTATGAGGAAATACAGTCTATGGGGGAGATTATCCTGTCAACTGGCATCCGCATATATATATCGGCAGCTACCTATAGTGAGCTGGATGCGATGGTGGCAGCCACCATAGACGATTTGGAGGCAGATAATTTCAAATCCTGTATTTATCTGAATGAACAGGAAGAGGACTGGAAGGCGGTATATTTACCGTATTCCAAGCAGATGTTGAATCCTTTGACTGCCAGAAAGGGAAATCCCTTTAAGGCTACCACACTGGCATTTGGCAATCCATTTCATTTTTCGTCATTAATGGACCCTTCCGCCGATTATTTTGGATTAACATGCTCCACAAACGGTCCGGTGATGTGGAACCCCTTCATGAAAACAAAAATCAGGAAATATTATAATTTTGTTATATGGGGGGAAATGGGTTCCGGAAAATCCACCATTTTAAAAAAGGAATTTAAAAGCCGTGTCATCCGTGGAGATTATATCCGTGGTTTTGATGTGTCTGGTGAATGGGTAGATTTGGTGAATGAATTTGGAGGAACTCTTCTTTCCCTGGATGGCTCGGATGGAAGGATTAATGATTTAGAGGTTATCCGTACATCAGAGGATGAAAATACCTGTTATAAACAGCATATCGGAAAGCTCAGTACGATTTACCGTTATCTGAAACCTTCTGCAACGGATGATGAGATATTCGAGTATGAAAATGTATTATCGGAGCTCTATATAAAGCGTGGTCTTCTGGATGAAAGAGGAATTCCGGTGAACGGAAAAATAACCGGACTTCCCCATGAGAAATATCCGACCTATTCTGATTTATATGAATACATTGACAATATAATTGAGAATACCACTTTTGATGGTTTAAGTGATGCCAAAGCCCAGGAAATGAGAGCCATGATTGATGAGTATGTACGGATTAAGCGGACCATTGCCAATCTGATTACCAGTTATGGAGAAATATTTGACGGACCAACTACAATTGAGGATATTCTGGACGAGCAGATTGTTTTTTATGACATCCGTGGTCTGGGTAAAATGAAAGCAGAGATATTTGATGCAGTTATGTTTAAGGCATTATCCCTCTGTTATGATAACTGTATCCAGATTGGCTCTGTGATGAAGAGAAAACATGAGCAGTGGGAGGCAGGAGATTATGAAAATGGGTTACATCCTTATGATATAATAGATTTTGCTATTATTGTGGATGAGTTCCATCGTATCATAAATGCACATAAGTTAATGGCAATTGAACAGATTCTGATGTATGAAAGAGAGGCAAGAAAATTTTTTGGCGGGATATGGTTTGCTTCCCAGTCCATTAATGACAGTGTACCGGATAGCTCAGACAGTTACAGTATTGAGCAGATTAAAAAGGTATTTGAGCTATGCCAGTATAAGATTATCATGCAGCAGGATTCCTCCAATATACCAAAATTAAAGAAGCTGTTTCATGGTGAGATTCCCGACCAGGAAATTGAACAGGTTCCACGGTTTGAAACGGGACAGTGTATCCTGAACATTAAAGGAAATACCAATGTGTTGATGAATGTATTCATAACGGAAGAGGAGAAGCAGATGTTCCGGGGAGGTGCATAAAACTTGAAAAAAAGAAAAAATGCTGGAATTTTAGGAAAGCTGGCTTTTAAGCTTTCCTTTTTTTGTGCAGTTTTTCTGCTTTTTACTTTCTGCATCCTGATAATGGGAATCGTATCCTCTGTGACAGGAGATAACAGTCAAAATGGTGCGTATAACTATACTGCAGACGGAGGTTTCCCGGATTCAGTAGAGGCTTACCGGCCATTGATTACAAAGCTTTGTGAGGAGTATAACAGCAAACCGGAGGAACTGAATTTACCGGATTATGTAAATGCCATGCTGGCATTAATCCAGGTAGAAAGCGGTGGAACCGGAACTGACCCCATGCAGGCGAGTGAATGTGGATATAACAAAAAATATCCACATTCGCCTAATGCTATAAAAGATGCAGAGTATTCCTGCAGATGCGGTGTACAGTATGCAAGGGATGCGTTTATAAAGTTTGGCGTGGAGGGGCCAGTTGATTTTGACCGGCTGGCGGCAGCTGTCCAGGGCTATAACTTTGGAATTGATGGATGGTATGCGTGGATAAGCGGACGGGGTGGAAAATATTCAGTTGCCCTGGCACAGGAATATTCAGATACCAAAATGCCGGCTGGGGCAAAGGGTACACCGACACATGGCCAGAAATTTCTGACTGCTTACCAGAATGGCATATCCGGCTCATCAGGAGATGAGGAAGTAAAGGTAAATGAAAATATAGCAGACCCCGGCGGAACCGGTGAGAAGATGGCAAAATGGGGAATGCAGTATGTTGGTTGTCATTATTCCATGGACTATAGATGGAACAATTGCTATATCAATAAAAGTATCAGCAAAAATAATTCTTACTGGGACTGCAGCTCCTTTGCATGGTGCGCTATGGACTATGTGGATATTTCCATTTCCAGAGAAACTTCTACTGCGGCAGCTGAGGCACAGTGGTGTGCTGATAAAGATGTAATCGTATGTAACGGATACGATACCAGTAAAATGCAGGTGGGAGACCTGATTTTTTATAAGCGGGCAGCAGCAGCCGGACAATATAAAAGTATAGGGCATGTATCCATATATATAGGAAATGGCAAATGCGTACATGCAAAAGGGACGGACTACGGAGTTGTGGCTGGTGATGTGACAGGCATTGATACAATTGTGTTTGTAGCAAGACCGGCTGTTTTAGTAAAAGAGGATTAAGACAATCCTTTGGGGAAAGGAGATGACTGTATGACGATAGAAGAGCTGACAAGGCATTATGTAAAAGCCTATAAAAATGGACCCCTCAGCAGTGAAACCAGGACTGCATACGATAATCTGAAGCGTTATGGAGATTTGTTAGGAATTAATTTAAGTAAAAAATTTTTTCAGGAATTATTAGAAAGGTATCAGAGCAGTCCACAGAAATACCTGGAAAAAACTCCGGAGGAGATTGACCAGGATATTTTATCACAATATGGCAGGTATATGCAGCAGTTACAGCTGCAGAAAGAAAAACCGGAAGCAGAGGCTGTCGGTGTAAAAAGGCAGGAAAGGAGAGAAACAATTGAAATTTTATGAATTTTTTCAGGGGTGCAGGGCATTTATCCTGTTTGCTTTAATTGTGATTCTTTTCTTTTTTATTTTCCTGGTTAATAACCATGTTGAGATGCTGTGGACAAAAGAAAAATATGAAACACAGATTGAGGAGTTAAAAGAGCTTGTGCAGGTATCCAACATCGGAAAGGAACCAGAACAGGAATTTGACATCTATCAGACAGCAGAGGATTTCCTGAATATGTATTATGGAATATCCCCGGATGTTACTGGGGAGTACCGGGATAAGGAGCTGATTGCTCTTATGACGGATGAGGCATATAGGAAATATGTTTCAGCCTCCTATGACAACAACCTTGATTATACGGTAACTATATCGGATATACATATTTATGTAGATTATAAAAACTCCAGCAGGGAGGGGATTTACGCCTGTATATTTTTTGAAGAAAATACAGACTGGCCAAATATCAACACGATTACAGTAAAAAAATATTGGACAGGGATATTTGCATTTGACAGTATATCTGATAAATGGCGGCTGGCTGAGATTACAGAGTGCCAGGAATTATTAACCAGGGAAGAATGGGATGCCTTTATTATTGATACAGATAAAGGCATATCCGAAAATAACGGAATGAAAGGGGAGGATAAAAATACAGATACCGAAAATAAAAAATAGGGAAAAAAAAAGAGCCGCATTCCATAAGAAGAACCGAAATTCAGTACGAATTACGGTTCTTGTTTTTTTTCTGGTACACCTGGGATTTTGTCTTACAGGCTTTCTTCCAGACCAGAGTCAATATACGCATTCCGCATTCCGGACATCACAAAATCTGTCTGATTACAAAACTGTAACACTAATCCGATGGGAGTATTCTCCCAGGGACAGAGTTATGGAGCTGGTTTTTGATTTGAAAAATACGTCATATTCGGAAGGAAAGATTGAATTTGAAGCCGTTTTTGATAATACAAAGAATCTGGATTCACAGGTTGTATATAGTGAACAGGATATGCTGGTTATACAGCTTTATAAAATTCCGAAGCAGACGGGCAGGAAGGTAACCATTACATTTGAATTTACACCGGTAGGAGAAAAAGCTTATGAAACAAGCTTTTACAGCTATACAGGCATTATAGATGAGGCAGACTCCCTTCCTGTACTAAGTAAGGCGGAATATTATCTCGCCAGGCAGGATTATGACATAGCGTATTACCGGAGTCTTATTGGCAGCTTAGAGAAAACAATATCAAAAAATGAAGCCTCCATAGCCAATATCCGGCAGGATATTGAGAGACTTCAGGGAAGTACGGCTAATCTGACAACGGATGAGCTTCTTAACTTAAGAGAAACAATTGAGAATGATAAAGATAAGATTGAGGCATTGGAGGCGGCGGATAGGGAAGCAGATTTAATGATTGCTTCCTATCAGGAAACCATTGATGTATTAGAGCAGAGAAAGGCGGATTATGAGCGAGAAAACAGATAAATTAAAGCAGCTGGTACATATTGTGGATTATGCAGAATACATAGGGTTCCATGTAAAAAAAGTAGGTCGTTATTACACTTTGAAGGAACATGACAGTGTGATTATCAATCCGGCTACCAACCGTTTTTTCCGTAATTCCAGTACGGAGGAGTATGCCAGAGGTTCCGTAATCAATTTTGCCATGTATTTCGGAAATATGAATTACAGGGAAGCGGTTAAGGAGCTTGAAAATTTCATTGGAAGCGAAGCTTTAGAGCGTACACCACTTTCAAGACCCGTTAGCAAGGCTTCCAACAAAAAAAAGATGCTGCTGCTTCCCCCTCATGGAGGGAGCAGGCGGCATGCATATGCGTATCTAAGCAAAATACGCTGTATAGATACCTTTATCATAGATTACTTTTTTGCATCCAATCATTTATATGAAGATAACCGGAATAACTGTGTGTTTGTCTCCTATGATGAAAAAACCGGACAGCCGGATTTTGCCTGCAGGAGAGGAACGATGTCAGATGTTTCTTTTAAAGGTGATGTTCAGGGAAGCAGTTATAACTATTGTTTTCGTCTTCCGGCAAAGGAAGGGAAAAGGCTGTATGTATGTGAAGCGGTTATTGATATGATGAGCCTTATGACATATTTCCTTAAAAACGGAATGGATAAGAGAGAGCTGGCAGCCTATCATTATCAGGCGTTATCCAGTACGCAGAAGTACATGGCGGTATTTGAGTATCTTTCCCTGCATCCGGAAATTGAAGAGGTATACCTTGCATTGGATAATGACAGAGCAGGAAGGGAAACAGCCGCGAAGATAATAGAGACCGGAAAAGAAAAAAATTATAAGCAGACGTTTATTCCATTTTTTCCAAAAGGTGAGGGGAAAGATTGGAATGATGTGGTAAATGAGCAAAAAGATATAAGGGGGCATTAACAGTGGTACTTTTTGTTGGTACATTACACGAAAGCTATTTTGCAAAAAAGATAGTAGAAAAAAGAGGGGAAGAATTTGAATTAATAGATGATATCAGGGAACTGCGGTATTGTGTTCCTGATATTCTACGCACAGGCGCCGGAACCATAATATTGGACATATCACCGTATTCAGATGATGTGGAGACTGTAATTTCGTCCGCAGAAAAAATCCAGGAAGGATTGAACTGTAAAATTATTATATTGGCCAAAGGTTTTTTACCGGGAAGCCAGATTATCCAGGCATTTTATAATGCCGGGTATACGGATTTTATTTTAGGAACAATCCTGTCATATGTCCAAAAAGAACTGGAAGACTGTCTGGATGGTGTTTATGTCAAGAATGGAGCACCGGAGGAAATTGTAAAAGCGGCAGAAGATTTTCAAAAAGAAAATCCAATGTCAAAGA
>JAXVOW010000061.1:0-2039 GCA_037301995.1 bacterium | reverse complement strand
AGCCCATGCCATTGGAACTGTGAAGGCAATGGAAATGGGAGAGTTAGAGGGAGCAATGAGCAGTTTGTCCATAGCGGTGGCAGGGCTGCTGACAGTGGCAGGAGCATCGGCTTTTGCACCATTTATCTAGGAAATATCTTAATTGTATAAGTTGACACAGAGGGGAATATCTATTAAACTAATCATTGAATATCAGGGCTGGTTACAGTAATGTGAAGGAAGCGATGGATAAATGACGCCGGTACAGATGAAATTGTTTATGAATGATGTGGAACGGGTATTGCATGCACCAGGCAATCTGCAGAGTGGAAAACTGGTGGAAATGGCGGTTGTGCTGGATTATAAGCTACCGCCGGAGCAGCTTGCAGGCACCAGCAGGGATATAGTCTCTGCATTAAAAAAGAAGGGTGATTTGTTTCAGAATGTCCGGTTAAATGTGGTGAAATGGATAACCGATGAGCAGATTGTGACGGAGGTGCTTCCACTTTCCATGCTGGGAATTGGCAGAGGCTTAGAGGATTATGAGAATATGTCCCATACGGGAGACAAAGCGATAGAGGTACTGGCAGGACAGTTAAAATTATTTCATGCCAGGAGCAGGCTGGTTATTCTGGTTTCTGACGGACAGTGGCAGGTGAACCAACGGGATGTATGGGAATCAAATTTACAGCCATTTTTACATAAGAAATGGATGTGGGTGGATGGAAACGGAAATAGTAAGGGAAGAGTAAATCTCTCTATTGACCGTTTTTGATAGAGAATAAGCATCAGAATAGCAGGAGGAGCTGTATGGATACGAAATACATTTTTCTGGATATAGATGGAACGCTGGTGGGACGGAATGCGGTTATTCCGGACAGCGCAAGGGAGGCAATCAACCGGGCAAGGGCAAACGGACATAAGGTGTTTATTTGTTCCGGACGCTCCAGGTGCGAGATGCATGAGGACATTCTCAGCGTACCTCTGGATGGAATTGTTGGCTCTGCAGGGGCATATGTGGAGCTGGAGGGAAGGATGATTTATCACCGTCCCATGACGGAAAAGATGAATGCAAGACTGTTAGACTATTTCGAGTCAAAGAAAATGGCAGTTTTTCTGGAAACCAATGAGGATTTACTGGTAAATGATATCGGTTTTGATTATATGAATCAGTATATAGCGTATTGCAAATCCCGCAATGAGCCTTATGATAAGGCGCTGTTTGACATGGCAAAGCGCCTCTCTGAAATTTTAGAGCCTGCAAAGCTTCCGGTTAACAAGATGCTTTATGTGACTATGGAGTATGACCCGGAGGATATCCGTAGGGATTTGCAGGATGAATTTACCGTTGTGGACAGCGCCATTGCATTGCCGGGAAACAGCGGCGAGCTGTCAGAGCTTGGAATGCATAAGGGAAATGGAATTAAAATTGTTGCAAAATATTTTGGAGCCGATTTGAAGGATACCATAGGAATTGGAGATGGGGAGAATGACATGGAGATGCTGCGCTTCGCCGGAATTGCCATTGCCATGGGAAATGCAAATCCCATACTTAAGGATATCGCAGATTTTGTGACAACGGATGTGGATGAGGATGGAATCAAAAATGCATTTCTGCATTATGGATTAATCTAGTATTTTTGTGGTACAGGCTGTTAAAGGGAAAAGACAGATATTGGGAGTTTAGGAAGCATAATGGATAAGAAAAATGATATCAAAGAGACTTTAAATGAGAAAAATCCGGAAATTTTATCCTTGGAGGAATTTTTTGGAGAGGATTTTCAAAAGGAGGCAGATTTCATCGGAGAAAAATTGGAGATGTCTCCGGAACTGGTGCAGAAAGCATTAGACGGTGCGGATGCATTTATGGAATTTGCAGAGGGCAAGGAAGAATATATCGTAGAGGAAATTGACGAGGACGGACTTCCGGTAAAGGCGGTATCTGGTGATAAGCTGATGGCTTATGTAAGTGAACAGACCGGAATCGATATAGAAACCTTAGATAAGATTTATGACTGTGAAGTAGATTATTTTGCACAGTTTGGACTGGCTGATTAAGG
>JAXVOW010000060.1:0-33239 GCA_037301995.1 bacterium | reverse complement strand
CGGATACTGCTCCCGAAGCTTCCGAATCATGCCTTTCCCTACAATATGGTTAGGCAGGCACCCAAAGGGCTGCACACATACAATATTATTATACCCTTTATCAATCAGCTCTGCCATTTCTGCCGTCAACAGCCACCCCTCGCCCATGCACACGCCACGGTTAATAGTTTCGTCTCCAAAATCCTTCAGCATTTTAAAGGGCACAGGTGTGCAGAACTGTGGGTAAGCTTCAAGAACAGACAACATAATCCCCTCTAATGTTTCAATATACCGGACTGCAAACCAGCTAAAGGGAACCCCCTTCCTATCACCATACAAACGCCCGTTTTCCATTCCTATATTCAGGCTGTACAGAGCGAATCCAAGAATTCCCGGCACCATAACCTCCGCACCCTGTTCCACCAGAAAATCCAGCAAATAATTATTCCCAAAATCCGCATACTTTACATACAGCTCGCCAACGATACCCACCTTTGGCTTGTCTGTCTTCCGAATCTCCACCCTGCTGAAATCCTCTGCGATTTCAACAAAATTGCGGGTAATTGCCCTCTTTGTTATCCCTCTGTTATGACGGAACTGTGCCGTAAGCTTCTCCGTCCATTTTTCCATCAGCTGCTCACAGGTTCCATCTTCCACCTCATATGGAAGAACCTGATTGCGAAGCAGCATCAAAAAATCCCCATACAGCCACGAAATTAACCCTTTCAGAAACATAGATGCCGTCACCTTAAAGCCACTGTTTTTTTCAATCCCTCCAAAATTGATTGACACCACCGGTACCTGCGCATACCCCGCTGCCTTAAGCGCCTTCCGAAGCAGATGCACATAGTTGGAAGCCCGGCATCCACCCCCTGTCTGATACAGCATTAACGCCGTTTTCTCAGGGTCATAATCACCTGATTCCAATGCATAAATAAGCTGCCCAATTACAATAATTGCCGGATAGCAGGTATCATTATGAACATATTTTAAGCCTGTATCAACAATCTTCTGACCAGAATAATTTAAGAATGCAATCTTATAACCATTTTCCCTGAAAACAGAACCCATAATGCTGAAATGCACCGGAATAGCATTCGGAATCAAAATTGTATGTGTCTTCTTCATTTCCTTTGTAAACTCTGGATATTTCTCATTTGCTGCCATCTGTTTTCCCTCTATCCTGCATTATTCCTCCCAGAACAACTCATCCAATGTCCTGCCAAGCGCCCTGCATATTGCCCTGCATAGGTTGATGGTGGGATTATAATCCCCTTTTTCAATGGCATTGATGGTCTGCCTGGAAACATTAACCGCTGTCGCTAAATCCTGCTGTGACATATCAAGAGCAGCCCTGGCGGCTTTCATTTTCAAATTTTTCATAGGCGGCTCTCCTCATGTTCAGCTTCCTCATCAAACTGTTTTTTATTATAAATCACCTTTCCGCAAAAAACAATCAGGATAACAAAAAACAAAATTCCCACCACTAAATTGGTCCATTCTATCGAAATAGCTCCATTTTCCAGCAACGGACGCCGTTCCAGAATTGTCCGGATTCCAACTGCAATATTCAGGATTCCAACAATGGAAAACACCATAATAATACCCCTGATATTTTCATACAGCGACATATATGCATCCTTTAAGATACAGATTACCGCAAAAACCATAATGGACAAAGCAATGCCAATCCAGATTCCGCAAAAGGACATAAATATTGAGATTCCGAATATATCATCCAGCAGGGAAACTGCCAGGATATAAAACAGCAATGTAAAAAATGCCGTTTTATAAGCCTGCCCTCTTGCCAGCAGCTGGCGTTCATCATAGGAGTCCTTCCTGCATCTGGTCTGTATTCTGCCCCCTAATTTAGAGACAAGCCATGCCATAAATCTGATAAGAACAAGACCACATAAAATGCCACAAATAAAACTCAGAAGATACTCCAGATTCTGACCCTCTGTTTTACCACAGCCGGTTGTAAAAACACCTGTCACGATAACCATTATTAAATATACAATCCTTTTTGCTCGTTTCATTATGCATTACCTCCTGACTCCACCAACTTTACTATATATCTGCCACTCCGCCTGGTTCTTATGTCTACTCTGCATTCTTCATATCCTTTAACGCCCTGCTAAGCTTAATTGGGTTACCATACCGCAGGGTTCCCATCCGGTAAATCTTTGCCGCAAGCCATCCCACAAAGAAGATGGAGACAAACAATATGACAGCTGACACTACAACCTCCCATGGCGCTACCTTTCCCATTCCGATTCTTACAAACATTGCGGAATAGGATGAAAACGGAAGGAAGGAGCAGACCCTTATAACCATGCCATCCGGATTCTGCAGCGAGAACAGCACTGCAAAGTACACAAGCATAATAACCATCTGTAATGTACCGGCTGTTTTGTTGATATCCTCCGTCTTGGATACCAGAGCTCCCATGGCGCCATACAGGAACGCATAGAACAGAAAACCTCCAATTCCAAAAACTGCAAAGGCTGCCAGAACATCTGCCGGAATATCCAGCAGCATATCCAGCTTATCTCCCCATGCCGCATGATTCATTCCATAGCCGATAAGCACTGCCCCAAGAATCAGTGCCAGCTGGACAATTACCGCTGCCGCGCCTGCAAATACCTTGCCAAACAACAGATATTTTGAATCAATACTGGTCACCAGTACCTCAATGGAACGGTTGTTTTTTTCTGTGGTGACAGAAGTCGCAATCATAACACCATACAAAATGATTACCATAAAGATTACAATAACCAGGGCATAACAATACCAGAAATTATCTGCCGCATCCTTGCCCAGTATCTCCTCCTCACATTGAACCGGAGCCTCATATCCTGCCACAAAGGTTTCATAATCAAGATTTTGCTCTTCACAGTAGTTCTTCTTATGAACCATAGATAATACTTCACTGAATATAGCCTGGTTTTCATCCGACATATCCCGGTTTAGCACATAATACTGGTAGCTCCTGTCATCCTTAACATAAAAACCGGCATCAATCTCCTCTTTGATAACAGCACTTTTCAGTTCTTCCCTGTCTGTCATAAAAATGAATTCTGCATCACCAAATGCCTGTTCTAAAACAGACGGGTCTGAAAAAATCCGGTTTTCATCCACAATTCCAAGTCTTGCCACAGCCTCGTCACTCTGTTCCTCCTGCCCGCCGGCGGACTCCTCCCTGCTTTCGGCATTCTCTGTTCCCAATATATCAGACATGTCAATAAATCTTGGCAAAAACATAACAGCCCCAAGCAATACTGCCATTAAAATTGTTGTAATCATAAAGGATTTATTCTTAATATAACTCATCAGTTCAAATTCAAATACTGTTATAAAACGTTTCATTATTCTTCACCTACCTTAGCCACAAAAATATCATTGAGAGACGGTTTATAGGTCTCAAAATGTTCCATTTCCAATTCATCCATCTGTGCCAGTCTCTGAAACAACTGCTTTCTCGTAATTTCCTCCAGCAGTCTTACAATTACATCCTCTTTTGTTCTGCCGGTTACCTCAACCAAATCAGCCAGCTGCTGTCTTAAAATCTGTTCCATGTCCGCCTGTGAAATACCATTGGCACTGAGAACCAGCTGGTTCTTTCCAAATTCTCTTTTAATGGCGGACAGATTTCCCTTAAGTACCACGTCTCCCTGGTTAATAATGACAATCTCCTCGCAAAATTCTTCCACATAACTCATCTGATGGCTGGAAAAAATAACAATTTTCCCGTCTGCAATTAATTCCTTCACCACATCCTGTAAAATCTGGGAATTAACCGGGTCCAGACCGCTAAAGGGCTCATCTAAAATAACGATTTCCGGGTCGCATACCAGCGTGGACGCAAGCTGTACCTTCTGCTGGTTTCCCTTTGATAATGTCTCCAGCAGCTTTTTTTCATATTGAAGAATCTCCAGCCGTTCAAGCCATTTTCTGGCGTTTGCCACCGCCTGGCTCTTACTGATGCCCCGAAGCCTTGCCAGATACACCATCTGCTCTAATACCTCTCTCTTTGGATACAGCCCCCTCTCCTCCGGCAGATAACCAATCTGAACCTTTCTCTGGTCAAATTTCTCACCGTCTAAGAGAATCTCTCCACTGTTACCATGAAACACATCCATTAAAATACGAATGGTTGTTGTCTTTCCCGCTCCATTTCTTCCCAGCAGTCCCAACGCCCTGCCGCTTTCCACCGAAAAAGAAATACCCTTTAGGATTTCTTTCTCTCCAAAGGATTTTGTAATATTTTTTACTTCCAGCTTCATACGGAAACCTCCTTACTCTGTTTTCATTTAATTGAAAATGCTTTTCTAACTTGTATATGAGTATATTTCATTATTTACATTTTGTCAAGTATATTTTACATAAAGTTTTATATTCATGTCTTTTTGTAAAGTAAAACCCCTGGAGACTGCTTTTTTCAATCTCCAGGGGTAATTTTTCATTCCTCCATATCATTATGCTACAACCTCAAAGTGCATATCCGTAATGGCAAAGCCCTTATCTCTTCCCTCTCCAAATTCCAGTACCTTCTCCGGGCTGAACACAATCCGGAATACCATGCTCCCATACTGGTCCTTCTTCTCAATGGTCAACTTATCCATAACCAGGCCCTCTAAAAAGGTATCCTGCTTGTCCTGCATTTTCTTTAAATCGTACCTGTCCTTCTGCGCCAGATGCACCAGAAAGGAATAAACATCTCCGTTGGTATATATCTCTTTTCCGAATTTAATCTCATATATCGCCATAAGCTCCGGCAAGGTGGTCTTTCCGTGCTTCCACAACTGTTCCAGCAATTCTGCAAAGAGTCTGCCAAAGTTTCCCGCAATTCTCGTCTCCTCCACCTCATCCTGAAACACATAATCCCCATCCACCTGGCGTTTCTCCACCTTCTCGCTTACATCCCCACTGTCCATCCTGCTCTCCAGCATCCGGTCTATATTCTCCACCGCAAATGTTTTATTCAGCTTTGGCATAAACAGAGGCTGCACCAGCGCCCCTAACCGCTCCGGCTTATCGTCATCCATGACCTTTTTTAAGGCATCGCGGAAATTAAATACCGGGCGCAGCTTTCTAAGCTTCGCTCTGGCAATCATTTCATCCGCAATGCTCTGCAGCTCAATAGTCTCCTTAATCAGCTGCCCGTGTTTAATAATCGTCTTTTTCAGTTCCGTATCCAGCTTATGAATTTCACTTAGTATTACAGTATTCGCCATATTTGCCTTCTGAAAGGCTTTATCAATCAATGCGCGGTTCTTCTCAAACAGCTTTGACTCGTCATCAAACCACTTCGCCACGGTTTCCATGTATTCCTCACTTGCCTTTGCCCCGGAAAACACATCATAGCTTAACAAATCCAGAACCTCCTTCTTCTGCAGGGCAAGCTTATTCACCTCATTATTAATCCGTCTCACAACTTCGATTCCCCCGGCAAAATTTTCAGACTGAATCATTTTTTCCAGCAGCAGCTGCTGGACGGAAATATTGCTCTCCTCTTTTATCTCTTTCGTATCCAGATAAAATTCAATTCCATCCGTGGTTACATGGTAAAGCACTACGCCATCCACAATCCGGCTGTCAATCAGCTTCACCCGGGCAGTCTTTTTCTTTTTTTCCTCCGGGTCAAAATACGGAAACGTAAATGCCCTGCCATCATTTTTTATCTTGTCAAAAATATAGCCAGTGAGCTCTTTTTCCTCCTCTGCATCCAGCTCCAGGCGGAATTCCCTTTTGAGAAGCTCCGAGAGAAAGCCTTCATACTGGTCATAGGTGATTTCACTCTCATGGAAATTATTTTCATTGATAAAAAAGCGCAGAGTAGCCATGGTAATATAACCCATATCAAGCTCCATATACTTCCCCTCTTTATACTGTGAAAATGTGGTTTCACACAGCACAAAAAAAGGATAGTATTTTTTTAAGTTCAACATCCGGTCCTTGTGTTCACTCATAATATCGTGAATCATTATGTATTTCTCAGCCATGCATTTACTCCTTGCCAGTTTCCGTTTCTTCTGTCTCTTATCATAAAACAATTTCTCTCAAAATACAATCCTTTCCCATTATCCCCTGACCGCCTCTTGTAAAACTTTTTACCTTATATTATAATCATTCTAGTTAAACTATTTTTTATGGAAGAAGGAAAAATCTATGTATCAGATTGATTTTAAAAAGCCAATTCATGTACATTTTATTGGTATCGGCGGAATCAGCATGAGCGGATTAGCTGAAATCTTATTAAAAGAAAATTTTACAATCAGCGGCTCCGATGCCAAAAGCTCCGACATTGTGGATAAACTGATTGCAATGGGAGCCATGGTTAATATCGGACAGTGCGCCGAGAATATTACAGATGATATTGATTTAGCGGTATATACAGCAGCAGTCCATGCAGACAATCCGGAGTTTGCTGCCTGCAAAGCAAAAAATATTCCAATGCTTACGAGAGCCCAGCTGCTGGGGCAGATTATGAACAACTACAAATATTCCGTAGCTGTAGCCGGCACCCACGGAAAGACTACTACCACATCCATGCTAAGCCAGATTTTTATGGAAGCGGATACAGACCCTACCATCTCTGTTGGCGGTATTCTGGATTCCATCGGAGGAAATGTCCGGGTGGGAGAATCGGATTACTTCGTAACAGAGGCCTGCGAATATACCAACAGCTTCCTTGCGTTTTACCCTTATATCAGTATTATCCTGAATGTAGATGCCGACCATCTGGATTTCTTCAGTGGTATTGATGAGATAATCGAAAGCTTCCACACCTTTGCTGCCAATCTCCCGGACAACGGAACCCTGGTGGTAAACGGTGATATGGACTGCCTGTCCCGCATTACCAGCGGTTTACAATGCAACATCCTCACCTTCGGCACGGCGGACACTAACAAATATTCTGCTGCTGATATCGAAGCGAATGAAAAGGGACATATGAATTACACCTTAATGGTTGATGGAATTGCACAGGAACGGATTCATTTAAATATCGGGGGAATACATAATGTTACCAACTCTCTGTCTGCCATCGCTGTAGCGGATTTGCTTGGTATTGACAGAGAATATTCCCTCTCCGGACTGGCATGCTTTGGCGGCGCCCACAGACGGTTTGAATTAAAAGGAACCCTTGGCAATGTCACTGTTATAGATGACTACGCCCACCATCCTACCGAAATCAAGGCAACCCTTACCACTGCAATTCATACCCCCCACAATGAGCTCTGGGTAGTATTCCAGCCACACACCTATACCCGGACAAAGGCATTATTTGAAGAATTTGCAGATGCACTAAAGGGCTTTGACCATGTCATTGTAATTGATATTTACGCTGCAAGAGAAGCGGATACAGGTCTGGTTCATGCAAGAGATTTAGCCGAACGGATTAAACAATATGGCACAGATGCAAAATATTTCAGCTCCTTTGACGCAGTTGAAAATTATTTATTAAAAAATTGCAAAAAAAATGATTTGTTGATAACTATGGGAGCCGGAGACGTTTATTTAATTGGCGAAGAGCTGCTTGGCAAATAGTTTTACACAATATCCACAATCTATAAATTTCCACTTGACAGGATAAGATTGTGGATATTTTTATTTACATAATATAAACCTGACCGTACACGGTTTTTAACCGTGTATGCTCAGGTCAAAGTTATGTCAACCACATATCCACACTATCCACATTATCCACATTTTTTCTCCTGCATAGCGGAAAACAGACGTTCTATTTTCTTTTCAAAAGCGCTGTGTTATAATTCCTATGCTTATGAAAATCCAATTCTGCTGCAAGAGGCAGAACAAGCATAAAGGGAGGAGAAACAGGTGGAAACAATTACAATTACAACAAAAAATCACGAAACATATTCTGCTGTTTCAAATTTCTTTATTGATTACTATATGACAGAAGCAAACGGCGAATTTGTAAAGGTTTATCTATACCTTGTCCGTCTGTTAAACAGTGGCCGCGCCATTACCATAGCAGATATTGCAGACGATTTTAACCTGACGGAAAAGGATATCTGCCGTGCCATCCGCTACTGGATTAAACAAGGAGTCCTGCAATTGAACTATACTCCAGATAAAGTACTAACGGGTATTACCATGCTGCCATTGTCGCCAAAGGCTCCGGACAAAGAGGAATCCTCGCTGTTATCTATGCTGGGTATGGAAGAAGAAACGGCTTCCCCGGACATCCACCCGGAAAATGATACGGCTGCTGCCGAGATGGAGGCAATCAGGCGTTCAAGCACCGTACCTAAGAGGAAATCCTACAAGGCAGCATTTATCGAAGAAAAGAAAAACGATGAAGATTTTGGAAATCTTCTCTATCAGACAGAAATATATTTTGCAAAGCCATTAACGCAAAGTGATATCAACACGTTATTATACATATATGAGGAATTATCCTTTTCTCCTGATTTATTGGAATATTTGGTGGAATACTGTGTTTCCATAGGCAAAAAAAGCTGCCGGTATATCGAAGCTGTCGCCCTGGAGTGGTATAAAAACGGAATAACGGATGTGGAGGATGCCAAGGTGGCATCTAAAAATTACAACTCCATCTATGTTACGGTACTGAAACAGCTGGGAATCCCAAGAAGAGTTCCAACCCCTGCGGAAACAGCTTATATCGACACCTGGTATAATACTTATTCTTTTAACAAGAATATTATTATAGAAGCCTGCAAACGTGCGATTGCCTCTAATCCACAGTCTGCAAACTTTAACTATGTCAATGGAATATTGGAAAACTGGTACAAGCAGAATGTGAGAAAGCTTTCTGACATCGAAGCACTGGACAAAAAATGGGCAGAGGAAAAAAAGAAAAAAGCCACCAGCCGCAAAACAACCATGAATAACCAGTTTAACCAATACCAGAGCTCTACCAACCAGCAGGTGGTAAATGAATTTGAGAATCTTTTCCTGCAGGAGACAAACCAGTAAAAACACACTTTGAAAGCATTTTAGGAGATTAGAAGCAATTATGGCATTTAATGATACCCAGTACGACGAATTAATGAACAGGTACTACAAGAACCAAATTGAAAATCGTGCAATGTCACAGAGCCGCAAGGAGGAAATCTACAAAAAGATTCCCCGTATTGCAGAAATTGACCAGACTATTGCCTCTTCTTCTATTGATGCAGTGCGAACCAAACTAAAAAGCGGCACGGATTCTACGGTTTCCATTAAAGAACGCAATCAGGCATTAATTGCTGAGAAAACGGATTTACTGAGAACCCATGGATATCCCGCAGATTATCTGAAACCGATTTATACCTGTCCCCTCTGTCAGGATACCGGACGGGTGGGCAGCCAGTATTGTACCTGCTTTAAACAGGCTGCTATTTCCCTGCTCTACAGGCAATCTACCCTGGAACAGATTCTGGAGATAGAAAATTTCGAGCATTTTGATTTGAATTATTACCCAAAAGAAAACGATGGTACCCATCCCTATACTCCCTATGAAAATATGAGCAGCATTCTTAATAAAATTAAATCTTTTATTGAATTATTTGACAAGGATGGGGGTAATCTTTTATTCTATGGAGAGACTGGTCTTGGAAAAACTTATCTTTCCAACTGTATCGCCAAAGCATTATTGGATACCCAGCATACCGTCCTATACCAGACTGCTATTCATCTTTTTGAGGATGTATGCGGAGATGTCATTATGAAAAAAGGACAGAACCCGAACAGCCAGGAGACATATCGTTATCTCTACAGCTGTGATTTACTGATTATTGATGACCTTGGCACAGAATTTACAAACTCCTTTGTATCTTCTGAGCTTTATGATATATTAAATACGCGGATGCGGGAAAAGAAATCCACTGTAATATCCACCAATCTGAATCTTCAGGAATTAACGGAGCGTTATTCTGACCGGATTGCTACCCGTATTTTTGCGGAATATAAGGTTTTTAACTTCTATGGCGACAATATCCGTCTAGCCAAACGAAGAAAAGCAATACAAAAAATGTAAATAAATAACGGAGGAAAAACCATGCCAAATGACAGTAATTTATTATCAACCATCCCTGTAGGCCCATTAGGTATTATTGCAATGGAAAGCTGCACTTCGCTGGGTCAGCGTGTAGATTCTTATCTTTCCAAATGGAGAACCGCAAGAAATAATGCCGAAAAATCTACCATTGCATTTAATGGCTACGAAAAGGACTCTTATCTTGTCCATTCTTCCTGCCCACGTTTTGGTTCCGGAGAAGCAAAGGGTGAACTATTGGAGTCTGTCCGCGGAAAAGATTTATATATATTGGTGGATGTGACAAATTACAGTATTGAATATTCCTTATATGGAAGAAATTGCCCTATGTCGCCAGACGACCATTATGCAGATATTAAGCGTGTAATCGCAGCCTGCGGAGGAAAAGCCCGCAAGATTACCGTAATTATGCCTTTCCTTTATGAAAGCCGCCAGCACAAGAGAAGTAAAAGGGAATCTCTTGACTGCGCACTGTGTCTGCAGGAGCTTGTAAGCCTTGGGGTAGACAATATCATCACCTTTGATGCACATGACCCACGGGTACAGAATGCCATTCCGCTCCATGGATTTGAAAACATTCGTCCAACCTACCAGTTCTTAAAGGCACTGTTACTGTCCACCAATGATTTGGAGCTTTCCAAAGAACATCTGATGGTAATTAGTCCGGACGAGGGAGCCATGAACCGTGCAATTTACTTTGCCAATATTTTAGGCGTAGATGTGGGAATGTTTTATAAGAGAAGAGATTACAGCCGGGTAGTAAATGGCCGCAATCCAATCGTAGCCCATGAATTTCTCGGTGACTCCGTGGAAGGCAAGGATGTTATAATTATTGATGATATGATTGCCTCCGGAGAAAGCATGATTGATGTTGCCCGGCAATTGAAGAGCCGTCATGCAAGAAGAGTATTCTGTGTCTGTACCTTCGGTCTGTTTACCAGCGGCTTAGAAGTATTTGACAAGGCAAAAGCAGACGGACTCATTGAAAAAGTAATTACTACCAACCTTACCTATCAGACACCGGAGCTTCTCTCAAGAGAGTGGTATATTTCAGCTGATATGAGCAAATACATTGCACTGTTGATTGACCACTTAAACCATGATGCCTCTATTTCAAAAATTTTAGACCCGACTGACCGTATTCAGGACCGTATCAATGAATACCGGGAAAAACATACGATTCGGGAAAATTATTAAGCAGCTTAATCGTTAACCAGCATACAAACTAAAGAACCGGTATATATGCCGTCTGACATATATACCGGTTCTTTTTATATGTTACCGTCATGGAATCTGACCTAAGTGGTCGGTGTCTCCGTCGGCTCTGCAGTTGTCGCAGGTGCCTGTGTAGTCGGTGCCTCCGTCGGCGCCTGTGTAGTCGGAGTCTGGGTGGTCGGTGCCTCCGTTGGAACCTGGGTGGTTGTAGATGGGGAATCCGTGCCAGGAACACTTGTCGTCTTCTCCGTTGTCTTTTTCTTCTTTTTCTTCTTATCCTTTTCTTCCGTTTCCTCTGAGCTGGAACGGGTGTCCTTCCAATCCTTAGTAGAACGTACCCATTCATAATCCGGGAATCCAAGGTCTTTCAAGCCCTCATGAATTGGTTCCATAAAATCATGCCATATACGTCCCGGATAAGTAGAACCCCACAAGCCCCTTGTAGACTGTGGCGTATCGTATCCCACCCATACACTGGTGGTATAATACGGGGTAAATGCACAGAACCATCCATCTGTATTATTATCCGTTGTTCCCGTCTTGCCCGCACAGGACATTCCCGAAATACCAAGACCACTTGCCGTGCCCCCGGTAAATACACCCTTTAACATGGATATCATCATACGGGAAGCGTTTAATTCGTATACTTCTTTTGACTTTATTTTATCATCTACAATAACATTTCCCTGTGCATCTGTAATCTTCACAATACACGTTGGTTTACGGAATTCGCCATCATTTTCAATGGTGGCATATCCGGAAGCCATCTCCACAGTTGTGGCTCCATAGGTAAGACCGCCAAGACAGGCTGCCATATTATGCCGGTCCTCAATCGTCAAATAGTTAAAATTCATATTTAACAAATATTCAGCACCCACCTCCGGAGTCAGCTGACCAAACAAGCGGTATGCTACCACGTTTTTAGACGCCGCTACTGCCTGTGCAAGAGAAATCATTCCAGAATAAGTACCTCCGGAATTCTGCGGCATATTCGCCTGTTCAAATTCCGTATCATCTACCCTTGTTGAAGGTGTGTAGCCTCTCTCCAGCTGCGGTGTATATACAATCAACGGCTTAATCGTACTACCAGGCTGTCTTGCACTCTGATATGCACGGTTTAAGCTATATCCCTGCAGTTCATCCTGGGTACGTCCACCCACAATTGCCACAACCCGCCCGGTAGAATTATCAATACAGGTAGATGCCCCCTGCAGATTGTAAATACCTGTCTCTGAGTTCTTCTCCTCATCAACGGAAAGTGTCTCATTTATTGCCTGCTGTAATAATTTTTGTTTGTCCTGTTCAATTGACGTATATATCTGGTATCCCCCGGTATATAGCGTTGCATAGTATTCGTCATATACCTGGCGGTAATTCTTGTTATATTCCTGCTGCTCCTCCAGCGTATCAAATTTGTACTGGAATTTAAAGCCGGATGCCTCCATCAATGCCTCTGTAGCACAGAAATTAGTAAAGGTTTCCACATAGTCATGGCTTATCTTTTTCTCCTCTGCCAGAACAACCTTTTCTTCTAAAGCCATCTGAAGCTCCAAATCATTCAAGTAGCCCAAATCGTGCATATCATTTAATATTTTATTCCGTCTCTCTATGGTATGGTCATAATTCGTCCGAGGGTCATAATAGGTAGGACTGTTAGGAATTGCGCACAGAAATGCCACTTCCGACACAGACAACTCGTCCAAATCCTTATCAAAATATCCCTTCGCCGCTGCTCCAATTCCATAATAGCTGTTGGAAAAGAAAATTGTGTTCAGATAATACTCCAAAATCTGCTGCTTTGTATATTTCTTTTCCAGCTCCCATGCAATAAATATTTCTTTAATTTTACGCTCATAGCTGACCTCGTTTGACAGGAAAATTCCTCTCGCCAGCTGCTGGGTAATCGTACTGGCACCCTGGGTAATATTACCATTATTTTTAAATAAGATATAAGCCGCTCTTGCAATACCTTCATAGTCTACACCATTGTGCTCATAAAAACGTCTATCTTCTACCGACACCATGGCTTCCACAAAGTATGCCGGAATCTCATCATAGGTCTTATAGTAAACCTCTTTTTCTCCTGTAACCTCTCTCATTTTTTTGCCATTGGCATCATATACGATAGAGGTCTCATCCTGACGAAATGTACTCTCAGATGAATTGGCAACCATTTCCTTTGCATCCTCACGATAGGTTAAAATTTGCTTTCCAAATTTCTCATAGACAATATATCCGCCAATCACACCAACCAGTACTACAATAAGCAGGAGATAGGATAAAATAATCCTTCTAACCTTTTTGCGTTTTCTTTTCCGGTCCCTTTTTACCTTTTTCAGCCTTGCTTTTTCCAATTCCTCCGGGGACTTTTTCTGTGTTGCTTTCTTCGTAGCGCTTTGTCCCGCTGCCTTGGTCGCTGGGCGTGACTCCCTACGCTTATCCGATGTAGACTTTTTGTTATCAGCCATGCTATTCCCTCATTTCCAGCCGTGTCACTTAAGAATTTGTATTAGATGGCAATATAATTGCTTTCTATTCCCAAGCCCGCGAACATATCCTGAATACCCGGATTGTTTGTAAAAATGATAATCTGGCGGTTCATATATTCGCCCAAACAGCTTAATGTTTCTTTTAATCTTTGATAATCATAGGTGACAAAAACATCATCCATGATAATTGGCATCTCTTCGGCAATCAGTACATTGGCAATGGATAAACGGAGCGCCAGATAAATCTGTTCCATGGTACCAGTACTTAAATAATCCATACTGATAAAGGAGCTTCCGCTTTTCACCATCACTCTTAACTGGTCATCTATTTTAACCTCAGAATATTTATTATTTGTAATTCTGCTGATAATCTCAGAAACCTGTTCATTTAACACACTGCCAAATGAATCATAGATTTCCTCTGATAAATCCTGAATGGTTTTCATTGCAAGGTCAAGTGCTGCCGCTTCCACATCATTCGCCTGCATCTGCTCCTTCAGCTTTGTGAGCTCTGAAAGAGTCTGCTCCTGACCGGCACGCTCTTTTAAAATATTTTGTTCTTTGAGCTTCAGACCGGATAACCTGTTAACCAGCTCTCGCTGAGTACCCATGTCTGCCGACTCTGCCTTTGCCTCTTCAAAGCCCTGTTCTATCTCCAATTCCTCTAAAAGCTTATAGAGCTTTGCCCGTCTCGCCAGAACCTGAACCGTAGTAATTGCAACCAATATAATGCCAAATCCCATGATTCCCATTTTAACCTCCGGAATGTTTACCGGAACCATATAGGCGGCTCCCACAAACAGGGCAATAAAGAGAAGCGCTATAAACAAAATTACAAATACATTATCCAATGCACTTTTCTTTCCCATATTCCGAAGCATATTCATGTCTCTTTCCCGCTTCGTCAAAGGTTCGCTTAAATCGTCCGCTTCATCCTCTGCTTCCTCAAGCTCACTCTCTTCCTCTGCAGTCTCTTCTGCAGCCGGATTCTTAATCGGTGTAAACTGAAGCTTTGCCGGCTCCTTTCCATCCATCTCAGCCTCGACCTTAGCATACTCCTCCTTAACAGCCGCAAGCTCCGCATCAAAATCCCTGTCTAAAGAAAGTCTGGCAGTAAGCTCCTGCTCCCTTTGCTCTAATTCTTTATTTGAGAACGCTTTTTTCTTATTTTTCAATTTCATAATTGCGCTTACTGCGTCGATATCACCATTTCTGCTTGACGCCATATTCACAATATAATTATTAAGCTTATCAGCGATTTCCTTATCTGTTGAGACCTCCATCTGACTGATGCATAGTGTATTCAGATATGTACTTTTGTCTGTGTTCAGCAACGTACCCACCAGATTATTCTCTTCCGGCAGCATAATCTCACGTGCTGTGTCCATATCCCTGACTGTTGTCTTCTTTTCCTGGCGGGCAAAATTTCTCTCAATCAAATAGTCTGTTCCCTGAACCGAAACCTCCATAGCACCAGAAAACGCAGAGCCATTAATTGGTTTTTTCTGTTCGTAATGGTCAAACCGGGCACCCAGTCCTCTCGCCTTATCAATTCCATATATCATATCTACGATAAAATCCTTTATGGTAGACTTTCCCGCTTCATTAGCCCCGTAAACCACATTGATGCCAGGAGCCAGCGTAATGTCTTTATTATGAAATTGTCCAAAATCCTGTAAGTGTAACTTATCAACTCTCATATTACTGCTCTCCTGTCTTTAGTAGTACATCTAAACCATAGTGAATAGCTTTTTTACAAATCTCATCTCCATAATAATTATCAGACAACTGGTTGATAAATTTACCAATCAGGTTATTCTGATTCTCTTCATAAAGCTTACCCAGGTCATATTCTTCTGATACCTCCGTAATCACTTCATAAATGTTATATTTTGTTGTGAGACTGGTAAAATCAAACACATCATGGTTATGATTCTGTCCCTTGACAAGAATCCGGTAAATATGCTGAGTTCCCAAATTCTGGATTTGCCGGTCAACTAAATCCAATATCATCTGCGGTGTATGGTCCGGCTTTATATTGATAAGAAGATTCATATAAGCCCTCTGGGCTACCGGCACAAACTCTGTCTTTACAATTCCATCTACAACCTCGCCATAAATATATCCTCTGGCTCCGGTATCTGTATAATCTATCGGTTCCAGAGAACCCGCCATGATAACGGCATTCTCTTTAATAACCTCTGGTTTGTGAATATGTCCCAACGCTATATAGTCAAAATTGGATTCCCTTAAATTTTTCTTGTTATACGGCAGATGCCTGGCATCCCCGCCATGCGCCAGTAAGATATTAAAGGCTCCCTGCTTCGCCGGTTTGATATGGTTTAATATATCATCCTCATTTTCCTTACTGTTATAGGAAAAGCCGGTAACACAAACATTTAAATCTTTCATATACACATTGCTTATCTTATCGGCAGACAGGCAAATTGTCTTTGACGAAAATTTATAATTTGCCATAGGACTATCCGGCTTCATATAATCGTGATTGCCCGCTATCATAATGGTTTTGGTCTTCGTCAGCTTTGAAAGAATATAATCTACATCTCTTAACATTCCTTCAGATGGCGGCATATGAAACAAATCACCCGCTATCAGTAATAAATCTATCTGTTTTTCTTCTGCAGCTTCCACTACCTTTACAAAGGTATCCTTTATCTCTTTTTCCCTGTCCGCACTCCAAGGCTTGCCTTTATCTGGCTGTACCCCCAAATGGACATCTGCCATATGTATAAATCTCATTCCTGCACCTGCCTCTTTCATCTTTTACATGGTTTTCAAAATATGCCACAAACAGCCCTGCACATGTTTTCCCGAAACTGTTTTCATGCATACACATTCATTATATTAGATTTTCCGAATTAGTGCAAATTTTCTTGTCATTTTTTCAATATTTTTTCAATATGCCAGATAGATAAATACTTTTTATGCATTTACAATGTTTTTCTCATATTTTTTATTAATTGGCAAGAGAAGTTCATAGATTTTCAGAATATCTTAAGAAACTGCGTCCTGATAGAATTCCTATCAGGACTCTTTCTCACATCTTCTGGTGTAAATATTTCTCCTTTGTTGCCATTCCTCCTCTTATATGACGCTCCGCTTTATTAAGGTCCAATACCTTTCTCACTTCCTTTGCCAATGCTGGATTAATATAAATTAATCTGTCTGAAACATCCTTATGCACCGTGCTCTTACTGACTCCAAATTTCTTGGCAGTTTGTCTGACTGTTGCATTGGAATCTATTATATAGGTTCCAATTTCAATTGCTCTTTCTTCAATATATTCTTTCAAGGAGAATCCCCAATACATTTGTTGTTACAATCTATGCGAATTTTAATAACAGTATTCCCCGCAAAAGGAAAATACCTCACTTTTCCACATAAAAGCTCTGTCTAAAAATGCAGGATTGTTATGGAAATTTAACAAAAACTGATATTTTTATCCATTGGAATGTCGTATTCTCTCCATATAGGAAAGGAGGCTGAATCATGTTTAAATTATCAAATAAAAATGGTGCAAAGGATTTAACCGAAGGCAAACCCATGAAGCTGATTTTGGGCTTTGGACTTCCACTGTTATTCGGTCTGCTGTTCCAACAATTATACAATATGGTTGACTCTATTATCGTGGGACAAATGCTGGGAGTAAATTCCCTGGCTGCAGTGGGTTCCACCGGTTCCATTAATTTTATGATTCTGGGCTTTTGCATTGGCATCTGTAACGGATTTGCAATCCCGGTAGCACAGGCATTCGGAGCAAAGGATATTGAAAATCTGAAGAGATATATTACCAACAGTGTATGGATGTCCATCCTGTTTTCCATAGTGATTACCTCTGTGATTGGTTTGCTGACAAGAAAAATCTTAATCTGGATGAACACACCGGACACTATTATTGATGAAGCTTACCTTTATATCTTTATTGTATTTATGGGAATCCCTGCCATCTTCCTCTATAACATGGTATCCGGGATTCTGCGTTCCTTAGGGGACAGCTTAACACCAGTTATTTTTTTAATCTTCTCCTCTTTACTGAATATTGTACTGGACATTATTTTAATCAAGGTAATGGGCGTTGCCGGTGCTGCTGTAGCAACAATCACTGCCCAGGGCGTATCCGGCATAATCAGTCTCGTATATATGACAAAAAAATATAAATATCTTGCATTTACGAAAAGGGACTGGATATTTAGCCCGAAGCACTGTTTAAAATTATGCGGCATCGGCGTTCCAATGGGACAGCAATATTCCATCACTGCCATTGGCAGTGTTATTTTACAGACCTCTGTAAATGCTCTGGGGGAAACCATTGTTGCTGCGGTAGCCGCTGGCACAAAAATCAGTATGTTTGCCTGCTGCCCGTTTGAAGCTATGGGTTCTACAATGGCCACCTTTGGCGGGCAGAACGTAGGCGCCCAAAAATTAGACCGTATTCATCAGGGATTAAAGGACTGCATTAAGCTCGGAATTGCCTATTCTGTGCTGGCATTTATATTCATGCTGCTCTTTGGCGAAAAGCTTGCACTGCTCTTCGTAGACGGTTCAGAAACAGAATTAATTCACTACATATACCGGTTCCTTATTGGCAACTCCCTTTTCTACACACTGTTGGCATTTGTCAATATTGTACGCTTTATGATTCAGGGTCTTGGCTACTCAACCTTTGCCATTCTGGCAGGAGTATGCGAAATGCTTGCCCGGGGACTTGTTGGATTTTTCCTGGTTCCTGCCTTTGGATACCTTTTTGTCACCGTTGCCAATCCCATTGCATGGCTTTTCGCAGACATATTCTTAATCCCGGCTTACCTCTATGTCATAAAACGGTTGAAAAGGAAGCTGGAAGTATCACAGCTCTGAAGCAATATTCAAACTGCTTCAGAGCCTTTAGTAATGCCGTCTCCACAATATGTGACGGGGCATAACGGAGATTCATCTCCAAAACATCCAAAACCAGAATATCTGCCCCTCTGTGGGCTGCAAGCTGTAAAATATCACAAAACCAGTTTTCCAGATATGCTTCCGGATAATTACCAGCCCCTTGCACTTCCTTCTGTAAAGCTGTCATAACGCCAGACTTTTTCCTGCTATCCGGTACTGTGCAGCTAATCACATCAAAGGCAGCCCAGGTTTTCTGTTCCATCATCTCCGGCTTATCCTTATCCGTCTTGATTTGTACAACAGCCGGTGTATAGATATAAACATTCCTATATGACGTCAAGCCTTTCCCCTCATCCGAAAAAAGCTCTTGAGATAATGGAGGCATATTCAAGCATGGATAAAGTGTGGTACAGCAATCCAGATATTGCCCCTGGTCTGGGAGTCCTCTCATTATTTCTCCACTATGCTTTATAGGTGAAATAAGGTTAAGCAGACCAGCTCTGCTATCCGGAAATATTCTGTACATTTCCTGTACCGCCTCTAATGCAGGAAGATTCCATATGTCCACTGTACAGGAATTCTCCCAGCATTTGACAGGCTTCAGTGCCTCCGGTACCCGGTTCTTATAAATGACAGTATGCTCCCTGGAATTGTGGATTGCCTTCACCAGTCTCTGCTCCCTCTCACAAAACCGTATCATATCCTCAAAAATTGAAATTCTGTTCTTTCTTTTTTCCTCGTATCCCATATCGTTTCCCTCCTGAAGCTTCTATTCATCTGAAATAATTATGTTCCTGTCTATTCTACAGCATTTGCTGTACCAATATTGGGACTATACATGGGAATAAAGGGCTGCTTTCAACAAAAAGGCAGATTCCAAATTGAAATCTGCCTTCAACACCGTAACCTATTTTCTGTTCTTGCGTTATAATCTTACCTATATACAAAGAGGTATTCCATTCAGGACTGCCTCCTTTAAGGTATTTCCCTCATAGCGAAGCTTCAGGGAAAAAAATCCGGCGTCCTTCTCCAACAGCTTAAAGAAAATCAAATCTCCTTCCCATAGATTTAATTTGTTTAAGTCTTTCTTTGGTATCCAGGTAAGAATCCCTTCATCACATTCTGCCAGTTCTCCCTCAAAACCATCCGCCGTATACAGACACATGTATTCCGTCTGCCACTTATCCGACATAAAGGTTACCAGACCACGGAATCGGTATGAGGTAAGCGTCAGTCCTGTCTCCTCTCTCACCTCTCTAAGCAGACATTCTTCCGGGCTTTCACCCTCCTCAAAATGTCCGCCTACACCAATCCATTTATCCTTATTCACATCCCTATCCTTTGACACACGGTGCAGCATCAGATATTCCTGTCCCCGTTCTATATAGCAAAGGGTTGTCATATTTGTCATTTGTATTCTTTCCTTCCAAATATTTTCCTATAATAAATCCAGAATATCTGATTTGGAAATTACCCCAATGCTCTGATTTGCTATCTCTCCATTTTTAAAAACAAGAAGTGTAGGAATGGACATTACCTTATAATCAATGGCGAGAGCTGCCTCCACATCAATATTCACCTTTCCAACCTTAATCTCTGGGTGCTCTTCTGCAACCTGGTCCACAATTGGCGCCAGCATTTTACATGGCCCACACCAGTCTGCCCAAAAATCCACCAATACTGTTTTATCTGATTTTAAAACCTCTTCCTCAAAATTATCCTTTGTTATATTTACAATTGCCATAACTATGACCTCCTTCTATAAATATTTCCAGTGATAGTATGCCTGTCTGATGGATTCTCATACCGTAAATCCATTATCAGCCGGAGCCGTCATAATATCTACTGCCCAGTTTGCATTAATTTGTATCAACCCCTCTGCCGTCTTCTCCTCAACAGCAGTGTGAAGCTTATCCCTCATATCTTCATAAATATCCATATTCACCCGGGTGCTCATAGGCGGCTGGTTATCGAACACAACCACCAGCTGGTATCCAGCTCCGTCCTGGGCTTTATGAAAATAAACCCCCATAATCTTACAATTATCCGGAATTTTATTTTTAATCACCGGCACATATATCGTCTTCATCGTTTCAATATAGCGGTCATCCAGTCCCTCGTCAAAAATAAACACCTTTTCCCGTAACTCTCTGTCATTGCGCACAATCCGGTACCGGTATCCTCCCTGGGCAAGCCGCAGCCGGTTATCTGTCATTAACTGCATGTTATAAGCGTTTATTTCTTCCAGTTCATTTTCCCCTAACCGCGGCACAAGCCATATCATATATTTTTGTTCCATATCATTATAAATGCATTTATAAGCAATAGGAAAAACATTTTTACAAGTGTCGCAATTCAGCTTAAAGAAGGTCTGATTCATAATGCCTTCTTTTTGCTCTATATCATATGGCATCTCAATACAATCCCATATTCCAACCTCTATCTGGCTGCCACATTTTGGACAGATAACCCTTTGTTTCTTAATCTCTGCCATATCTACTCCTTTTTCCCCATGTAAATCTTTAATTCGATGACACAATTCCCTTTTCTGCATCCATTGTAACAACCGCTCCGGATTTTAATATTTCCGTTGCATTGGCAGCTCCCAGAATAACCGGTATATCCAGACTCAGACCTACAATACCGGCATGGGAATTATGCCCCTCCTTCTCCACAATAATGCCGGAGGCCTGACGAAGCTCATCCATAATATCATTACTGGTTTCCGGAAGAACAATGATATCACCTTCCTTGAAATTATCTATAATATCCATTTCATCCTTTCCGACGCAAAGGCTTGCTGTTGCTTTCCGGTTATTAACGCCGCGCCCTTTAATCAGAATATGTCCAACCACATGAACCTTTATCAGGTTGGTCGTTCCGGAAACACCAAGAGGAACACCTGCTGTGATAACCGTAATCTCCCCCTGCTTTACATAGCCCTTTTTCTCTGCCTGTTCAATGGCATGCTCAAATAAATCATCCGTATTGTTCTTCTCCTCCACCATAAGAGGAAAAACCCCCCATGAAAGATTTAACTGTCTCCACACATTCTCATAGGGACTACAGCCGATAATCGGACAGGATGGTCTGTATTTGGAAATCATTCTGGCTGTTTTACCGGACTTGGTAACCGTCACGATTGCGGTTGCATTTAAATCCATCGCCGTTGTACAGGTGGCATGGGCAATCGCATTGGTAATATCCGGGTTAACCAGGCTCTCCCTGTTGTTAAAACGTTTCACCAAATCGATATCCGCCTCTGTACGCTCCGCAATTCTTACCATAGTCTTTAGTGCTTCCACCGGATAGAGACCGGCAGCAGTCTCACCGGAAAGCATGATTGCAGATGTTCCATCATAGATTGCATTTGCCACATCTGTCGCCTCTGCTCTTGTTGGTCTCGGATTTTTCATCATGGAATCCAGCATCTGTGTCGCTGTAATAACAATCTTCTCTGCATTGTAAACCTTCTTAATAATCATTTTCTGGATAGAAGGAACATCCTCAAGAGGAATTTCTACACCCATATCTCCCCGGGCAATCATAACGCCATCTGATACACGGATGATTTCATCAATATTTTCAACACCCTGCATATTCTCTATTTTTGCAATAATGTTAATAAAATTGCAATTATGCTGGCTTAAAATATCACGAATCTCTAATATATCATCCGCTGTACGCACAAAGGATGCCGCAATGAAATCAAATCCCTGTTCAATACCAAAAATGATATCCTCTCTGTCCTTTTCACTGACATATGGCATGGAAAGCGGTACATTTGGAACATTCACTCCCTTATGATTCGATACCGGACCTCCATTTTCCACAACACAGATAATATCCGTCTCTGTTATGGTTTCTACCCGCATGGAAATCAGTCCATCATCAATCAGAATTCTTGTACCGGTCTTTACATCATGAATCAGATTTTTATAGGTAATGGAAACCGCATGTTCGTCTCCCTCAATCTCTCTTGTAGTCAGGGTAAATTCCTGTCCGTGTTTCAAAGTAACCTTTCCATCCTTAAAATTCTTTACACGAATCTCCGGACCCTTTGTATCCAACAATGCTGCAATAGGAAGTCCCAATTCCTCACGAAATTTCCGGACCCTTTCCAGATTTCTCTTGTGCTGGGCATGGTCACCATGGGAAAAATTGAATCGTGCCACATTCATACCCTCTATCATTAATTCTTTCAGCACCTGGTCGTCTTCTGTTGCCGGTCCTAATGTACAGATAATTTTTGTTTTACGCATATATGTCATATCCTTTCCTTATAGTCTGAACACTGCTGCTATCCAGTCATATTTTCATCATTTCCCATTTTACAACAATATATAACTATATGACAAGTTAAATCTATGAAAAAAGCAGACAATGATACGGCTGTACCATCATCTGCCCTTTTAAAAGTCTTACTCTTATAAATTTATTTGACCGGCTGCTATCTTATAAAGCCAAATCAACATGCTGTACCGTTCCGGCTCCGCCGCTTTCCTTTAAAAACACTCCGGTTTTCTGGATTACTGCATTGGTCTGGTTGGTATACCTGTCATTCAGATGAAACTGGGTATCGGCACTTCCCAAATAAATTGCACCAACATCCGCTTCCTTGAGACTCAGGAGACGGTCTGTACCGTCCTCATTCTTCACCCACACCTTCAAATTGTCGAAAATGCTGTCATTTTCATCAATCCAGCCGTTCCCGTCCTCATCATACCTCGCCAGGTCAGCAAATCCATCGCCGGATTTTGTTCCGAACAACTCTGAACCGTCATTTATGATGCCATCTCCATTCTTGTCATATGCAAGAAAGCCGCTTCCGGAGCCCAGCGAGGATATTTCCTCCTTTTTACCATCTGCATCCAAATCAAAAAAGAATTTCTGGTCCGTTACATTCGCCATACTACTGTCCAGATTGATAACCAACGGGTCCGTTAATACAACCTCTTCATCCTTTGATGAGAAAAATGAGCCAGCAAAGCCTCTGGACATGTTCAATTCCACGCCAAATTCAATTTCTCTTCCGTCTGCAGTCCTGGCAATACCCGTTGCAGAAAATGAAGTATTTTCCTGCTCCATTACATATCCGCTTTTTTCTGTATGCCGAATCCATGTGGTAGCGGCTCCGGATGACACCCCACCGACACTACCCATTACTATTGTTCCCGTACTGCTCCGCAAATCCACAGCTGACCAGCTCTGCACCTTCGAATATTCCTGGCCCAGCCTGCTGGTGGTGGAGGAAAAAGCACTGTCAACGCTGGACAGACTATATGTACTAACCTGTCTTACAAATCCATCCGCTGATAACAGATTTCCTTTCCGTATTCTTTTCAACATCTCCAGAATACGCTGCAAAGTCTTTAACATCTGCTCATCCTTGTCCGACGTACTAATCTTTGTTGCCACCGGCTCTGTCTCCTGAATATTTTGAACATCATTTAAATATTCCTGAACCGACTTCTTAGATGATTCATTTGCCTTTGCCTGCATATCCGCAAGCTTTTCCCGGGACTCATCCGAAATGGATACTTCCGCTGCATCCTCCTCTGCTTTTGCAGCCTGCAATGTTCTCCACTGCGATGCCCGCATCTGCGTAGTAGATACATGGGTTTCCTGATAGTGGCTGTAGCTCTGTCTGCCCGACATTGCCACCGCACTACTGTCGATTTTCATGGTACTCAACTCCCTTCTTTTCCATGAAACATTGGATTATTAATAAGAAAAACAGAAGTGGCAGAGCCTCCATGTTCCGCCACTTCACCCTTTCATCTGCTATATCGGACACTAAGTAAAAAAAATTTATAGCATATTGTATTTTTATAAAATAATTTTACACTATAATATCTTCAAATCTACCCTTCACCACCTTTGCCAAATCCATAGGATTAAGCAATATCTGAAGACCCAGCTTTCCACCACTGATAATAATTTCATCAAAATTCCGGGCGCTCTCCTGTATGATGGTGGGATATAGCTTCTTCATTCCAAGAGGTGTGCACCCACCCCGGATATACCCGGTAACAGTGTTTATATCCTTTACATGTATCATTTCAACAGCCTTCTCACCCACAAGCTTTGCCGCCTTTTTAAAATCAATTTCCTTATCTACGGGAATCACAAATACATAGTACGCTCCGGTTTTTCCAACCGTAACCAGAGTCTTGAAGGACTGGTCATAGGAATCGCCATTCTTATCCGCTACATGCATCCCATCTATAAAGGTATCACACTCATAGGATTTCGTCCGGTAAGCAATTTTGTTCTTATCCAGTATCCGCATTGCGTTTGTCTTAATTTCTTTTTTTGCCATTTATTTCCCCTCTTTCCATACTCTAATATCGTAACCCTCCTTCAAACCGGAAGCCTTCCGCAAAAAAGCTAATTTTTTTGTACACTATCAATAAACATTTGTGTAATTGCTGTTTTCTTTATATTACAATTTAAACACCGAAACCACATTTCAGGCAGCAAAACAATTTACAAAGGAGGGATTTATATGAAACCCGGAGAACAAAAGTATACCGAAGACTTTGAAAGCAGCAGTGATTTTGTAGACTTAGGGCTGCATATCGCTTATTACCGCAAAAGAGCTGGTATAACGCAGCAGAAGCTGGCAGACAGTCTGGGAGTGGGCCGGTCATATTTAAGCCGCATTGAAAGTCCAAACCAGCACCAGCACTTTTCTTTTGAACTGTTTTTCAGTATCTGCAGGATTTTGGATGTAGAACCAAGGTATTTTTTTATACCTCTGCCAGGTCCCGGTCCAAGGTAAGGGCCCAACATGAAATGCAACACAAAAAAAGAAACCCCTTGATTTTCAAGGGGTTTTGCAATGCAGAAGATGGGACTTGAACCCACACGGGTGTTACCCCACTAGAACCTGAATCTAGCGCGTCTGCCATTCCGCCACTTCTGCAGGCCTGTCATTTTCAACGACTGTTATATAGTATCTCATTTTTATTAAAAAATCAAGGGAAATTTGCAATTTCTTTATTTTATAAAATCCTTCAGCATATCCACGTGATATCCAAGCAAAAGCCAGTCCCGGATTATGGTAAAAAACAAAATAATAAATAGATACCCATATATGAGCCCGGTTCTTTTATAAAAATAACATTTCCCATCTTTCCTTATCAGAGTAATCATAACACCGCACTCATAATATAAAATTAAAAGGATTCCTAATAATACAGCGGGATTGTAGAACAATGACTGCAAAATATGACCCTGCAGCAAAGCAAAAGCTGCCCTCGTCCCACCGCATCCCGGACAATACACCTTAAAAAGCTCATGGATTCCACAGGGAAATGACGGAAGTATACCATAGCGCTGCAGCATTACCACAAACAGCGTTGACAATAGCGCCCCGCCAGCGGCAATATTTATTATGACAAAATCCCTGAACAATACTTTATAATCGATTATGTCTTTCCTGCTATCCATCTGTTTTCTCCTAAATCTTTTGTCAGCTGTTCTTTATTTTAACATACCTGAAGGCAAATTTCCATAAGCAGAACAGGTCTGCATTTAATCAGGCTTTACCATTGTTTTTGTCTGAAAATCTGGTTTCTCTTTACAGAAACCATTTGAAAATGTTATGATAACCTTATCTTATTCACTAAAAGGAGAACCATATGGACGAAAATAATAGCAATGTAAATGAAACAGATATTCCTGATAGCAGCACTGCCCCTGAAACCGATAAAAATGATACCAGCAAACCAGTGTCAGCTTTTGAAATGCCAGACGACAACCGCATAAACGATGCACCTGAACAAAAGACGGATTCTTACAGTAATGTGGTGTCAGAGCCTGCCGAATTTTCAACAGGTTTCGGAATTGCCTCTCTGGTTATGGGCATTCTGAGTATTCTAACTAGTTGCTGCTGCGGATTGGGTATCCTTATGAGCATACTGGGAATTATCTTTGGATGCATCCAGTCGAAGGATGAATTTGGCAAAAAGCCTGGCATAGCGATTGCCGGTATCGTAACTTCCATAATTGGCATGTTATCAGGTGTGCTGATAATCGCCATTTTTGTCATTACAGGAATGTTTGCCTGAACCAGCCCTTTTATTCACTAATGTGCTCTAAGCCCTGTTCAAATATATGCTTAATGTGCTCATCATCCAGTGAATAGTACACAACCTTTCCCTCTTTGCGGTTCTTAACCAGCTTTGCTGACTTTAACACCCTCAGCTGATGGGAAATAGAGGACTGGCTCATTCCCAGCAAAATGGAGATATCGCATACACACATCTCACTCTCAAACAGTGCACAGAGAATCCGGACTCTTGTGGTATCTCCAAATACTTTAAATAATTCTGCCAAATCATACAATGTCTCTTCCTCAGGCATATACTTTTTTACTCTTTCTACCACATCCTGGTGGATAGCATTGCATTCACATACTTCTGCGTGTCGGGTATCCATGTCATTTCCTCCTGTTCTCCAATGGCATCAAAACGGAAACTCATTTACCAGTTCCATATTTACATCCTCTTCTATGTTAAAGTGCGATTCATACTTCTTTGCCCATTCCTCATATACCCCATCGAAATATTCCTTCTGCTTCTGGACAATGATTGCCTCCTTATTTTTCTTTGTCAGCTCTTCGTCATTTGCTTTCAGCATTTTAAATATATGATATCCGTATTCACTTTGAATGACTGTACTGACTTCACCATCCGAAAGACTGAGAATCTTATCTGTAACCGACTCTCCATATTCTTCAATCATTTCTGTTCTGGACATAGTATAGGATGCAGAGTACTGCAAATCATATTTATCTACAATTGTATCGTAAGTGACATCCTCATCCTGTGCCAGTGAGGATAACGCCTCATTTGCCTTTTGCAGCTGGGCTGCCTTTTTCTCCTCTGTGTATTCTTCCACAGTTCCATCCTTTTTCGCCTTATAACACTCAAATACGATATCATAAAATGTGGACATCCGTGCTTCTTCTTCAGATATTTCAAAATCATAATCCGCAATAATCTGTTTATAAACCTTGTCTGCAACCAGATTTTCTTCAATCACCTGAACCACCAGGTCCCGGGTAATCTCTGTTTCCGAAATATCCTTCTCTGTCAAGCCTTTATAGAAGGCTTCTGCCATATTTTCTGCCTCTGCCTTCTCATTATCACTTAAGGATATTTTTAAATCCTCCGCCTGGGCAACCAATACCTTAACCCGGTTAATATTGGTTATGATATCCCGGATTGTAACATCTCTTACGCTGCTCTTTCCATCATCTGTTGTCAGCTCCAGGCTCCATATTCCATTTCCATAGGTTTTCTGATAATCCTCCTCCACGGTCCTGGCATAGATATAAAACTCCCCATAGGTAATTGTGGCATTACCAAATTCATATACTACCTTTTCCGCATTTTCATTGTCCTTTTTGCCACATGAAACGAGGGTAAAGATGCACAACAAACCAATTACAGCAACCGCCGCTCTTTTTCCATATCTCATACACTATTCCTCCACATACTCTGTAAAATCATATAAAGAAATGTCCTTCCAAATACTGCCTGCAAATTCCGACTCCTGACTTACACCAGCTTCTTTATACCATTCCTCTTTTTTCTCCGCTATCTTTTCCTCCTCCAAATCGGCTTTGTAATAGCTCATAATCTGGTCTGCCAAATCCTGGTTGTTAACCTCTACCATTTTTAATATTACATAACAGCTCTCTGTCTCGATGACCGGACTGTATTCATTTTCCTTTAAAGATTCTGCATATTCTGAAAAAGGAGCTCCAAAGCTTCCGGTCAGATTGCTCTCCTCCCCAGAGTACGCTGACACTCCATATTTCTCCGCAACCTCCTCTATATCCTCACCATCTGCCAATTCTTTATATGCCTCATCTGCATCCTTTTTCCGCTGGGCAATCCTTTCCTCAGAAAGCATAACCGGAGTCTCTCCGTCCTCTTGCCTTTCATAATCGCCATCCTCTGTCATTTCTACCTTAGGAAAAAGAAGGATATACATGGTGGCATAATTCTGGTCTTCCACTGTCACCTCTTCCTTTACAGTATCCTCCAGCTTCTTTACCAGATATCTTTGTTTGTATACTTCTGTCACACAATCCTGTGTAATTCCCAGCTTATTTAAAACGGAGCCATTTATACTGCCCATAAACTGTACCGCATCACTCCGGGCAGATTTTTCCTCTTCCGCAGAAAGCACAAGCCCCTGTTTCCTCGCAATAGTGTACTCAACCTTATAATCCCGAATCAGCTCCAGAATCTGCTGCTTGTAATATTCCGCCATATTACTTCCATCCTGTGCCGTGGTATTTTCCAGATAATCCGCCGTAAGACCAAGATTCACCACATTCTGCAGGATATATAGGTTTAACTCATCCAGATAAACCTCCTCCTGTCCCACCGTAAATACCAGCTGGCTGGCTGGCTCTTCTCCGGCTCCGGAAAGCTTCCATGCACCAACAGCCGCTAAGCCAATCAACAGGACAACTGCCAGAATAATAAGTATTAACCCTTTTCTATTCTTCTGCTTATCTTGCTTTTTCTTTTTATCTGACATGTTTTTCCTCTCAAAATCTATTCTTTGTCCCATAAATGCATACTCATATGCACATTGTACACCAATTCTATTTTTCAATCAATATATCAATATCTTCAATAATACTCTCCAGCTCATGGATAAAATTTTTAAGGCTCTTCTTTTCCAAATCCACCACAAAGCCAGAGTTCGTGCCTGCCACTACCCGGATATTATTGAGATATTTTGTTAAAAATGCTTCCAGACAGTCCATCTTCACCTTAACTCCCGGCGCCATTTCAATATGCACCTGCTTGTTTTTATAGGTAATCGATGTAATAAAGGCTTCATGGGCTCTTGCCTTAAGCCTTGCAATGGTAAGAAGATTCAGCACCTCATACGGCGGCTCTCCAAAACGGTCCGTCAGCTCATCCAGCATATCCTCATAATCTTCCTTTGTCCACACTCCGGATATCCTCTTGTAAAGCTCCAGCTTCACCATCTCATTTTTTACATAGGTTGCCGGAATATACGCATCCACCGGAAGCTCAACAGAGGTTGTATATTCCTCCTCGGTTTTTTCACCCTTTTGCCTTAATATGGCTTCATTTAACATCTTGCAGTATAAATCATAACCCACTGCCGCCATATGCCCTGACTGATCCGCCCCAAGCAGATTACCGGCTCCGCGAATCTCCAGATCCCGCATGGCAATTTTAAATCCGGAACCCAAATCCGTAAATTCACGAATCGCCTTTAACCGTTTCTCAGCAGTCTCCTTTAACATTTTATCTCGTTTGTACATTAAGAATGCATATGCTGTTTTATCGGAACGTCCCACTCTTCCTCTCAGCTGATATAGCTGAGATAATCCGAAATTTTCTGCATCATGGATAATCATTGTATTTACATTTGCAATGTCCAGACCGGTCTCAATAATGGTGGTTGTGACCAGTACATCAATCTCTTTATTAATAAATGCAAACATGACATCCTCTAATTCCTTTTCCTTCATCTGCCCATGGGCAAAGGAAATCCGCACCTCCGGCATCATTCTGGAAAGGTCCGCAGCAATATCTGCAATATTATTGACTCTGTTATATACATAATAAACCTGTCCACCACGAGACAACTCCCTTGAAACGGCCTCCTTTACAAGCTCCGGATTATACTCCAGCACATATGTCTGGATTGCTTTTCTGTCCACCGGAGGCTCCTCCAACAGGCTCATGTCGCGAATACCTATCAAACTCATATGGAGCGTTCTTGGAATTGGGGTAGCCGTCAATGTCAGTACATCCACATCCTTTTTCATCTGCTTGATTTTTTCCTTGTGGGTTACACCAAAACGCTGCTCTTCGTCGATAATCAGAAGACCTAAATTACTGTAATCCAAATCCCTGGACAGAAGCCGGTGTGTCCCAATAATAATATCAACCTGACCCTTTTTTAAATCCTCTAATGTTTTTTTCTGCTCCTTGGGCGTCAAAAATCTTGACAGCATACCAATACAAATTGGAAAATCCTGCATCCGCTCCTTAAAGGTATTGTAATGCTGCTGCGCCAGAATGGTTGTGGGTACTAAATACGCAACCTGCTTACCATCCTGTACAGCCTTAAAGGCTGCCCGGATAGCAATCTCTGTCTTTCCATATCCCACATCTCCACAGATTAACCGGTCCATGATTTTGGAGCTCTGCATATCCTGCTTGGTCTCCTCAATGGCTTTTAACTGGTCCTCTGTCTCTTCATAAGGGAACATTTCTTCAAATTCCTTCTGCCAAACTGTATCCTGTGAAAATGCATACCCTTCCTTTGACTGTCTGACAGCATAGAGTTCCACCAGCTCTCTGGCAATTTCCTTTACCTGTCCCCGGACTCTTGACTTGGTTTTCTCCCATTCCTGACCTCCCAATTTATTGAGCTTCGGTTTCCGCCCTTCCTTTGAGGAATACTTCTGTATCAAATCAAGCTGGGATGCCAGAATAAACAATTTCGCGCCACCGCTGTATTCAATGGAAATATAATCCTTCGTTACCTTATCTACCTCTATTTTTTCAATTCCAAGATAAATGCCAAGACCATGCTTTTCATGTACTACATAGTCCCCAATATTTAAATCATCGAAGCTCTTGATTTTTTCTCCCGAATATAGTGGTTTCCGTTTGATACGGGTTCTGGTTTTTTTCTGTCCGAATATATCGCCCTCTGTCAGTACAACAAGCTTAATCTCCGGAACACAAAAACCAGCCCGTAATCTTCCATTTGTCACCATCATCTCTGAGGCAGCTAAAACCCTGTCCTTATCTGCCAAAAAGAAGCAATTGACATCCTGCTCCTGCAATTCCTTTGCTAAACGCTCTCCTCTGGTGGCAGAGGGAGAAAACAGCAATATGCGGTACTCTTCTTTTTTCCATCTCCTAATATCCTTTAACAGCATCTCAAAATTGTGATGGTAAGTAGGCACCATTTTTGTATCAAATACCAGCTTTGTCTGAGGCTCAAACAGGGAATCCTCCTTACTTAAAATGCTGAACAGAACCGTATCCCTCGTTGCAATCTTCCCTGCCATTTCTTTATAGTCAAATAATATATCTGCCTGGCTGGGAAGCATATAACCGCCCTCTAACCGGCTTACCATACTTTCCCTGAATTCAAGCTGGCATGCCTCTGCCCTTGCAAGTACATGTGCCGGGTCATCTACCATAATCAGTGTATCCTTTGGCATATAACTGAGAAAGCTGGTAAGCTCCTCATAAAAGCTTCCGATATAACTGTCAATTCCCATGGCACTATGAAAATATTCCAGTTCCTCCTTAAGACCTGCCACTTCCCGGTTGATTCTGCCATATGCCTCGGTCTGAAAAGCCTCCTTCAGCTTTTTTGCATACGCTTTATGCTCCTTATCAATTTTCTTAAGTCCTTTATCAATTCTTTCCTGGTCAAGAATCATTTCTGCTGCCGGATACACAGACAATGTTTCCACATTTTCTATGCTTCGCTGGCTTTCCACATCAAAGCTCCGGATGCTGTCTATTTCCTCTCCCCAAAGCTCTACCCGGTAAGGACACTCACTGCTCATAGGGAAGATATCTAAAATACCCCCCCTGATTGCAAACTGTCCTACACCATCCACCCAGTCATTTCTCTCATAACCAAGTGAAACCAGACGCTTCTTCATATCATCCAGGCAAAGCGTCTCTCCCATGCGGAACGTCACTATATTATTTTTTATCTCTTCTAAGGGAACCACCTTATTGAGCAGGGCATCAATGGACACAACCACCGTAGAAACATCTTCCTCAATAATATTCTTCAACACTTCCATACGCTGGCGCAAAATTGTATGTCCATGAATATCTGCGCTGTAAAAGAGTACGTCTTTTGCCGGATAATAGAGGATATTCTTATCAAAAAAGCTGTAGGCATCCAATATCTCCTTTGCCCGGTCCTCACTGTAGGTCACAATCAGCTTAACCCGGTCTGCACCCAGACAATCCATTGTGTAATAGCGTGCAAAGCCGTCTGTTCCGCTAATCTCCACCGGAGTCTTCTTCTTTCCCTTTGCAATTTCATATTTACTGCCCAATTCCGAAAGCCGGAAAGGCGCTCTTAACACTTCCATATCTTCTTCCTCTAAATTTTTGTTTGGATAGATGAGGAAACCCTTATTTTCCATTATATTGGTTCATTGCCTGCGGAATATCATCTAAGAGCAGCAGCTTCAACGCCTCACAGGCCTTATCATATCCCTGATTCATAAAAGCCTGCTCATCCTCTGAAAAATGAGACAATACATAATCTGCCAAATCCATCTTCGGTGGTTTCATTCCAACACCAATGCGAATCCTCGGAAATTCCTCTGTACCGAGATGGGCAATAATATTTTTCATCCCATTGTGTCCGCCTGCACTGCCCTTTTCCCGGATACGAAGTCTTCCCACATCCAAATTGATATCATCATAAATAACGATAATATCCTCCGGCGCAACCTTATAATATTTTGACACTAAAGCAACGCTCTCTCCACTAAGATTCATAAAGGTCATGGGTTTCAACAAAATGACGCTTTGTCCATCTATTTTTCCCTTTCCATACATACCCTTATGCTT
>JAXVOW010000059.1:0-7006 GCA_037301995.1 bacterium | reverse complement strand
TTCTGTTTTGCTTAACATGAATCCGGATACGTCCCTTTATCTCATGCTTAATAACAAATCTCATATAGCTGTGGCTTCCTCTTCCATTTCTTCTTTATCAGATAGCTCTGCTTCCTTAGCAGCCCTGTCTTCATTAATCTGCTGCGCCTCTGCATAAATGTCCTCTGCATTCTCCTGAACCGTGGTAGCAGTTTTCATTACACAGTCCTTTGCCCGCAGTACAGCGGCCGTACAATTCGTATAGAATTTTTTTGCATCCCTGCTTCCCAATATCTTGACTCCCGCCGTTCCAAACAAAACACCGGCAGCAAAAATACCTGTCTTTTTTGCATCCATCTTCTTTAATATCTTTAACATCATACTACCTCCTGATTCTTCTATTCATGTTTATACCCGGTATAAATTGACACGGGGATTCCTGTATATGTATTTACAAATACCACTATACTCCTTGAAGAAATTGAACGCCATATATTATTACCTTGTTGATAAATTTTATCATTTACTATTAATAGGATGCTTGGCAACAAAAAGAAACCGCCATACTACCAGTATAATAGTATAACGGTTTCCACAAAACAATATTATTTCATACATTCACAAGGAGTTGCAACAACACTGCGTACATTCTGACCCTTTGTATACCCGCAGGCAATTAATCCTGACTGGATAATCTGGTTCCATTTTCCTGCCGATAATTCAATCACCGTATCATCATCCAGCTCAATAGTGCAGGCATTTTCCACCGCACATTCCTTACCGCAGGCAATCTTATACATATTCTTCCTGCTGATGGCACCGATTTCCTCCAGCGTATTAATCATGCGGTAAACAGTGGCTGAACCTATCCTCTTATCCAGCTTGGATGCTTTATAATAGATTTCTTTGCAACAGGAACATTCCTCACTCAAAATGATATCCAAAAGCACCAGCCTCTGTTTTGTAATCCGGCATCCCCGCTCCCGCAGCTTTTCGATAATGATTTCTTTTTGCATCTGCGTTCTCTGGTAGCCTTCCGCATCACAGGTTTTCTTTTCATTTTCAAGCTTCTGCAATATCCCTGTCCTCCTTTTCTAAAACTTTTTCTAATGACACCCTTTGCACTGTGAACAGTCACCACCGCACTGCAGAGATTTACCGTTTTTCTTATCCTTAATCATACTGTAAACAGCCAGGGCAACTACTACTACCAAAACTGCACCAACTATAACTGTTCCCATTCCAGGCACCTCCTATATTAATAACAAATTTACAATTCAAAAATCTGCCTCACCGTTATCAAATGCGGTTATTTTGCATTGACAACCTTTTTCATATCCACATCCAAAGTCTTGCTTTCCTTATACGGTCTGAACAGCAGGTAAAGAAATGCGATTACAAACAGGAATGCAATGACAGTTCCTACGCCAAACACTCCCTCTGCTATCAGGGTTCCAATCTGGTAAACACAAAGACCTACAATATATGCCAGCACTGTCTGGTATCCAATTGCAAACCAGAACCACTTTGTGTTATTCATCTCTCTCTTAATTGCACCCATAGCTGCGAAGCATGGAGCACAGAGAAGATTAAACACAAGGAATGCATAAGCTGCAATCGGAGTAATTGCCGCTGCGAGCTGGCTCCAGATTTCCGCACCATCCTCTGCAACCTCTGCATATCCAAATAATACACCAAAGGTAGCAACAACATTCTCTTTTGCAATCAGACCAGTTACGGTGGCAACCGCCATCTTCCAGTCTCCGAATCCAAGCGGTGCAAAAATCGGTGCAATCACATTACCAATCTTTGCCAAAATACTGCTGTCAAGCTGCTCTGCCTCCAGCATAGTAAAGCTTCCGTCTACCCAGCCAAAGCCCTGCAGGAACCATAAGACAATGGTAGAAATCAAGATAATCGTGCCGGCTTTTTTAATGAAGGACCAGCCCCGTTCCCACATACTTCTAAGTACATTTCCGACTGTTGGCAGATGGTAAGCAGGCAGCTCCATAACAAACGGCGCCGGGTCTCCTGCAAACATCTTTGTTTTCTTTAAAATAATACCGGAACAGATAATTGCTGCGATTCCCACAAAGTATGAGCTCCATGAAACCCAGCCGGAGTTATCAAAGAATGCACCGGCAATCAATGCAATAATCGGAAGCTTTGCTCCACAAGGAACAAAGGTTGTTGTCATAATAGTCATCTTACGGTCTCTGTCATTTTCAATGGTACGGGAAGCCATGACACCCGGAACACCACAGCCGCTTCCAATCAGCATCGGAATAAAGGATTTACCGGAAAGACCAAACTTACGGAAAATACGGTCCATGATAAATGCAACTCTTGCCATATATCCACAGGCCTCTAAAAATGCAAGGAAAATAAACAATACCAGCATCTGAGGCACGAATCCGAGAACTGCACCCACACCAGCTACAATACCGTCTAGAATTAACGCCTTCAGGGTATCACCACAATTAACCGCATCCAGACCCTTTTCTACCAGAACAGGTATTCCCGGAACCCATACTCCATATTCCGCAGTATCCGGTTCGCCTGCATCAACAATGCTCTGCGCTTCGTCTACAACACTGTCTGAAATAGTAACTGTCTCAAGCACTTCGTCTTCCTCATCAACAATCTCAACTGTTGTCAGTCCATCCTCAGAAGCAGCTATAATCTGGTCTGCACGGCTGAATTCCGCCGCATCCTCTTCGTAAGCAGAGGTACCGATTCCAAACAAATGCCATCCATCTCCGAACACTCCATCATTTGCCCAGTCGGTAGCCCATCCACCAACTGTGGTAACAGAAACATAATATACCAAAAACATAACCACTGCAAAAATCGGCAATGCCAGGAAACGGTTTGTAACAATCTTATCAATCTTATCGGAAACCGATAATTTCTTACCCTGTGCCCTTTTCACACAGTCCCCGATAATAGAAGAGATATAAACATATCTCTCATTGGTAATAATACTTTCCGTATCATCATCAAAAGCATCTTCCAGCTTCTTAATCTCAGCGGACACGTCTGGTGTACTGCTTAACTGCTCTGCAATCTTATCATCCTTTTCCAGCAGCTTGATTGCAAAGAAACGCTTCTGTTCCTCCGGTACATCCAGTCTGTCACCCACACTCTGGATAGCCTCTTCCACCTTCTCATCAAAGGTATGTGCCGGTGTCACTGTCTGTTTCTTCTTTGCCAGTTCCACAGCCTTAGCTGCTGCTTTCTCGATTCCGGTTCCCTTCAACGCAGAAATCTCCACAACCTCACAGCCTAATTTCTTACTCAGCTTATCTATGTACACCTTCTCTCCGGTCTTTTCCAATACATCTATCATGTTAACCGCCATAATAACCGGAATTCCCAGTTCCATAATCTGGGTTGAAAGATATAAATTTCTTTCGATATTCGTACCATCCACAATATTGATAATGGCATCCGGTCTCTCTGTAATCAGATAATTACGGGCAACCACCTCTTCTAATGTATATGGTGATAAAGAATAGATACCTGGTAAATCCATAATTGTAACATCCTTGTTACTCTTTAATTTACCCTCTTTCTTCTCCACTGTAACACCTGGCCAGTTACCAACAAACTGGTTGGAACCAGTCAATGCATTAAATAACGTTGTTTTACCGCAGTTTGGATTACCTGCTAATGCTATTTTTACTGACATTTTTATTCTCCTTCTTGTCTTAATAATCAGACATTTATTCTTTCTGTCGCAACTGTTTGTTTTGACTATTTTTTATTTGCTTTTCCTATCTCTCGTTAGTTATTTCTAACTTATAAATAAAAAAAATTAACCCTATTCCACTTCAATCATCTGTGCATCCGCTTTACGAAGAGACAACTCATATCCTCTTACGGTAACCTCAACAGGGTCGCCCAACGGCGCAACCTTTCTTACGAAAATCTCAACACCCTTTGTGATTCCCATATCCATAATTCTTCTCTTCACCGGACCATCGCCAGTAAGCTTTTTTACCGTTACAGTTTCACCGCACGATACTTCCTTTAACGTTTTCATCGCAAATCTCCTTTACTGATTATTTATATCCCTCACTTTAACAGTATACAGTAATACCCTGATTCCTCACAACCTGCATATCCAGCCGGTATGCACCAGCCTCATACGTTACATATCACACCATGATATGGTTTGCCATATCCCTGCCAATCGCAACTCTGGAATCCTTCACGTTCACAATCATATTGCCGTTAATCATGGAAACCACTGTTACCGTTCCTCCTGACACAAAGCCAAGATTCTCTAAAAATCTCCTGGTCTCTTCCTTCCCGCCAATCTTCTTGATTACGTTTGGCTCGCCTTCCTTTACCATTGTAAGTGGCATATAACCATCTCCTTCCATATGTGATTCTCCTGTCGTAAAAAATCTATTTCACCGTTCCATTGTTAGTTTATTCTAACTTACATTAGTTGTCAATAACTTTTTTCAATAATTTTTTATTTCTTTGAATTTTTGTCTATTTGTGTTACAATTACAACAAATATTTAGACATATTTGTAATATTATTCTTTATTTGGAGGTTACTATGGGTGTAAATGAATCTGCAGAAAATTATTTAGAAACCATATTAATTCTTAGCAAAACCTTACCGGTTGTCCGCTCTGTAGATGTTGCAACAGAACTGGGCTTCAAAAAATCCAGCGTCAGTATCGCAATGAAAAATCTGAGGGAAAAGAAACATATCACCGTCTCAGAATCTGGTTATATCTCTTTAACCGAATCCGGACGTGAAATAGCAGAAATGATTTATGAGCGGCATCAGCTTTTTACCTCCTGGCTGGTAAGTCTTGGAGTAGACGAAAAAACTGCTTCTGAAGATGCCTGTAAGATGGAACACGTTATCAGCAAGGAAAGCTTTGATGCCATAAAAAAACACATTCCGGATTACCACAAAAATTAATGGTGTGGCTTCGTATGAAGCCACACCATTTTATATTCGCTCTGTAATCAGGAAAGTGCCGCTGTAATAATTGCCATAGAATAAACCTCTGTAGCAGTACATCCTCTTGATAAATCATTAATCGGTGAATTGAGTCCAAGAAGAATCGGACCATATGCTTCAAAATTACCCATTCTCTGGGCAATTTTATAACCAATATTACCGGCATTGATATCCGGGAAAATAAAAGTATTCGCCTGACCGCCAAGCTCAGAGTCCGGACATTTCTTCTTTGATACCTTAGGGGAAACTGCCGCATCAAACTGCATTTCTCCTCCAATCGGAACATCCGGATTACGTTCCTTTGTCTTTCTGGCAGCATTGCGCATCTTGTCTACATCTTCACCGTGGCCGGAACCATCCGTAGAATAACTTAAAAATGCAACCTTTGGGTCTACACCGAATATTCTTGCGCATCGCATTGTTTCTTCCGCAATCTCCACCAATTCATCCTCATTTGGACGGATGTTGATACCACAATCTCCCATTGCCAATACTTCGTTACCACCGGTTGCCAATGGTCTTACCAAAATAAAACAGGAAGATACCAGCGTATTTCCCGGCTTTGTCTTAATCAGCTGCAGTGCAGGTCTTACCGTATCTGCCGTAGAATAGGTAGCTCCTCCCAGCAGGGAATCTGCATATCCCATTTTTACCAGCATGGTTCCAAAGTAATTATTCTGCAGCAGGTATTCTCTTGCCTGTTCCGGTGTCACGCCTTTGCTCTTGCGGATTTCACAAAACTCTTCTACCATCTTATCCATATCTTCAAAGGTTGCCGGATTAATAATCTCAGAGCCTCTGATATTAAAGCCACTATCCTCCGCCACCTCATAAATCTCATCCGGGTCCCCAATTAATATCGGATGTAAGAAATTACTAGCTAAAAGTCTTGAGGAAGCTTCCAGAATACGTGGGTCATTTCCCTCGGTTAATACAATCTTTTTCGGATTCTTCTTCAAAATATCAATTAACTGTCCAAAACCAAACATTACTTTGCTCCTCCATTCTTCTTTTTGTATACAATCTTATTTTATTATATAGTTTTTTAGTAAATTCTCAAGTCATTTTTAACAAAAAATCTCTGATTTTTGTCTTTTTTTCGGTACAATGTGGTAATAAATCTAAAATCCCCTCTTTTTTAAATCCATATTTCCTTTTTACCCTTTGAAATCTTTGACAAGAGATAATCCGCAAATTCACAGCCTCTATGGGGCGTATTAATCGTTGTCAGGGATGCCACATATTGACTTGCATCTGTCATCGACAGGGCGTATCTGCTGTCTAGCCCGCCTTTGGAATGGGAAATGATATTTACCTTTTCACAGCCGGTATCCCTTACAATTTCCTTTATGCGGTCTGCCAGCTCCTTACCACACTCCTCTACAGAAGCTGCCGACTGTTGATTCCCATAGTAAATAACCGCACCATTGCGCTCTAATTCCTTCGGAATTCTCCCCCAGTAATTCAGATAACGGAAATCCCTGAAAAACACTCCGTGCACCATCAAAATCGGATATTTCGTTGCACAGATTTTTTGTTTTTTTCTCGAATGATTTAATAAAATCTTGTCATTTTCAAAGGAAACCTCCTTAGAAACCGTCCGGATAATGATTCCAAGTGCAATCAGATGAGCAATAGGAATCCAGCCGCAAAGTATGCCTATCACCCGCCACCGGATTCCCAGCTGTTCTGATGTTATGTAAACTCGTATAATACCATTCCAAAAGACGATATTTTCTATTAATACCGTAACCAGCGTATTAAGCAGCCATGTTTTAGGGTTAGCTATAACAGAGCCTGCTGAAAATACACCGGCAAATCCTAAGACAGAATAAATAATGTTAATTGTGGTAGAGCATAAAAATAAAATGAGCAATTCACAGCCATTTCCACATATCCGCAGCCGTCTGGTTTGCAGCTTCATGTTGGCAACCGACGGAACAATGTTCATAAATAGAAAAAAGAGTATAAATATTGGTATTAAAAACGCGATTTCCATCATTCCCGTCAAGGAAGGCAGGTTAGCCAGTAACCAGAT
>JAXVOW010000058.1:0-12202 GCA_037301995.1 bacterium | reverse complement strand
AAAGAAAAAAAAGTGTGTTAGAATTTCTACAATTTGAGAATAAAAGATGAAAGAAAAAGCCCAACCTATGGAGAAAGCATAGGCTTTGTTAGTGGTTTTTTTTTTGGGCAAAAATCGGAAAGGAAGGTACTTATGAAAGCATTTCTAATCCTGGAAGACGGTCATGTTTTTGAAGGAAAAAGCGTTGGATGCACAGAGGAAATCGTCAGTGAAATTGTATTTAATACATCAATGACAGGTTATCTGGAAGTGTTAACCGACCCATCCTATGCAGGACAGGCTGTATGCATGACGTATCCGTTAATTGGGAACTATGGAGTCTGCTTTGAGGATATGGAGGCGAACAAGCCGTGGCAGTCTGGATTTATCACAAGGGAGATTGCAAAGCTTCCAAGTAATTTCAGAAACCAGGAGGCATTGGAGGAATTTCTGATTGCCAACCATATTACGGGAATTGAAGGAGTGGATACCAGAGCCATTACTAAAATTCTCCGGGAAAAGGGAACCATGCGGGGAATGATTACCACAGACGAGAAGTACAACCTGGAGCTGGTGATTCCGAAGCTGAAGGAATATGAAATCGGTGATGTGGTGCGCATGACCACCTGTAAGGAAATTGAGCATTATGACGGAGACGGTTTCAAGGTTGCCGTAATTGATTTGGGAGCGAAGAAAAATATTATAAGGGAGCTTACCAATAGAGGCTGTGAGGTTACCGTATATCCTTCCTATACAGAGGCAGAGGTTATTTTAGCGGATAATCCGGATGGTATTATGCTGACGAATGGTCCGGGGGACCCGAAAACCAATGTGGAGGTTATAGAGGAGATAAAGAAGCTGTTTGCCACAAAGATACCGATTTTTGCAATTTGTCTGGGACACCAGTTATTAGCACTGGCAAATGGAGCGGACACAGAAAAAATGAAATATGGGCACCGGGGAGCAAATCATCCGGTGAAGGATTTAAAGACCGGAAAGGTCTACATTTCCACCCAGAATCATGGATATATGGTAAAGGAAGCAACGATAGACAGGGATATAGCGGAAGTAAGCTTTGTCAATGTGAATGATGGAACCGTGGAGGGTGTTCATTATCTGGGTAAGAATGTTCAGACTGTCCAGTTTCATCCGGAGGCATGTGCAGGTCCTCTTGATACAAACTATTTATTTGATGAGTTTATGAATATGATGGAGGTGTCTAAATAATGCCAAAGAATCCTAACATAAAAAAAGTAGTAGTAATTGGTTCTGGTCCCATTGTTATCGGACAGGCTGCAGAGTTTGACTACGCGGGGACACAGGCATGCCGTGCATTAAAAGAGGAAGGCATTTATGTCATTCTCATTAACTCAAATCCGGCAACGATTATGACAGACAAAAATATTGCTGACCAGGTATATATTGAGCCTCTGACTCCTGAAATTGTGAAGAAAGTTATTATGCAGGAAAAACCGGACAGTATTCTGCCAACCCTTGGCGGACAGGCGGCTCTTAACATTGCCATGGAATTAGAGGAATCCGGATTTTTACGCCAGCACAATGTAAGGCTGATTGGTACCTCTGCGAAGACCATTAAGAAGGCAGAGGACAGGGATGAGTTTAAGAAGACCATGGAGAAGATTGGGGAACCTATTGCACCATCCAAGGTAGTAACGAATGTAGAAGACGGATTGGAATTTGTAAAGGTTATCGGTTATCCGGCAGTTCTCCGTCCTGCCTATACACTGGGCGGTTCCGGTGGAGGAATCGCAGCAAATGAGGAAGAGTTTGTCGAAATACTGGAAAACGGTCTGCGTTTATCCCGTGTAGGACAGGTTCTGGTGGAGCGCTGTATCGCAGGCTGGAAAGAAATAGAATATGAGGTAATGCGTGATGCCAATGGTACCGGTATCTGTGTCTGTAATATGGAGAATCTGGACCCGGTAGGGGTACATACTGGTGATTCCATTGTGGTGGCGCCGTCCCAGACTCTGGCAGACAAGGAATACCAGATGCTTAGAAGCTCTGCCCTTAATATCATTTCAGAATTAAAAATCACAGGTGGATGTAATGTTCAGTTTGCATTAAATCCAACCTCCTTTGAATACTGTGTTATTGAGGTGAATCCCCGTGTTAGCCGTTCCTCTGCGCTGGCATCTAAGGCAACCGGATACCCGATTGCTAAGGTTTCTGCAAAGATTGCCCTGGGCTATCATCTGGATGAGATTAAGAATGCCATTACCGGCAAGACCTATGCAAGCTTTGAGCCGGCTCTTGACTACTGTGTTGTGAAGATTCCGAGACTTCCCTTTGATAAATTCATCAAGGCAAGCCGTAAGCTTACAACCCAGATGAAGGCAACCGGCGAGGTTATGAGTATCTGTACAAATTTTGAGGGTGCTCTGATGAAGGCGCTCCGTTCACTGGAACAGCATGTGAACAGCCTCATTTACGAGGATTTAAACGAGCGTTCACTGGAAGAAATCCGGGAGGAGCTGCACAGGGTAGATGACCGTCGTATTTTTGTAGTAGCAGAGGCAATTCGGAGAGGAATCACTCTGGCAGAAATTCATGAGATTACCCAGATTGATATATGGTTCCTGGATAAGATTCATAACCTGGTGAAAATGGAGGAGCTTCTTGCCAAAGAGGAGCTTACAAGGGAGTTAATGGCAGAGGCAAAACGTCTGGAGTTCCCGGATGAGGTGATTGCACAGATTACGGGTAAGACAAAGCAGGAGATTCACGATTTGCGATTCGCCTATGGGATTTTTCCGGCGTATAAGATGGTTGATACCTGTGCTGCTGAGTTTGAAGCAAGTACACCTTACTATTATTCCTGCTATGACGGTGAGTGTGAGGTGGATGCCACCAGAACAAAGAAGAAGGTAATGGTATTAGGCTCCGGTCCGATTCGTATTGGACAGGGAATTGAGTTTGATTACTGCTCAGTACACAGCACCTGGGCGCTTTCTGAGAGCGGATATGAGACAATTATTGTTAACAACAATCCGGAAACGGTTAGTACGGACTTTGATATCGCAGACAAGCTGTATTTTGAACCACTGACGGCAGAGGATGTGGAAGCGATTGTAAACCTGGAAAAGCCGGACGGCGCAGTGGTACAGTTTGGCGGACAGACTGCCATCAAGCTGACAGAGGATTTGTTAAAGATGGGTGTGCCCATTCTTGGTACCTCTGCGGAAAATGTTGATGCGGCAGAGGACAGGGAATTATTTGATGAGATACTGGAGCAATGCTGTATCCCAAGACCGGCCGGAAAGACGGTATTTACCTGCGAGGAGGCGCTGAAGGCAGCCAATGAGCTGGGCTATCCGGTATTGGTGAGACCATCCTATGTATTAGGCGGTCAGGGTATGCAGATTGCCATAAGCGACCAGGATATTGTGGAATTTATGGAGATTATTAACCGTACTGTGCAGGAGCACCCTATTTTGGTAGACAAGTATTTAATGGGAAAAGAGGTTGAGGTGGATGCCGTTTGTGACGGGGAAGACATCCTGATTCCTGGAATCATGGAGCATGTGGAGAGAGCGGGTATTCACTCAGGAGACAGTATTTCCGTATATCCTGCAAGAAGCATTTCCGATAAGATTAAGAGGGTATTGGAGGACTACACCAGAAAGCTTGCCACAAGTCTTCATGTAATAGGACTGATTAATATCCAGTTTATTGTTTATCAGGAAGAGGTTTATGTGATTGAGGTGAATCCGCGTTCTTCCCGAACTGTTCCGTATATCAGCAAGGTAACCGGAATCCCGATTGTAGACCTTGCTTCCAAGGTAATTATTGGCGAGAAAATCAGGAATTTGGGATATACACCTGGATTACAGCCGGAGAGCGAGTATTTTGCAGTAAAAATGCCGGTATTCTCATTTGAGAAGCTGCGAGGTGCGGAAATCAGTCTTGGACCGGAAATGAAGTCAACCGGAGAGTGTTTAGGTATTGCGAAGGATTTCAATGAAGCGCTTTACAAGGCATTTCTGGGAAATGGTGTGGATTTGCCAAAGCATAAGAAGATGGTGCTTACCGTTAAGGATTCTGACAAGCTGGACGCTGTGGAAATTGGAAAACGTTTCGCGGCATTAGGCTATGAAATCTATTCCACCAGAAGCACCTGCCGTGTGTTAAATGAAAATGGTGTACCGGCTAAGCCTATCAATAAGGTGGAAGCAGAATCACCGAATCTGCTGGATTTGATTTTAAGTCATGAGATTGATTTGGTTATTGATACACCAGCGCAGGGTATTGAGCGGAGTAAGGATGGATTTATTATACGCCGTCATGCGATTGAAACCGGAGTTACGGTACTGACAAGTCTGGATACAGCAAATGCACTTTTAACTTCACTGGAAAAGGCGGATAAAGAGCATTTGACCTTAGTGGATATCTGTACCCTGTAATTCCTGTTTGACAAAAGAAACATTTACAGTATAATAATTATATAGGCAGATGAAAAATTGACGGCGTAATCATGCGCCGTCAGTTTTGATTATGTGTGTTTTTGGACGAGAGTATATTACTGGACAAGGATACGGGTTTGGTGTCTGGATTTCTGAAAATTATCCGGAAAGAGTCAAAAATAGAATATGGAGGGTAAATATGATAGTAGAACCAAAGGTAAAAGGCTTTATCTGTACCACAGCGCATCCGGTGGGCTGTGAAAGGAATGTATTAAAACAGATTGATTATGTAAAAAGAAATGGAGCCATTGATGGTGCAAAAAAAGTACTGGTTATCGGGGCATCCACCGGATATGGACTGGCTTCCAGGATTACAGCGGCATTTGGTATGGGCGCTGCTACCATTGGTGTGCTGTTTGATAAAGAGGCAACTGGTAAAAGAACAGCAACTCCCGGCTTGTATAATACAAAAGCATTCGATGCAGCTGCCAGAGAGGAAGGACTGTACACAAAATCCATCAATGGAGACGCTTTTTCGGTGGACATTAAGGAACAGGTAATTGCCGCAATCAAAGAGGATTTGGGAAAGGTGGATATGGTGGTATATTCCCTGGCGGCTCCGCGGAGAACAACTGCGGATGGAGTGACCTATGTGTCCAGCCTGAAGACTACGGGAGAGCCATTTACTCAGAAAAACTGGAATCAGAGAGATAATACGGTTTCCGAGGCAACCGTTTCCTCTGCAACAGAGGAAGAGATAGAGGCAACCGTCAAAGTAATGGGCGGTGAGGACTGGATGGACTGGATAGATGCACTGGTAAAAGCCGATGCCATTGAGGACAATGCCATCACCGTTGCCTATTCTTATATCGGGCCAAAGCTTACATATCCGATTTATCATGAGGGAACCATAGGTATGGCAAAGAAGCATTTGTCCGAGAGCGCAGATGCCATTACCAGGAAGCAGAGGATGTTAGGAATCCGGGCATATGTTTCCGTTAATAAGGCACTGGTGACCCAGGCGAGCTCTGCCATTCCTGTTGTACCGCTCTATCTCTCTGTACTATACAGGGTTATGAAAGAAAAGGGCATTCATGAGGGCTGTATTGAACAGATGTACCGCTTGTGGGGTGAAAAGATTTTTGGTGCGGATGGTATCGTGGTGGAAGAGGATGGCATGCTGCATGTGGACGATTGGGAAATGCGGGAGGACGTCCAGAAGGACGTGATGGATATCTGGCAGCAGATTGATAGTAAAAATCTGTTGGAGCTGGCGGATACCGAAGGCTACTGGACGGATTTCTACCAGATGTTTGGCTTTAAAATGGAGGGTGTTGACTATTCGGCAGATGTGGAGGTCTAAGGGTCTCAGTTATATTTGATTTCAATTGTAAAACTGCTTTTTACATGGAAGGACAGAAGGTCAGCCACTTCAAATGCAGCCTGAATCAGCTCGTCAGTTTTTTTAGCGGAATATCCGGCATAGTTCATAAGCATATGGATATGCATGCTGGCAATCCGGTCGGCTGTTACCCCTTTTTCAGACAGACATAACATCCGGATTAATTCTTTTTTCATGCCGATATTCATCTGTGCCAGAACATCCAGTTCCGTAGCACTAAATCGTGCAAACCTGTTGCCAAGACTGAGAAGCAGCTCCTTTTCATTATCTCTTGTGAAAACAGGAGTGGTTTCGTCGGATAACAGTTGGAAAACAAACCGGGAAAATCTGGTATTGGTTTCCAGCAGACGGTAATAGGAAACGGTATGCAGGATACTTGTAAAATCAGGAGTGAACTGGCTGATATCCAATATGCCGTCGATTGCATTTTTGAATTCTTCCACAACTTTACAGTAGATCTCCTGTCCTAAAACCTGTTTGTTTTTAAAGTGGTATGGTATCAGCGCCCGGTTTACCTTGGCGGCGCTGCTGATATCAGCATAAGTGGTTTCTGTAAATCCTTTTTTATAAAAAAGCTTTTTGCTTTCCTTGAAAATCTTTCTCTTTGTCTGTTCTCCGGTAAGATAGGTATTGGACATGACGATTTCTCCTTTGTGTATACTGACTTAAATTATAATAGATTTGGAACCTGCTTGCAAGCCAATATGATATGTAGTAAAATCTTTACAATTATAATGCTTTTGCTGTGAATGGGGAACAGGAATGGAATATTATTCGTTAAACAGATATCTGAAGGACACTTTTGGAGAAAAAGTGTATAAAATTGCAATTGATGGTGGGTTCACCTGTCCCAACAGGGATGGAACTCTGGACACAAGGGGCTGCATTTTCTGTTCGGGCACAGGCTCTGGAGAGTTTGCCGGAAAACGGACGGATTCTGTTACAAGCCAGATAGAAAAGGGAAAGGTACGTTTAAGGGGTAAGATAAAAAACGGAAAATATATTGCATATTTTCAGGCATTTACCAATACATACGCTCCGGTACCGAGGCTTAGGGAGGTCTTTGAGGAAGCTATACAGCATCCGGATATTGTGGCATTGTCCATTGCAACGAGACCGGACTGCCTTCCGGAGGAGGTGGTTTTGCTGCTGCAGGAGCTGAATCGGAAAAAGCCGGTATGGGTGGAGCTTGGTCTCCAGACCATTCATGAAAAATCAGCAGAGTATATCAGAAGGGGATATAGGCTGCCAGTCTATGATGAGGCGGTTAAGAAGCTGAAAAAAATCGGAGTACAGGTGATTGTACATGTGATATTAGGACTTCCGGGAGAGTCGGAAGAGGATATGAAGGCGACGGTTTCCTATGTTGGAAAAAGCGGTGCGGATGGTATAAAATTACAGCTTCTGCATGTGATAAGAGGAACGGATTTAGAGAAGGATTATCGCATGGGGAAATTCCATACACTGGAAATGGAGACATATGTCAGGCTGGTGGCAGACTGTATTGCACTTCTTCCTGGAAATATGGTGATACACCGTATGACCGGGGATGGGGATAAGAAAACCTTGATTGCACCGGAGTGGAGCCGGGACAAGAAGCGGGTGTTAAATGCACTGAATGAAGCTATTAGACAAAAGGACAATTTATTTCATTCTGTGGACACGGTAATGTGAAGTTGTGATATAATATATCAGAGAAATAAAAGGAGAGGATTTCATGAGTGACATTGATTTTATTACCCAAAATGTGCTTGAACTGGGCGAGCGGGGGTTTGATACAGATAGATTTCAATATCTGGACATGGGGGATTATCCTAAAGAATATAGAGAATTAATTGCGGCGTTTAACAAATTATTGGAGGCAGGGGAAAAACATATTAAACAACAGACAAGTAATCTGGAAATTCTGCATTCCCTGACTGCTGATTATGTAGGAATTTTTCGTGTTAATTTTGAGACAGACCGGTGTGATATATATAAAGCAGTAGACAGGCTGCAGGATAAGACGGCAGGGAATATACAATTTGAAGAGGGATATCAGAGTGCGATAGAAAAGTACATTTCTTTATATGTAGACGAGAAAGACCAGAAATATGTCCGGGATATGACGGAAAAAAGCTATGTGCTTGAAATGCTTCAGACAAAAGAAAAATACTACGTCCGGTATCGTGTGAAAAAGAATCCCCAGCAGGTGGAAAACTTTGAAATTTTCTTTGCCCGTCCGGCACAGGTGCATGAGGATAAAATCGTAATTTTTGGATTCCGCAATGTGGATTCCATTGTGCAGAAGGAGGAAAGCTACAGGCAGGAGACAGTACGGGATATAGAAGAAGTGCTTGCAGGTTCAAGAACTGGTATTTGGACGATTGAGCTGGAAGACGGATGCGAGCCCAGGATGTATGGAGACAAGACAATGCAGATGCTGTTGGGAACCAATGGGGAGGAGACTGCGGAAGCGTGCTATAAGCTGTGGTTTGAAAATATTGAACCGGAATATGTTGGTATTGTACAGGAAACGGTACAGGAGATAATTGAGACCGGGCGTTCAGAGGTGACTTATCCCTGGAATCATCCCACTATGGGTAAAATTTATGTGCGGTGCGGTGGTCTTATTGGTAAATTTGAAAAATCAGGTATCCGGATAAAAGGATATCATCAGGATATTACAGAGACAGTTGTTACAAAACAGAAGCAGGACCAGGTGATTCTGGAGGCTTTGGTAGAGGCAAAAAGGGCAAATCGGGCAAAGAGTGAATTTCTTTCCCATATGTCCCATGATATCCGCACCCCGATTAACGGAATTCTGGGGATGCTCACAATTGCAGATAAAAATCAGGATGATATGGAAAAACAGAGGGAATGCAGGGAAAAAATCCGGGTGTCGGCAGAGCATTTGCTGTCCCTCATCAATGATGTTCTGGATATCAGCAAGCTGGAAAGTGGCGCATTTTCTTTTGCAGAGGAAGCTTTTGACATCTGTGAGGTGATGGATAATTGTATCAGTATTCTGCGACCTCAGGCAGAGGAACAGGGGATTCATTTAGAGGAAAGAAAAATTAATTTGTGTCATACCAGTCTGCTGGGAAGCCCGCTTCATATCAGACAGATTCTCATTAATATAATTGGCAATGCAATCAAATATAACCAGCCAAGGGGAAGTATATTTGTATCCACAGAGGAAGTATCTTTCGAGGAAGGCTTTGCCAGATATCAGTTTGTTGTCAGAGATACCGGAATTGGAATGAGTGAGGATTTTCTGAAGTACATTTTTGAACCATTTACACAGGAAAATGATGATGCGAGAACGAGCTTTAAGGGTGCGGGTCTTGGTATGTCGATTACTAAGAAGCTGGTTGACCAGATGGGCGGCACCATTGAAGTGGAGAGCAGGCTTGAAGAGGGCAGTACATTTAAGGTTACACTGCCAATTAAAATGGATGAAGAACAGGGACAACGGACGACAGAACAGGAAGAGGATATACCGGTTAATATTTCAGGCATGAAGGTTCTTCTTGTGGAGGATAACGCCATAAATTGTGAGATTGTGCAGTATATGCTGGAGGATGCAGGAGCCGTAGTGGTAATAGCAGAAAATGGAAAGGTCGCTGTGGATACATTTGCGGCAGCGGAGTATGGTGCATTTGACTGTATTCTTATGGACGTTATGATGCCGGTTATGAACGGTTTGGATGCAACCCGTGCCATTCGTGGTCTGGACAGACCGGATGCAGAAGGTGTGCCCATTATTGGTCTGTCAGCAAATGCATTTGAAGAGGATGTTGTAAAAGCAAGGGAAGCCGGAATGAATGAGCATCTGACAAAGCCGGTGGATATGGAAAAGATGTTTAAGGTTATGTGGCGGCTGAGAAAGAAATAGAGATAATGTTGATAGTAATGAATGTTAAAAAAGAGTTTTCTGTGAGTAAGGGGGGAATGGAATATGCGACAAGCTGTCCGTAGGCATACAATTATATTTTTCTGTATATGTATGGCTGCGCTTTTAGGAGGCTCCTGCTTTTGGTATTATCGTCAAATTAATGAAAATATCTATCGGTCAACGATTGACAATATACAGGAACTGGCGGAGCATGACTTGAATGCGATAAAGACGAACGTGGAGAAGAACTGGAACCAACTGGAGGCAATTCATAACAGAATGCTGTATTATAATTATTCCAGTGTTGGTGAGATACAGGAAAGACTGCACGTGGAGCAGAATACCGGTGACATTGAAAAGTTGTATTATGTGTCTGAGGACGGAAAACTATATTCCGGTGACTTCATCATATCAGAGGATTCCAATCTGATTTCGGAATTTGAAAAAGAGGACGACCGGTTTGTTATCAGATATGACGATGTAAATACTGATATTCCGGAGCTTCAAAAAGAATATCTGTTGTATGGAATACGGATAGAACCCTGGGAAGTAGAAGGGGTAGTGCTTACTGGTATAATCAGCAAAATATCAATTGACAGTATACAGGATGAGCTGATTATTCAATCCTATGACGGACAGGGTTCCAGCAGTGTTGTGGATGCGAATGGATATTATATCATTAATGTGAACAGGACTTTAAGCTTTCAGAAACGACAGAATTTTTATTCTGATTTTGACCAGAAACGGTTTTTGACCGGGAGCGAGGATATAAGAGAAATTGAACAGAGGATGAAGGCAGGGGGAATTTATACAACGATATATCGCAATGAAGAGGGAAATGAAAAGGTTATGACGTTCCAGAGGGTGGGACAGATGGATTGGTATTTTATTATGGAGATTTCCCGGGATGTATTTAGAGAACAGACAAGCAGCATCATGCATTTCTCTTTGATAGCCGGTGTTCTCGTGGTGATTGCGTTGGTATTCTCCATGGGAATGTGGTACATGATGATGCGAAAATCTCTTCATGCAAAAACCCAGCTTGAGGCAAGAAATGAATTTCTGTCCAACATGAGTCACGAAATCAGAACGCCGCTTAATGGACTCATCGGTCTGAATCATCTTATGATTCAAAATATAGATGACAAGGAAAAGCTGAGGGGATATCTGCAAAAGGCATCTCATGCGGCACAATATCTGCTGGCTCTGGTTAATGATATTCTGGATATGTCGAAGCTTCAGGCTGGGAAGGTAGAGCTGCATATAGCTCCGGCGAATCTGGAAATGATTCTTGATAATGTGATTTCCATGCAACGGGAAAACATAGAAGGGAGAGGACTGAAGCTGTGTGTGGAATCGGATATACTAGAACCATGGATAGAATGTGACGAGGTGAGAATTAAGCAGGTGCTGATGAACCTGCTGAGCAACGCAGCAAAATTTACTCCCCGGGACGGAACGGTTACGGTGAGAATGCGTCAGGAAGAGTCAGAGGAAGCCGATGGAAAACAGATTATAAAGAACTGCTTTGAAGTTGAGGATACCGGCTGTGGTATGAGTGAAGAATTTCAGAAGCATATTTTTGAAGCCTTTACACAGGAAAGAGAGCACAATGCTGAAAGTCAGAAGGGAACAGGTCTGGGCATGTCCATCAGCCATCTGCTGATGAAGGCGATGGGTGGATGCCTGTCTGTGGAGAGCAGGCTTGGAGAAGGAAGTATTTTTTATGTTTCTTTTTCTGCTATGGTCGCACAGGAGCAGGGACATATGGCGATGGAGCAGGATTCAGATGCAGTTGCCCTTGATTTGGACAATCTGAATATTCTGATTGCAGAGGATAATGAAATTAACGCAGAAATTTTAACGGAAATTTTAAAGGAGCATAACATTACGTCGGAGGTAGCCCGGAACGGCAAAGAAGCTGTTGAAAAATTCGCTGCCTCGGCTCCCGGAACCTATCCGATTATTCTGATGGATATTCAGATGCCGGAAATGGATGGATATGAGGCTGCAAAAGCGATTCGTAACCTGAAGCGTGCCGATGCGGGTACAGTGAGGATTTTGGCATGCACGGCAAATACATTCCAGGAAGATATTGACAGAGTGATGGAAAGTGGTATGAATGGCTTTATCGGAAAGCCTATCAATATTGAGGAGCTGTTTTTAAAATTGAGGGAGTAGGAGGACGGAAATGAAAAAAAGATATTTGGGAGCTGCGGTGATACTGGGACTGGGAATACTTCTATCCGGCTGCGCTAAGGAGGAGGTCAGTATTACGGTCAAGGTTCCGGTACTTGCTATGGACACTGTGGCGGATTCGGATATAAGGGGTGCAGATGAGTTTCTGGACAAGGCTGCGGAGGCATTTGAAGCGCAGAACGAGGGAGCAACGGTGCGTGTCATGACCTTTGAACAGACAAAGGAGGATGAGGCAGTTACCGGCTGCTTCGATACGGATGAGGCGGCTGATGTGCTGTACGAGGGATATTTTAATATGGCAACTTATATTTATTCAGGCAG
>JAXVOW010000057.1:0-104716 GCA_037301995.1 bacterium | reverse complement strand
ATCGTAATCTTCTGAACCGGCTCTGTGTGCTTTTGCAATGCAATACACAGAGCATGACCGGTCTCATGGTACGCAACAATTTCTTTTTCCTTTTTGCTGAGGATTCTGTCCTTTTTCTCCTTACCTGCAAATACCACCTCAATGGACTCAAATAAATCGGCCTGACTGACAAATTCCCGTCCGGCTTTCACTGCCGCTAATGCCGCCTCGTTAATAATGTTGGCAAGGTCCGCACCCACAGCTCCGGAGGTTGCAAGGGCAAGCTCCTTAAAATCAACGGTTTCATCCATCTTAACATTCTTGGCATGTACCTTCAGGGTTTCAATACGTCCCTTCAAATCCGGTTTTTCCACTATAACACGGCGGTCAAAACGTCCTGGACGAAGCAGCGCCTTATCCAAAACCTCCGGACGGTTGGTAGCCGCTAAAATAACGATACCCTTGGAGGTATCAAAACCATCCATTTCCGAAAGAAGCTGGTTTAAGGTCTGTTCCCGCTCGGAATCACCGCCACCATATTTGCTGTCACGGCTTCTACCAATGGCATCAATCTCATCAATAAATATAATACAAGGTGCTACAGAATTTGCCTGCTTAAACAAATCCCTTACACGGGATGCACCAACACCCACATATAACTCTACGAAATCAGAACCGGATAAGGAGAAAAATGGCACGTTCGCCTCTCCTGCCACCGCCTTGGCAAGCAGAGTCTTACCTGTTCCAGGAGGTCCCACCAGCAGAGCTCCCTTTGGAAGCTTTGCACCGATTTCCAGATACCGCTTGGGATTATGCAAAAAGTCCACCATTTCCTTTAGGGATTCCTTGGACTCCTCCTGTCCTGCCACATCTGCAAAGGTTACTCCCGTTTCCTTTTCCATATACATTTTGGCATTGCTTTTTCCAACACCCATCATTCCGCCGCTCTTGCTCATGGAGCGCATAAACAGCCAGATAATTAAATAAAATACACCAAACATTAATACCCACGACAATATATTTCCTATCATCGCAGAGCTGCTCTCATCCACAGCCGTATAATCCAGCTCCCCTTTTTCCTTTGCTGCCTCCAAACGGTCTACCAAATCAATATCTGAAATCCGGATTGCATAATAGCTTCTCTTTTTGCCGGATTTCGTCTTTTCCTTTGGTATCACCTCAACGGTAGAGCTGTAAATCTTAACAGTCTCCACCTTACCCTCATCCAGCATGGATAAAAATTCACTGTAGGAAATCTCCTCCTGCTGGCTGGTCTGGTAACTGCTATAAGCATAGAAAAACAGTAATGTCAGTCCCACCGATATAATCACCATAAACAAAAAGCTTCTGTTAGGAGATTTTCTGCCATTATTGTTCTGATTATTTTCATTATTCTGATTTTTATTTTCTTCCAACTTTTTATCCTCCTGTTATTTTAACAGTATCTATTATAAGAGGAATTTCTAAAATACGCAATTCCATTTTCATGTAAATTTTGTGAAGTAACGGAAAAGATTTCCCAGCTAAAAAGCCTGCAGTAATCCATACATTTTATCATTTCCCAATATCGTGGAAATATTTCTCCTTCTCTGCTTAAATAAAGAAAGAAAAAATAAGAGATTTATCAATTGACTAACCCTCTTATTTCATATAAAATAAAGTTTATGTATGTCAATGTACAAGAATATTTGTATTTATAAAACAAACAATATAATGAAACCAAATTACACACGGAGGAGAAATATATGGCAGTCAAATATGTATTTGTCACAGGTGGTGTTGTTTCCGGACTGGGTAAAGGAATTACCGCCGCTTCTTTGGGAAGACTTCTGAAAGCCAGAGGCTATAAGGTAACCTGTCAGAAGTTTGACCCATATATCAATATCGACCCAGGCACCATGAATCCAATCCAGCATGGTGAAGTATTCGTAACAGATGACGGCGCAGAGACAGACCTGGACCTTGGTCACTATGAGCGGTTCATCGATGAAAACCTGAATAAAAAATCCAATGTTACCACCGGTAAGGTATATTGGAGCATTTTACAGAAGGAACGCCGCGGTGATTTCGGCGGTCATACCGTTCAGGTTATTCCACATATTACCAATGAGATACAAAGCCGCTTCTACCGCAATTTAGACGCTTCCGAAACGGAATTTGCCATTATTGAGGTAGGAGGTACTGTGGGCGACATCGAGAGCCAGCCATTCCTGGAGGCAATCCGCCAGTTCCAGCACACAGTTGGACACGAAAACTGTATTATGATACATGTAACGCTGATTCCTTATTTAAAGGCTTCCGGTGAAATGAAAACCAAGCCCACACAGGCCAGCGTTAAGAATCTTCAGTCCCTTGGTATCCAGCCGGATATCTTAGTCTGCCGTTCCGACTATCCGTTAGAGGATGGCATGAAGGACAAGATTGCACTATTCTGTAATGTACCCAGTGAGAATGTTATCCAGAATCTGGATGTGGATGTCTTATACGAAGTGCCGCTTGCCATGGAAAAAGAAAAGCTGGCAGATGTGGTATGCAAATGTCTCCATGTAGATTGCCCGGAACCAGACCTTGACGAATGGATTGCCATGATTGACCGGTGGAAAAATCCGGTAAAGAAAGTAAAAATTGCTCTGGTAGGCAAATATGTATCTCTGCATGATGCCTATATCTCCGTTGTAGAGGCATTAAAGCACAGTTCCTTTGCCTGCAACTCTGATTTGGAAATCATGTGGATGGATTCTGAATTATTAAATGATGACAATGTTGCAGAGGAATTGAAGGAGGCGGACGGTATCATTGTTCCAGGCGGCTTTGGTGACCGCGGCATTGAGGGAATGATTAGCGCCATTCAATATGCCAGAGAAAACAACATCCCATACCTCGGACTTTGTCTCGGCATGCAGCTAACTATTGTAGAATTTGCAAGACACGTATTGGGATACCACGATGCAAACTCCAGCGAATTTAATCCAAGCAGCGTACACCAGGTTATTCACATCATGCCGGACCAGGACGGCGTCACCGACCTTGGCGGAACCTTACGGCTTGGCGCATACCCTTGTGTATTAAAGGAAGAGTCTAAATCCTATGCATTATACGGTCAGAAAGAAATTACGGAACGCCACCGTCACCGTTATGAGGTTAACAATGACTACCGCGAAGCTCTGGTTTCCGGCGGAATGGATTTGGTGGGCCAGTCCCCAGACGGACATATTGTGGAAATGATTGAAATTCCAGAACATCCTTGGTTTGTGGGCACACAAGCACATCCGGAATTCAAATCCCGTCCGAACAAGCCGCATCCATTGTTTAAAGGCTTTGTGACTGCCGCATTAGAGCATCAGGAAAAGAAATAAAATTATTTGAAATATAAAAATATCCTGCAGAATACTGCAGGATATTTTTATATAAATATACATTTTTATGCTATACCATTCAACAGCAAATCACCAGTGCCTTTATTGATGATAATAGCTGAAAAAATCCGCAAGCTTTTCCACAGATTCTTTCAGCACCTCAATCCTCGGCAGATATACCACACGAAAATGGTCTGGCTGCTTCCAGTTAAAGCCGCCCCCATGTATCAGCAGAATTTTTTTATCCCGCAGCAAATCCAAAGCAAATTTTTCGTCATTGGTAATATTGAACTTTTCTATATCTATCTTAGGAAACATATAAAAGGCTGCTTTCGGTTTTACACAGCTGATGCCCGGAATCTCCGTTAAAGCTTTGTAAATGTACTCTCTCTGTTCATAAAGCCTTCCTCCCGGTACAATATAGCCGTCCACACTCTGATGTCCGCCTAATGCAGTCTGGACAACAGATTGTGCAGGTACATTGGAACAAAGGCGCATATTGGAAAGCATATTGATACCCTCAATGTAATCTCTGGCAGACTCTTTATTTCCGCTGAAAATCATCCAGCCAATACGGAAACCGGCAATCATATGGGACTTGGAGAGACCACTGAAGGTTACGCAGAACAAATCCGGTGCCAAAGAGGCAATGGAAATATGCTCCTCTCCATCCATAACCAGACGGTCATAGATTTCGTCAGAAAAAATGATAAGTTGATGCTCTCTTGCGATGTCAACAATTTGCTGCAGAACCTCCTTCGGATACAGAGAACCCGTAGGATTATTGGGATTAATAATAACAATGGCCTTTGTCCGGTCTGTAATTTTCTTTCTAATATCATGCATATCCGGATACCATTCCGCCTGTTCGTCACAGATATAATGAACCGCTTTACCACCGGCAAGAGTAGCGCAGGCAGTCCACAGCGGATAATCCGGGGAAGGAATTAAAATTTCATCCCCATCATCAAGCAAAGCGGACATGCACAGATTAATCAGCTCGCTGACTCCGTTTCCTGTATAGATATCTTCAATTGAGACATTCGGCAATTTTTTCAACTGTGCATACTGCATGATTGCCTTTCTTGCTGAAAACAGCCCCTTGGCAGGAGAATATCCTTCACATTCCGTCAGCTGCTGCCGCATATCATAAATCACCTCGTCTGGTGTACGGAAACCAAAGGGAGCAGGATTTCCAATGTTCAGCTTTAAGATTTGAGTTCCCGCCTCCTCCATTCTCGCCGCTTCGTCCACAACCGGTCCTCTCACGTCATATAAAACATTGTCTAATTTTGATGATTTTCTGAACTCCCGCATTTTCTCTCCTCCTGACATTTCTTTTACATTTCCATTTCTTAACCAGTCCTCATCAACCTGCAGCGTTTCTGCAAGAAAATGAAGAATATCCGCTCTGGGAATGGTTTTGCCGCTCACATACTGGCTTACATGGCTCTTTCCAAGCTTTACGCCCTGTTCAGCCGCGATACGAATCAAATCAACCTGCTTTTTCCCCTGCTTTTCCATTGCCGCTTTTAATCTGTCTGCAAATGTTTCCACTACTATTTCAGCCTCCAAAAGTTCAATTCTGATTAATAGGTTCAATTTATAAAAGATATAATATCACAATCATCGCATAAGTTCAACCAAAAAATCAGAAATAGTTCAATTTTTGTTCAATTTTGCAGCTTAAAAAATTCACCGGAGCTTTTTTCATATGCCCGGCAGCAAAAAACAGACCCCCGTCTTCACCATATGTGTAAAAGACGAAGGGTCTGTCTGCTCCATCACATTATATCTGATATCCCACTATAGGTTATCTGGCATAACCACTTACAGAATCATCCCTGGTACGTTGTCTCACGAATCACCTTGCGGACCGGAAGTACAAAGGTTGGGGATACGGATAATTCGTCCAGTCCCATCTTGATAAACTGTTCTGTCAGCGTTGTATCTGCACCTAATTCGCCACAGATTCCAACCCAGCAGTTTTCTTTATGTCCATTGTCAATAACCATCTGAATCATCCGGAGGATTGCAGGATGATGGGAATCGTATATGTTGTCGAGCTTCGGATTCTGACGGTCAATGGCCAGGGTATACTGTGTCAGGTCATTTGTTCCAATACTGAAGAAATCAACCTCCTTGGCAAGCAGGTCACTAATCATAACTGCTGCCGGAGTCTCAATCATAATACCCAGCTCCACTTCACCGTACTTAACTCCGCTGACATCCAGCTCATTTCTTACTTCCTCACATATTCTCTTAATATCCTGTACCTCTTTTACAGAGATAATCATCGGAAACATAATAGAAATGGTTCCAAAGGCAGATGCCCTGTAAAGAGCCCGCAGCTGGGTTTTGAAAATCTCTACCCTGTCTAAGCAGATTCGGATAGCCCGGTAGCCCATTGCCGGATTCTCTTCATGCTCCATGTTGAAATAATCCACCTGCTTATCTGCACCGATATCCAATGTACGGATTACCACCTTTTTCCCTGCCATATTCTGGGCAACGGTCTTATACACCTGGAACTGCTCTTCCTCTGTTGGATAATTATCCTTTTCCAGATACAAAAACTCGCTCCGGAATAAACCGATTCCCGCCGCATCATTGGCAAGCACATTGGTTACATCCGCAACACTTCCAATATTGGCATACAGCTTAATATGTCTTCCATCCAATGTCTCATCCGGCTGGCCCTTAAGCTTTAATAAAAGCTCCCTGGCTTCCTCTTCCTTCTTCTTCTCTTCAATATATTTCTCCAAGGTAGTCACATCCGGGTCCACAAAGAAGATTCCTTTTTTGCCGTCCACAATCGCCATTTTGCCGTTCCACTCTTCTTTGATATCCACACCAATCAATGCCGGAATATTCATGGTTCTTGCCAAAATTGCAGTATGGGAATTAGAAGAGCCCAGCCTGGTAACAAATGCCAGAAGCTTTGACTTATCCATCTGCACGGTCTCACTTGGAGCCAAATCCTCAGCCACCACGATAACCGGTTCATCTCCAATATTGCCATCACTGCCGCTGCCGGACAGCACGCCAATCACACGCTCAGAAATATCTTTCACATCCGCTGCTCTCGCCTTAAAATATTCATCATCCATATCTGCAAACATGACAGAAAAATTATCCCCGGTGGTAGCCACTGCAAACTCTGCATTTACCTCATCATTACGGATAATATTGTATACGGAATCATTGTAATCATCATCCTCTAACATCATGGCATGCACTTCAAAAATCATGGCATTGTCCTCTCCAACCTCTGCCACCGCCTTGTCATGCAGCTTCCCCAGCTGTTCAATCGCTTTGGCTTTTGCCTCCTCATATCTGGCAACCTCTGCTTCCACGTCCTCCACTTTGGTTCTCTTAACCTGCTGCTGGTTCTTTGAATAAAATAAAATTCTGCCAATGGCAGTTCCCTTAAAAATTGACTTACCCGTAAACTGTTCCATTTTTAACCTCCTTCTATCTTATCAGCCCTATCCGAAAAGAAACACGCTGGTGCGTGTTTCTTTCCCTATATACATTACTGCAGATTATCTGTCTGTTACAAATTCTCCTTCATAAATTCTTCCATCTTAGCAATGGCAGCATCTTCATCTTCGCCCTCTGCCTTGATGACAACCTCAGCACCACTCTTGACTCCGAGACTCATAACTGCCATAAGCTTGGTTGCATCTGCACTCTTGCCATTGGCCTCCAATGTAATCTTGGAAGCAAACGCCTTAGCTTCCTTCACAAGCATTCCGGCTGGTCTGGCATGAATTCCAATCTCATCTGTAATCACATAAGTAAATTCCTTCATTAATAATTACCTCTCTTTCTTTTTGGTTATTTGTGAGATTCATGTGAGAACGATTACCCATTGTTTCTTCCCACACGCTTCATGGTATTTTGATAAATACTCCCTACCAATTATGGGCTAATTATAACAAATGCACAAAATAAAGTCAATAAAATCCTTAATTTTTTATATTTTATCTCCCCATTTCCAGATTTTACATTTTTGTGATAATCACTTTGCACTATTTTGTGGAATCGTTTTCACTTTTTAAGGTAGTTTTAACCATATGATAACCCATATTCTCCTCCTGCTGGTTTTCCAGTATTCTGGAAATACCATAGGAATATCTCCTGCTTTTGTCTATGATTTTTTCATTTCCGTCCACAGGCACACCCATAGCAGATAGTTCCCGGAAGCTGCAGGTAAGGTTATCGCACTGCTCACAGCTGTGGCATCCGCTCTCCGTCCTGTTTTCCTTGTATTCTGCTGTAAACAGGACACTTTTCAGAGGATGAAGCATTCCGTTTTTCCATCGGATTCCCTCTTCCTCCAGCGCTGCCTCCAGTTCTTTTTGAGCCTCCAGTTTATCACTGTCCAGAAAATGATATTCCCCCATCCATTTCCCCGTCTCCTGAAAAACCGCTTCGTTCATTTTTGCATAAGCCTTTGACAAAAATTCCATCCCCACGCACTCCATACAGTACGACAGCAGCAGGTTACCGGATTCCTCCACAAGAGCCTCCAGCTCATCATACCGTTTTCCAAGAGTAACTGCACACACCAGTTTCTCTCTCTGGTAGTGAATTACTGCAGTGATGGTAATGACTCCTGCTAAAAATATACCGGTGGATTTTATCAATTCTTTGTCATTTTCATCAAAATGATACCTTTTTATGAAATTTTCTGTTGAAATATTTTCATCTCCAACCAAAAACCTATAAGTCTTCACATACATAATATTATCCTTCTCCCGGCAATCCATACTTATTAATTTCTGTCTGCTGTTTTTAAACGTATATTTTTCCAGAAAACCAGCATACTAACCTTCATAAATCAGTTAAAAAAACATAAGCAATTGCGAAACTCCTTATGCTCAAAAAATAGTTGTGCAATATAGACAATATCATAAGCAAGGTGCTTTGGAACCGTCAGTGCTTAGCGAGGTATTTTCGAGCTTAGCACTGCTGCGAGTGACAAGCAGCGCAAGCGTGCCTGCGTTGATTTGTCTATATTGTACAACGGGCGTTGGCAAAAACAGAGTTTCGCAATCGCCTAGCTAAAAAAACATAAAGAAAGGAAACGTGTTTAAATCATGGAATATATCACCATTGTTTATCAGGCTCTTTTTTCTGCCATTGCATTATTAATATTGACCAAACTCATGGGCTACCGCCAGGTATCCCAGTTTAGTATGTTCGATTATGTCAACAGTATTACCATCGGCTCCATTGCCGCAGAAATGGCAATTGACTTAGAGGGAAATTATATGAAACCTTTTATCGCCATGGTTGTATACGCTGCTTTTGTTCTTCTGTTGTCCAAGCTGTCCCAGCTGTCCATTCCTCTGCGCCGGCTTATCAACGGAAAAGCCATCGTCTTATATCAGAAGGGAAATCTATACAATGAAAATCTCAAAAAAGCCAAAATGGACGTAGACGAATTCTTAGTAGAATGCCGGATTAACGGCTATTTCGATTTATCCCAGATTGAGAGCGCCGTTTTAGAGCCCAACGGAAAAATCAGCTTTCTCCCGGTAACAGAGGAACGCCCTGCCACGCCAAAGGATTTGGGCATCGTTCCCTCTCAGGAAGAAATGTTCGCCAATGTTATCGTAGACGGACAGATTCTGGAATACAATCTAAAGCATATCGGTAAAGACAAAAACTGGCTGAACCAGCAGTTAGATGGACAGAACATCAAAAAGGTAGAGGATGTATTTCTTGCAATCTGTGATAAACAGGGGAATTTTCATGTGTATCCGAAAATCAATCACGTAGTAGACCGGGATATTTTAGGATAATCCCATCCCCTTTTCCTTAACTGCAAAGCTTTACACCTCTTCACTCTGCTCCGGATTGGAAATCTCTTCCTCCTTCATCGCCTCTGCCATTTCCGCCGCCTCAATCTTGGCATCTGCATAGCGGTTGTCATAGGCGTTGCCCGGTTCGTCCTTCCATTTCTCCGCCTCTTTCCGTTTACCCTCATCTAAATACGGCTGGAACACAGAGCGGAACAATATGGACTGCAGATAGGCAACCACGGAGAACACCAGAACAAACAGCATAGCTTTCATAACCAGATATTCATAGACACAATACGCCACCACCCCTGCAATGCCCCAGGCAACCACCGTTTCCGGCAGATGTCCAACAGCCATAATCAGCGCATTCTGCAGGGTCTTCTTAATTGTATTTTCAAACTTCGCCTGCAACGGCCACACATAGGAAAAAATACAGAGATATGCTATAAAACCGATAATACAAATAACTATCCATATACGGTAGGCCTCTATTCCCGTGTTCTGCCACTGCACAAAGGAAAACCACACATCACACCCCATAATAATTCCTGCTGCCAGAAGAATCAGCCAGAGAATAGTGGACTGCTTCAAATTCTCTTTAAAGCTCTTTGTATATCTCTTAAACAGCTGGGCATTCTGCGGGTCCCAATCTGTAATACATACATAATATAATGACGTCAGTGCTGCCCCGATGGTTACAATGGGAATACAGCTGATGACAAAAATCACATTCAAAACTATAAGATCCACCATTCTGCTCAAAAACTTGAGAACGGGATTATCCAAATCAAACAACGCTGAAAACATAATACTTCCTCCTTCTTTCCTAAAACAATAATATCCTACCTTTCCTTATTATTCAAGTGAAAAATCGATTCTGCTTGACAAATCCACAAAAAATACTACTATATTGTATAGGTGCGCTTGCACAATTTTAAATGAAAAATGATACCACACAAGGAAAGGAATATACATCTATGAAAACACCATTTGTAACAAAGAAACAGCTTGATGCCATCTGCGCCCAGTATCCAACTCCATTCCATCTGTACGACGAGAAGGGAATCCGTGAAAATGCCAGAAAGCTCCATCAGGCCTTTTCCTGGAATAAGGGTTATAAGGAATTTTTTGCAGTAAAGGCAACTCCAAATCCAACCATTTTAAGAATTTTAAAGGAAGAGGGCTGCGGCACCGACTGTTCTTCTTATACAGAGCTTTTAATGTCCGAAAAATGCGGGTTTAGCGGTGACGATATCATGTTTTCTTCAAACGATACTCCCGCAGAAGATTTTCAGCTGGCAGCCAGGCTTGGTGCCACCATCAACCTTGATGATATTACACACATTGATTTTCTAAAGGATGCCATCGGCACAATCCCAAAACGTATCAGCTGCCGGTATAATCCGGGCGGAAAGTTCGCCATTGCCAACACGATTATGGATAATCCGGGAGATGCCAAATATGGCATGACCCGTTCACAGATGACCGAGGCATATAAGAAATTAATGGAATTGGGAGCCGAAGAGTTTGGCATGCACGCATTTTTAGCAAGCAATACAGTAACCAACGACTATTATCCTACCCTTGCAAAGATATTATTTGAGACTGCAGTTGAACTGAAAAATGAGACCGGTGCGCATATCACCTTTATCAACCTTTCTGGCGGTGTGGGAATCCCTTACACTCCGAATAAACAGCCAAATGATATCCTTGCAATTGGCGAGGGCGTGAGAAAGGCTTACGAGGAGGTACTGGTTCCTGCAGGAATGGGAGATGTCGCTATCTATACGGAGCTTGGAAGATTCATGCTGGCACCTTACGGTCATCTGGTTACCAGGGCTATACACGAAAAACACACCCATAAGGAGTACATCGGAGTAGACGCCTGTGCAGTTAACCTGATGCGCCCTGCCATGTACGGAGCTTACCACCACATTACCGTTATGGGAAAAGAGAATGCACCAAAGGACCACATCTACGATATAACCGGTTCCCTCTGCGAAAACAACGATAAATTTGCAATTGACAGGGAGCTTCCCGAAATCGCCATCGGAGACACGTTAGTGATTCACGATACTGGTGCCCACGGATTCGCTATGGGATACAACTATAACGGAAAGCTAAAATCTGCCGAAATTCTTCTGAGAGAGGATGGAAGTACACGTATTATCCGCCGTGCCGAAACCCCGGAGGATTACTTTGCAACATTAGAAGGCTTCTGGGATGTGGATTTATAAGTCTTTGATGCAGCATAAGCTGTAATATGAAAGGATTATAACAGAAAAAGGAGGATGTTATGTCCAAAAAAGTTATTGTACCAAAACGAATCAAAATGATGGTCAGAAGAAACCTGATACACCTGCCGCGTTTGTTTACAACACTGATGCGCTATGCCCAAAACGATAAAATCAGCGAGGAGACAAAGTACGCCTTCATCCGGGAAATCGGAGAGCGGGGATGTAAATGCGGCAATGTGACTGTACACGGTTACGGTTTTGAAAATCTGCCGGAACAGTCCGGTTATATTATGTATCCAAACCATCAGGGATTATTTGATGTCATGGGACTGGTTTACTTAAATCCCGCACCCTTTGGTGTTGTCATCAAAAAAGAGGCGTACAATGTCTTTTGTCTGCGGCAGCTGGTTCAAACTCTGGGTGGTCTGTTTATGGACCGGGAAGACCCCCGTCAGGGACTCCAGATTATCAACGAGGTAGCCCGCCAGGTCAAAGAAGGGCGGAATTTTGTAATCTTTCCCGAGGGCACCCGTTCCAGAAATGGCAACAAGCTGGGAAAGTTCAAGAGCGGAAGCTTCAAAGCCGCCACCAAAGCCAAATGTCCCATCGTACCTATTGCCATTATTGACAGCTTTCTTCCCTTTGATAATACCACCACAGAACAGGTAGATTCCCAGTTTCATGTTTTGCCTCCAATTCCCTATGAAGAATATCAGGGCATGAAAACCTCAGAAATCGCAGACATGGTAAAAAGCCGGATTGAACAGGTGATTGCAGAAAATGAAAACAATTTTAACGAAAAGTATCGATAAATTAACCAGCCACAAGCCCTTGGCCAAAGAGGAGTTTGTGGCTTTATTAGATGGTAATTCCAGGGAACTGCGGAAGAATCTGGCATTGAAGGCTGACACAGCACGCCGGCAGTACTTTGGAAACCGCATTTACATACGTGGGCTCATTGAATTTACCAATTACTGCAAAAACGACTGTCTTTACTGCGGCATCCGCCGCAGTAACCAGCATGCAGCCCGTTACCGTCTTTCCAAAAAAGACATTCTCCAATGCTGTCAGGAGGGATATCAATTAGGCTTTCGCACCTTTGTACTACAGGGCGGAGAAGACCCCCATTTTAATGATGATATTATGTGCGATATCGTAGCGGAAATCCACCAGCAGTTTCCCGACTGTGCCATCACGCTTTCCCTGGGAGAACGTTCCCCGGAAAGCTACAGGCAGTTGTACGATGCAGGCGCAAGGCGGTATCTGCTGCGCCACGAAACCGCCAACGCATCACACTACAAACTGCTGCATCCCCCATCCATGTCTTACAAAAACCGAATGGAGTGCCTTTCTCATTTAAAAGCCATTGGGTATCAGACAGGCTGCGGTTTTATGGTGGGCTCTCCCTTCCAGACCAATGAAATGCTGGCTGAGGATTTATTATTCATCCAGGATTTTCACCCACACATGGTTGGTATCGGTCCCTTTATCTCTCATGTCGATACTCCGTTTTCAGACAGAGAAAACGGTACCCTGGAGAATACTCTGCTGCTGTTAAGCATTCTGCGGCTGATGCAGCCATCCCTGCTGCTTCCTGCCACCACAGCCCTGGGAACCATTGCGCCGGACGGCAGGGAGCAGGGTATTCTGGCAGGAGCCAACGTGGTAATGCCTAATCTGTCACCAGTCGTGGTACGGAAACAGTACTCCTTATACGACAACAAAATCTGTACCGGTGACGAATCTGCACAGTGCATCCGCTGTATGAAAAAACGGATGGAAAACATCCATTACCAGATAGTAACCCACCGGGGCGACAGCCCGGACTGCCTTTGATTTTGCCCACCGGGAAAGAATCAGAATTTTTTACACATAGAAAGTATACAGGAAAAGAGGAAGAAATATGTACAACCCAAATTCAATGAAAGCCGAAGAGTTTATTAATCATCAGGAAATTTTAGATACCCTGGAATATAGTGACGCCCATAAAAATGACCGGGAGCTGATTCTCCAGATTCTGGAGAAGGCCAAGAAGAGAAAGGGGCTGTCCCACAGGGATGCCAGCGTACTTTTGATGTGCGAGGACGAGGCGCTGAACCAGCAGATTTACTCCTTAGCGGAGCAGATTAAGAAGGACTTCTATGGCAACCGCATCGTTATATTTGCCCCTCTTTACCTGTCCAACTATTGCGTAAATCAGTGTGTATATTGTCCCTATCATTTAAAAAACACACATATTGCAAGAAAGAAGCTGACCCAGGATGAAGTCAGGAAGGAAGTGACCGCTCTTCAGGATATGGGACACAAGCGCCTTGCCATCGAGGCTGGCGAGGACCCTGTCAACAACCCTATCGAGTACATCCTGGAATGTATAGACACCATATATTCGGTACATCACAAAAACGGCGATATCCGCCGGGTAAATGTAAACATTGCCGCAACCACGGTAGAAAACTACCGCAGATTAAAGGATGCAGGAATCGGAACCTATATTCTGTTTCAGGAGACTTATCACCGGGAGAGCTATGAGCGCCTGCACCCAGCCGGACCAAAGCACGATTACACCTACCACACGGAAGCCATGGACCGTGCCATGGAGGGGGGAATTGATGATGTCGGACTGGGCGTATTATTTGGCTTAGAGCTATACCGGTATGAATTTGCCGGACTTTTAATGCACGCAGAACACTTAGAAGCCGTTCACGGTGTGGGACCGCATACCATCAGCGTTCCCCGCATCCGCTGCGCAGACGATATTGACCCCTCCACCTTTGATAACGGAATTGATGATGACACCTTTGCAAAAATTGTTGCCTGCATCCGGATTGCCGTTCCCTATACCGGAATGATTGTCTCCACAAGGGAGAGCAAGACATGCCGGGAACGTGTACTGCATCTGGGTATTTCCCAAATCAGCGGTGGTTCCAAAACCTCCGTTGGCGGCTATTACGACGCGGAACCGGAGGAGGAGAACTCCTCCCAGTTTGATGTAAATGACACCCGTTCACTGGATGAGGTTGTAAAATGGCTGATGGAAATGGATTATATTCCAAGCTTCTGCACTGCCTGTTACCGGGAAGGCCGTACCGGTGACCGCTTTATGAGTCTGTGCAAAAGCGGACAGATTCAAAACTGCTGCCTGCCCAACGCCCTTATGACCCTGAAAGAATATCTTGAAGATTATGCCAATCCGGACACTGCTAAAACTGGTATGGAGCTTATCCGAAAGGAGCTTAAAAACATTCCAAATGAAAAGGTGCGCTCCATTGTTGAAGCACACCTGAATGACATACACTCCGGAAAGAGGGATTTCAGATTCTAAGATACTCAGCAGGCTTCCTCAATCAAGTCTGCAAATTCCTCCTCCGGAATCGCCTTGGAGTAATACCACCCCTGGAGATAATCGCAGCCAATGCTGGAAAGCCTGATTTGCTGCTCCTTTGTCTCTACACCCTCTGCCACAATATGAACCTTAAGCTCCTTGAGCATTCCAACCGTATATTTTAAGGTAATGCCTGCCCGTTCATTTTCAAACGCATCCCAGACCATAAGCTTATCCAGCTTGATAATGCGGAACGGCAGTCTGTGTATGTAGCCAATGGTAGCATAGCCGGAACCATAATCATCCAGCGAAAAAGAAATTCCCTGATGATACAGCTTCTCTATATTTTCCTGAAGAATGGAAACGGAATTTACCGCCGCCGTCTCCGTCACCTCCAGATTAATCTGCTCTGGCTTCACATGATAATACTGCATAATATCATTTAAAGTCTCCACAAAGTCCTGCTGCATACACTGTACTGCCGAAACATTCACTTCTATGTATTCGATACTGGTATCCTTAAGATTATGCTCAGAAATAAACCGGCACACCTTTTCAAAAATCATGGTTCCCATTTTAACAATGGAGCCATTTTTCTCTGCAATCGGAATAAAAACCTCCGGCGAAATATTGCCCAGCAGGTCATCGTGTATTCTGACAAGGGCCTCCGCAGATGTATAGCACTGTTTCTCTGTATTAAAAATCGGCTGGTAATGTACCTCCAGCGTATCCTGTTCAATTGCCTTTTCTACTGCCTTTTCAATTGCTTTTTCCTTCCGGAGTGCAAATAAATCCATATCCCTTGCATAGACTACATTGCCCTTTCCGTTCTTCTTAGCCGACAAAACAGAATAGTCAATTACATCTATAATGGATTCCAGCTGGTTTCCATCCTCCGGACAGGACACACAGCTGATGGTGGTAGTCATCATCACCGACACGGTCTTCGTTATCCAGGGATGGCGGAATCTCTCCTGAATCAAATCCAGCACCTCTTTACAATCCCTCTCTCCCCGGCGCAGCTGCAGTACAAACTGGTCCGAGCCGTACCGGAACACATTTCCTTTTCCTGTTAATGTAGAAAGAAAATGTCCTACCTGTATCAGCATCATATCGCCCACTGCCACCCCGAAGGTTTTGTTTACAAATTTGAAATCATCCAGTGCAAGCACCACCAAATCAAATCTGCGCTCCGCTAAAATCTCCGCTTCTATTAACTCATCCAACATATTTCGGTTTAATACCTGGGTGTTATGGTCCAGAATTTCTGATGAATTTTGCGCTACAGAATACAGAATCAGCAAAGCAATGGAAACCACAAAATCAATAAATACAACCTGCTCTATTGCTGACTGTACAAAAACCGCAATCCCGGTAACCAGACCAAGTATTGCAATGGTGGTCAGCTTACCAAAGGAATTAAACCTGGCATGCATTACACAGTAAATCAACCCATACAGCATACAGTAAACCGCAACACCATTCAAAATATTAACGGACGAGGTCTCAAGAAAACCACATCCGCTGTCATATCGGTATAAATGATGAACAGCAAAATTACGGATAATCTCCTCTCCATAGACAACTACCGGTATCATAAAAAAGAGGAACCCCGGCCAGTCTTTTTTCAGACTTCTGCCAGTCCACGCAACCAGATATGCCATAATCAATATTGCAGTGCCATACTGTAACGCATAATACACATCAATAACCGGCTGAATCTGATTATATGTCCCGGCACCTTTATAATAAAGCACCCCTTTTGAAATCAGATTACAAAAAACTGTGAGTATTTCTCCAATTATAATAGTTATAAAAATCCGGCTTCGCCTAATCGGAACATAGTGCCCGGATATCTGAAGATATCCAATCACAAACAAAATCACCAATGCGCTCAGCTCAAAATCTATATTCCATTGCACATTTATCATCTCCCCAACCTCTTCTCATATCACTCTGCCGGCTTCATTTCCAGATTCAAGTCCACCTGACCGGAAATACCCGGTATCTGACCACTTTCTGTATATTGCCAGATAGAAAATTCATACGGCCAGTCCGGTTCATCTGCATATTGCGCAAACCATATCGGATATTGGTAAATCCTTTCCAAATCCAGATATAACGCATAATATGTCCGGTTCGTATACATCATAGCCTTGTGACCGGAAGCAGCTATCGTCTCCAGAAATCCCAATGCCGCCTGGGTATGCTCCTCCACCGATAAATTATTGGTCCGGGCATCATCCTGCATCGGGTCCTCTCTATCTAAAACAATGGGATAAGCCAGATTATACTCTCCAAGATTGCTTAACACAAAATTGGCTTCCTCCACACCTTCCTCATAGCTGGTTGCCTGGGAATAGAAATACACACCTACCGGCACATTATTCTCTGCCGCCCCTGCCATATTAGAAGAATACCATGCATCCATGGCAATATTACCATTGGTATATCCCCTGTAGCCCAGACGAATAATTGCAAAATCTATCTGCCCCGCCACACGTTCCCAGTCAATAGCGCCCTGATGCTCTGACACATCAATTCCAACCTTCTTAACCGAGCCATCAGCCTCTACATAATTCTTAAGCAGACCGCTGCTATCCAGATTTGCAAAATCCCACTCATGGCGTTTAATATTTGCACTTATTTTAATTTTTTGCAGTTCTCCAAATTTATCGACAACCCGGATATAGCTCGCATGCATAAATCTCTCATAATTATCCGCACTTAAAGCTGCAATATTATCGTTATGATATCCTGGCAGCTCGGAGGTACTCATCTCAAAGGGCATCCCCTTGCCATAATATTTTTTCTGGCATCCGGCAAGCACAGCCATCAATCCTATACACAAACCAGCTAATATAATACGCTTTTTCATTTGTAATACTCCATTCTGCTCTCTATAAATACTCTAAAACAATTCGCTTTTCCGTCTATCAATCTAAAATATTATCCAAGCTTTTCCATAAAAGTCCCCAAAAATACATAGATGTATATATAATACTATAAATCAAGCATTTCTTCAATGAATTTTATAAAATATTGTGAAGTATGTAAAATATTTTTTAATAAATTGAAAAAATTTTACTTTCTTTTCCATTGACTTCCATTTTTAATAATGCTACACTATGCGTGTATTAATAAAGCGTTAAAAGATACCAACACTCTCGCTATGTTTTGGTATTCAGATTACCTCTATGATACAATAACAAAAAAGGAGGTACTTTTCATGAACAAAGGTACAGTAAAATGGTTCAATTCAACTAAAGGATTCGGTTTCATTACCAACAGCGAAACTGGCGAGGATGTATTCGTACATTTTTCTGGCATTGTTGCAGAGGGCTTCAAGACTCTGGAGGAAGGCCAGTCCGTAACATTTGATATTGAGCAGGGTGCTAAGGGTGCACAGGCAGTAAACGTAACTGTTTTAGCTTAATTCTCGGCAATGAAAAAGCTGTCATGGATTGTTTTTCTCTCAGAATACAATCCATGACAGCTTTTTTCCGTTCTATCTTATAAATGCAGTACTCTTTCTTTAATCTCCTGGGTACGTCCCTGATTCCAGAACTGGGTTCCGATATAACCACAGGTACGTCTCGCCACATTCATGGTGTCCTGGTCGGTATTTCCACAATTCGGACATCTCCAGATTAGCTTTCCCTCTTTATCAGAGGAAATCTGAATCTCCCCATCAAAACCGCACTGCTGGCAATAATCACTTTTGGTATTCAGCTCTGCATACATAATATTATCATAAATATGCTGCATAACCGACAAAACCGCATCAATATTGTTCTGCATATTCGGTACTTCCACATAGCTGACAGCCCCTCCCGGAGACAGCTCCTGGAACTTAGACTCAAAGGTCAGCTTCTTAAAGGCATCAATTTCTTCTGTGACATGAACGTGATAGCTGTTTGTAATATAGTTCTTATCCGTCACGCCCTCAATCTTGCCAAACCGCTTCTGCAGGCATTTTGCAAATTTGTAAGTGGTAGACTCCAGCGGCGTTCCGTAAATACTGAAGTCAATATTTGTCTCTGCCTTCCATTTTGCACAGGCATCATTTAATCTCTGCATAACCTCTAATGCAAACGGCGTTGCCTCCGGATTGGTATGGGAAAGACCTGTCATATAACGAGTACATTCACAAAGTCCGGCATAGCCTAAAGAAATGGTGGAATAGCCATCGTAGAGCAGCTTGTCAATGGTTTCTCCCTTTTTCAATCTGGCAAGCGCTCCATATTGCCATAAAATCGGGGCAACATCAGAAGGAGTTCCCTTCAGGCGGTTATGCCTGCACATCAGCGCTTCATAGCATAGCTGTAATCTCTCATCTAATATATCCCAGAACTGCTCCATATCCCCTTTTGAAGAGCAGGCCACATCAACCAGATTCAGGGTTACCACACCCTGGTTAAACCGGCCATAAAACTTCGGTCTGTTGCTCTCATCATGGTAAACGGTGAGGAAGGAACGGCATCCCATGCAGGGATAACAGCTGCCATTCTTCAGCTTCTTCATTACTTTCTCAGAAATATAATCCGGCACCATACGCTTTGCAGTGCACTTTGCCGCCAGCTGGGTAAGCGCCCAATACTTACTTCCCTCCCTGACATTGTCTTCCTCTAATACATAAATCAGCTTCGGAAATGCCGGTGTAATATACACACCCCTTTCATTTTTAACTCCTAAAATCCTCTGGGTTAACATTTCCTCAATCACAAGAGCAAGGTCATCCCTTGTCCTTCCCTCCGGAACCTCATCTAAATACATAAATACGGTAACAAATGGCGCCTGTCCATTGGTTGTCATCAAAGTGATAACCTGATACTGAATCATCTGCACACCGCGTTTAATCTCTTCTCTTACCCGCAGCTCTGCAATGCTGGCAATCTGGCTGTCGTCAATCTGAAGTCCTGCGGCATCATACTCTTCCTTTACCATCTTAAGATATTTCTTACGGCTGACATCCACAAAAGGCGCAAGATGGGAAAGGGTTATACTCTGCCCGCCATACTGGGAGCTTGCTATCTGGGCAATACTCTGGGTTGCAATATTACAGGCGGTAGAAAAACTCTTAGGACGGTCAATCATTGTCTCACTGATAACCGTTCCGTTTTGCAGCATATCCTCCAGATTTACAAGACAGCAGTTATGCATATGCTGGGCAAAATAATCCGAATCATGAAAATGGATAATTCCCTCTTCATGAGCCTTTACAATCTTCTCCGGCAGCAGAAACCGCTTTGTGATATCCTTGCTTACCTCACCTGCCATATAATCCCGCTGTACACTGTTAACAACCGGATTTTTGTTAGAATTCTCCTGCTTGACTTCTTCATTATTACACTCAATCAGACTTAAAATCTGCTCATCTGTGGAATTTGCCTTACGGACAAGAGCTCTCTTATAGCGATAGGTAATATATTTTCTCGCCACCTCAAATGCCTGCATTTCCATAATCTCATTCTCAACCAAATCCTGGATTTCCTCCACACTGAAGGTACGGTTCATGCTGCTGCAGGTCAGCGTAACCTTCTTTGCAATCTCCTTTATCTGCTCTAAAGAAAGGCGGTCTGTCTCCACAACCTCCTTATTTGCCTTTTCTACTGCTGCAACAATCTTTGTGATATCAAATGCCACTTCTGTTCCACTACGCTTAATAATTCTCATATTCTTTCCCTCTTTCACTGCTTCCGGCAGCCAGACCGGCCCCTTGCCACTCCCGACTTTCCCCGACTTACTGTATACGCAAATAATGTGTCAGAATTCTACCTCTGACACAACATCTTGTGTTATTGTAAATCACTTCCCAGTAAAAAGCAAGAACATATTTCTACAGCGTTTGTCACTAATTGTCGTATTTTCAATCCGCTTGTACAAATTGCACAATCTTTTTCAGCATAATATGCAAAAATCGGGATGTCCGAAAATGACATCCCGATTACTATTTTATATTCTTTCTTTTACATAATTTTCAATCATTGCAGCCGTTTTTTCAATTCCCAGCCTGCTGCTGTTAATACACAGGTCATAACCCCTGGAGTCTCCCCACTTAAAATCCGAATACTGGTTGTGATACATTTTCCGCTTTTTGTCATGCCGCACCATCTTAAGGGTCGCCTCTGTGTCAGACAGCTGGTACTTGTCCTTCACATGTGTCAGCTTCTCTTCCTTGTCTCCCAGAACAAAAACAGAAACCAGTCCATCCCTGCCCTTTAAAGCAGTCTCTGCGCACCGTCCAAGCACCACAAAGGACTCGCCGCTGTCCGCCTTTTTCTGAAGATACTCAAACTGCATCTTCACAATATTCTCCTCCATAGAATTGGAATGTCCACTTACGCTTCTTGAAAGAATCAGGTTTCTTGGTTTCTCATCAAATTTTTGCAGATGCTCCGCATTAATGTCCTTTTCTTCCGCAATAGCGTCTAAAAGGTTCCTGTCATACAGCGGAAGCCCCAAATCCTCCGCAACCTTCTCTGCAATCTGGCGTCCACCGCTGCCAAACTCACGACTGATTGAAATGATAATTTGTTTCTCCATACCGTTGCCCTCCTTCAATCATTATTCTTAATGCCTGTCACACTTCATTCCGTGCCCATTTCCTTATTTATAAATTCATTATACCGTTTTTTCCCATAAATTGCCACCAAAAAAAGAGCTTTAACATAATTTTCATGAAAATAATGTTAAAACTCTTTTCCGTACAATCATCCTTACATGATACTCATATATCGGAATTTCTTCATCAGCAATAACGCACAAATATGAAAATCATAGAAATCAAAACAACAATAATGGTTGCCGGGGCTGACGTTTTACAGTATCTTCCCCATCCAACCGGATGACCGTTCTTGGCAGCCACAGAGGTACCCACTACATTAGCAGAGGCTCCAATCGGAGTTGCACTTCCGCCAATATCCGTACCCATGGAAAGTGCCCATGCCAGGGTCGACAAATCCACACCGGTAGTTGCCGCAAGGCTCTTAATAACCGGTATCATAGTTGCCGCAAACGGAATATTGTCCACAAAAGCACTGGCAATTGCAGAAACCCAGATGATAATAGCAACCATTGTCTTTAGGTTACCGCCGCTGACATCTCCAATAAAGCCGGCAATTACCTCCAGAATACCGGTCTGCTCCAGTCCGCCTACCACCATAAACAATCCAATAAAGAATAAAAGCGTCTTATAATCCACCTTTTTCAACAGCTCCAGTGCACCTTTTCCGGCTGCAATCAACGTGACAATTGCAATGACTGTACCAATAAAGGCAACGGTAAGACCCGTCTGTGCATGGGTCACCAGCATAAGAACAGCACATGCAAAAATAACGCTGCTCACAATAAAATCCCTTTTATTGGTAATTGCCTCCTTTGGGTCCGGAAGAGTAGCCGGGTCAACCGCATTGCCGGATTCCTGCTTTAATTCCTTACGGAATACCAGATAATAATATACAATTACCACAATTAAAGAAATTCCCGCAATAGCACCTGTATTCGTCAGAAAGTCTGCAAAGGAATAACCAAGCGAGGTTCCAATAATAATGTTCGGCGGGTCGCCGCACATGGTTGCAGAACCACCCAGGTTTGCACAAAAAATCTCCGACAGAATCATGGGAACAGGGTCAATTTTCAAAAGCTTTGACAGCTCCACCGTAACTGCCGCCAAAAACAGAATTACCGTAATACTGTCAATAAACATTGCCAGTATTGCAGACATTACCATAAATGCAATAAAAAGCGGAACCGGCTTATAATTCACCAGCTTCGCAAGCTTCATACAAAGCCATTGGAAAAATCCGGCCTTTGCCATGCCTTCCACCATTATCATCATTCCGGCAATAAAAATAATGGTAGCCCAGTTGATACCAGAGGAAGACTCCTCTGCTGCCCCTGCCGCATACCAGAATTGCACTGTAAAAATATTGCGCAGATTCAATGTTTCTATGACTGCATTCATGCTGTGCATTCCCAGTCCGAACACCAGCACCAGCGTCAACAGTCCGCATACCAGTGTAATGACCTGTCTCTCTATCTTATCCATTACAATGAGAACAAACATTGCGATGAAAATAAGAACTGCTAAAATTTGCGCCATCGCCATTTCATATATCCTCCTACTTCCAGTACCGCTCTTTTATAAGCGGTATTTTATCCGCTACTAATCATAGCACCACCATTCAAAGAAATATATAGACACAGTTCATAATTTTTCATCTTTTTTTTATGAATTTTTATACAAATGAACGGAAAAATAACAAAGGCTTTCTTTATAACTTATTTTTCATTTTCATATTGCTCCAGAAGCTCCAAAAATTCCTGACATTTTTCCTTATGTTGACCGTTACAGGGAAAGGTTAGAATAACAGCCTCCCCTGCATTCCCATTTACAAAGGTAATATTTTCCTCTTCCAAAAATTCCAGGTGGCTGATATCAATTCCACATGTATACTCATTCCCCTCTTCGTCTTTCCCTGTCACAAAATATGGTTCCCACACCTTAAGCTGTTCCTGGCTGAGCACCTCTGCCACATCGTAAAAAACACGTTCTACTGTATTGCAATACTCCAGAAAGCTCTCCGGTACAATCGCGGCGTCCAGGGAGCCTGTCCGGATATTCAGAAAAAATTTCTCATAAAAGCTGGTATCTGCCGCCTCATTTTCCACCCCTGGATAGGCAATCTGGTATTCCGTATCAAAATAGGCATACTCTTTCCGGGGCTGAAATGCAAAATAATCATCCAGCTCTTCCGAAAAAACAGTATCCCCTTTTTCCATATAGCCATTTACAAGAGCACAGGAAAAGCCGCATTTTGCGTTGTTAAAAACAAAATGACAGGCAGCCCCGGCAGCCGCTGCAATCACGAGGACAATGGTAAGCAGCCACGCCCTGTAATAGGTGAGGATATAATCCCATTTTTCCCTTCCCGTCATTCCTGCCATTTTTTCCGTTTCCGCCTTCTTCCATAACCGGAACCGTTGTTTCAATCCGAAAGGCTCTGCTGTTTCATCCGCTTCTGCTTCTTTTTCGGCCTCTTCCTCCTCTTCTTCCACAGGGATATCCAGCTCATTTTCTTCAATATAGCGGTCAAATTTTCCCCTGATATAAATAGCCTTCGGGTATTCTAAAAAAGCCAGTCCTGCCAGCGGAACTAATGCGGCAAGCATCGGAAAATGCAGCAGCAGAAACACCATACCCACTGTATAAGCACCCATCAGCACACTTACCGGCAGATACACCAGTTCAAACTTGGCTGCATTTTTCAAGGCAGAGCCGGAGGTCTCTTCAAACTTGGCGCGGATTGCAAAATACCAGTCCGCAAAGGCACATAGCGCCAAAACCATGGCAACCGTAAGTCCATAAAACAGACTTCTGTATTCCACCTCATTCTGTGTCCAAAGAGCCAAATCAACTAACAGCAGAATAAATCCCACCAAAATTAACAGCCATCCTCCAAAGGAACCCCTGATATTGGATTTGAATTCCTTCATAAAGGATTTGATAATCGGTCCCTCCTCATTTTTTGCCATCTTCATCATTACCGCATACATCGCTGTAAAGGATGCTCCCACCGTTACAATTGGCACACAGCAAAAAAAGGTCAGAAGATTCAGCAGACAAAGGTCAAACACCTTAGTCAAAATACGATTCCACAAGTTATCCGCTGTAAAAAAACTGCTCATACCATACCACTCCATTTTAACTACCTGTATCAACCAGAAACCTTACTGTTTTTTAAAAAACGGACGCAACAAACTGCGTCCGTTTCTATAATCATTCTTTATAATACGGCTTGTTACGCCTATCCATCAGCCCTTGACAGCGCCGGAGGTCAGTCCACTGTAAATGCGGTTCTGGCAGCAGATAAACACAATCAGCGCCGGCAGAAGAGATATAATAACGCCTGCACAGATTAAGTTATACTTGCTGCCCAGCGGGCCTACAAAGGTATATAGGGACGTTGCAACCGTCGGATACAATTTCTTATTCTGCAAATACAAATTTGCACAATAGTATTCGTTATACACACCTACGCCCTTTAAAATACAGCTGGTAACGATTGCCGGCTTTAACAATGGCAGCAATATCTTATAAAAAATCGTAAAATAGCCTGCACCGTCCACAATGGCTGATTCATCCAGGGAATCCGGTATATTTTCAAAAAACTGGATGTAGATATAGATGGAAATAACATCTGTACCACACTGCATAATGATATATCCAACCAGTGAATTAATCAAGCCCAGCTTAAACATAATCTCATATACAGCAATCTGCATTGCAATACCCGGCAGTAAGGTTGCAAACAAAAACAGGTTACGAATCAGACCATTACCCGGAAACTTAAAGCGGTTTAACACATATGCAAGCTGTGTCCCCACCAATGTGGATACAAGCAGAACCGCAACCAGGATAATTGTTGAATTTCTAAACGCAAGCCCCATATTTGCCTTCTGAAACGCCTGAATAAAATTATCAAAATTCAACCAGCTCTCCGGCAGGGTCATAACATTGGTCTGCTGATATTCCGTCTCTGTTTTAAACGCTGTAATCACACAGGAGATAATCGGCAGCACTGCAACAAAGGAAAAGAATACAAGTGACAGGTATTTCAAAAAGGTTACAACAAATTTTGATATTTTCTTTCCATTCATTCCTGTCTCACCTCGCTTCTAATTTTTGCACGGTACCCGCCGAGTTCCCATATCCATCGTCCTCCGAATCCCGGAACACGTATTTAAAGAACAGCTTTTGCAGCAGGGTCGCAAACAATATGATAATCAACAAGATAACCGCCATGGCCGACGCCAGACCTACCTTTTGCTGTGTATGTGCAATCTGATGCATGATTACAAAATAGGTACCGGTTCCATTTGCACCATCCGTAATAACATAAGGCGGCTCAAATGCACTCAGCGAACCAGTGATAGATAAGATTACATTCAACACAACGATGGTCTTGATATTAGGCAGGATTATGTAAATAAACTGTTGGAATTTATTTGCACCGTCCAGCATGGCTGCCTCATACAAATCTCCATCCACCGACATAATCGCACCGATGAAAAGTACCATATTCTGTCCAAAATAACGCCACACCGAGGTTCCCACCAGCGAAAAGTTATTGATACTCTGGTCCATTAACCAGTATGGAAGATTCTCCAAATCGAAGCCACACCACTGTAATACCGTATCAAACACAAAGCCTCTGGTATAGAAAAATTTAAAAATAAAACCAACTGCGATACCATTGATTAGATAAGGGAAGAACATAAATCCTTTAAAGATATTTCCACCCTTTACTTTAAAGCTCAATATTGTAGCCAGATACAAGGATAATGCAAGCTGGATAATCGAGCCTAACATGTAATATAAACTAAGCTTTAACGCTCCAAAACAGTCATCTCTCTGAAATACGCTGATATAATTCTGAAGTCCAACAAATGTCCTTTCGCCCACATATTTCATTCTGTAAAAGCTGTATCCCACCATCTCTGCAAAAGGGAGATAGGTAAACACAAACAAGAGCAGCAGAGGAATTGTCATAAAGGCAATCATTACTAAAACCTTCTGGCCTTTTCTGCTGGATAACCATCCCGAAGAAGTTTTCTCTTTCTTTTTTTCCTTCTTTTCTTCTTTCATATAGCTTCCTCCTCAAATCTGCACAACATTTCCTTAGTTAATTTGAGTCAAGGAGAAGCACTCTCCCTGACTCAATATTCACCAATCCAAAGAAGCGCGAATTCAGATTACTCGGTTACCTCAATTCCTAAATTCTTCTGTGCTGTCTGCCACTTCTCAGTCCACTCAGCCATAATTTCATCAAATGTCTTAGAACCTGTAGCTGCTGCCTCTACGATGCCCTGAACCTTAGCATCACCACCAGCATTAAATGAAAGCTCACTTTCTGAGTTCATGTCGTTCATGAAGTCTTCTTCACCCTCTAATGCAGGAGCATTCTCAACAATTGTTGCACTGCTGAAGTCAAAGGTTGTCTCAGCTGTTTTAGAGATTGGATATCCTCCCTCTAATTCACACCAGCCAGACTCTTCAACCATCCACTTAACAAATACCATAGCAGCCTTCTGGTTGTCTTCTGAAGTATCTGCGCTGATACCATAGCAGTAGTCAGGACCTGCCGTTGCATACTGAACACCATTTACAGTGATAGGGAATGGCATATATCCGATATCATCCGGATGGTCGCCTGCAGCCTTCATCTGTGCAATTGCCCAAGAACCAAGTACCATACAGCCAATCTCGCCGTTGTTAATCATAGCTTTACAGCCTTCCCAGTCAGTTGTTGTATAATCTTCCTCAGTTAATTTCTGTGAAACCGCATCATATAATATCTTGTATAATGCATAAGCGCCTGTTCCATCACCATTGTCCTTAAAAGGCTCAGCAGTGTGAACAAACTTCTGGTTTAACCATGTCTCATCACCTGTTGTAATCGCTCCAAGAAATGCATCCCACTGGCCACCCATGGTCCAGCCTGCTGCGTAGTTGGTATACAAAGGAATCGCATCTGTCTTCTCGTCAATTGCCTTTAATGCCTCGATAAATTCATCCGGAGTCTTAGGAAGTTCTGTTACGCCTGCATCCTCAAATACCTTCTTATTGTATAAGAGACCCTGTGCATTACCCATATAACCGATACCATAGCAGTTACCATCCTGCTTCCACTGCTCCGGGAAATTAATGTACTCAGCCATCTCTGTTGTTGTGCCATATGGAATAAAGTATGTAGAAAGTTCAGCCTGGTCAATTGCAGGAATAAACATTACATCGCCCCAGTCTCCTGTGGAAAGACGAAGCAGCGCATCCTCTGCATAATCGGTAATACCTTCTGTCTCAACTGTAATGTTTGGATAAACCTCATTGAACTTGGCAATCAGGTCAGCCATTGTTCCATCCTCTTCACGGTCTGTCTTATGGTGAATGAACTTAATAGTCGTTGTCAGGTCTGTGTAATCCTCACCAAGCTTAATAGAACCGTAGGTTAAGTCTCCTGATGCTTCTTCTCCCCCTGTAGAAGACTCTGCCTTTTTCTCAGTAGTATCTCCACTTTCTGTGGTGTCTCCGCCGCCACATCCCACCAGGGATAATCCAAGGGCGGCTGTCATAGCCATTGCCATTACCTTTTTCAGTTTCATGTAAAATCCTCCTTTTCCTTTTTAACATGTTTATGTCCAGCAACTTTTTGCTTAAATTAAGTTTAATATATTTTTATATTTAAGTCATCATTTAAAATTGCGTTTTATATATTATTATTGATATATTTATGCATTTTTTCCATTCATTCAGAAATTTTCGTCATATTTTGTACGATTTTTTCTCATTAACCTAACTCGTCTATATAATTCACTTTTATTTTTTACTCTTTTTAACCTTAATTATCATGGTTATTAATTATTTTTTTCTTGTTTTTTTCAATATTTCGGCACACTATATATTAATATTGACATAATAATTCATTATTGCTATATTAATAATAAACAAAAAGTTACAATTAACTGTGAAAGCAACGGACATGAATATCACAATGTTTCTATATAAGCATAAAGGAGAATATCTGTTATGAGCTTTGAAAATACCTTTTTACATACCCTTTCCTCCCAATCCGTTTCCGTGAAGGGTAAAACCCTTGCCGATTTTCTGCCGCCTTCCATTTCTTACAGCATGCAGGCAGCGGAGCATTTAATTTACTTAAAAGCAGCCGGAACTACTTCCTTTCCAGCCAACGCCCACTATACACAGCAGAATTTCCATTCCTACCTGCTCATATACTCTCTTTCCGGCAGCGCCATTCTTCAATACCAAGATGCCTCCTATCCCATTCCCGCAGGCAGCCTCCTTTTCATTGACTGCCGCAGGGAATATACCCTGCACTGTTCCACCCCCTGGAAATTCCAGACTCTGTTTTTTGACGGCTATCCGGTTCCTTATTATTATGATATTTATACACAGATTGCACTCCCTGTAATCCGTCTTCCAGAGGTCTCCCTGTTCCCACAGCTGTTTACAAGAATCATCCTGCAGAATTTTAACCATCCCGAACTGACAAATGCCAAGCTGTTAACCGAAATTTTAACCCATCTTCTCTGCGTCTGTCAGGACACCTACAATGATACCGGTATGCCCTCCTGGCTTATCCAGCTCAAGGAAACCCTGGACACAGGCTATGCGGAGCATTTTTCCCTGGATGAATTGTCCGGACGCTTTCATATTAATAAATATCAGATTTGCCGGGATTTTAAAAAATATTTAAAGACTACGCCGTTGCAATATATCAACAGTATCCGTTTAGAACACGCAAAGGAGCTTTTGCAGAACACCTCTTTACAGGTTAACGAAATCAGCTGGCGGGTAGGGTTTGAAAATGTAAACTATTTTATCCAGCTTTTTAAAAGAGAAAATGGCACAACCCCGGCTCTGTACCGGAAAAAGCGAATCCAGTAGCAAAACCATCTCTGCAAAAGAAAAGGAGGCTTACGCCTCCTCGTCCACTCTGATAAAGTGGTATAATCTGCTCTGTGCATCTCCCCATGGTCTTTGTACCAGAAAACCACCATGCATCAGCATTTCTCCGGTATATTCTCGCCCCGTCTCCTCCAGACAGTACCCTGCCTCCGGCGAGAGTCCCTGAAGGAAAATGCGCCGGCTGTGATAATTTGCCTCTCCCATCACCTGTACATAGGTTACCAGCGCTTCCCCTTTATCTTTTCGCACCACCTGCCAGCAGTCATGGGTATGATTCTCCCGAAAGGAAGCAATCCGGTAATAATCCCCTTCCCGCACCATATCATTATATTTATGATAAAGCTTTATCTGTTCCGTTATCGCCAGACGCTCCTCCTGCGGTATTTGGGTTATATCCAGCTCATAGCCGAAGGTGCCTGCCAGCGCCACATGTCCCCTGGTCTCAAAGGGCGTCACCCTGCCAACTGTATGGTTCGGGCAGTCGCTTACATGTGCGCCGATGGAAGACAAAGGATACAGCAGCGCCGTTCCCTCCTGGATGCGCAGCCGTTCCACGGCGTCAGTATCATCCGAGCACCAGATTTGCGGGCTGTAGTACAGCATTCCCGGGTCAAACCGGGCACCGCCTCCGGAGCAGTTTTCCAGAAGAAGCCCCGGAAATTCTGTAACAAGCCTTTCCTGAAGCTGATAAACGCCCAGCACATAGCGGTGAAACAGCTCTCCCTGCCGGTCATTTTCCAAGGCAAAGCTTCCCATATCACTGAGCTGGCGGTTCATATCCCATTTTATATAGGATATATCTGCACTTCTAAGCACTCCCGCAACCATTTCATATACATAATCCACAATTTCCTGCCGGGATAAATCCAGCACATACTGCTGTCTGCTCTCTGACGCCTCTCTACCCGGAATCTGTATGGCATAATCCGGATGTACCCGGTAAAGATTGGAATCCGGCGAAATCATCTCCGGCTCAAACCAGATTCCAAAGGACAAGCCTATGTCCTTCACCTGCTCCACCAAATCAGCCAGACCTCCCGGCAGCTTATCGCTGTTCACCTGCCAATCCCCAAGAGAACAATTGTCAGCATTCCGTTTTCCAAACCAGCCGTCATCCATAACCAGCATTTCAATGCCGCATTTCTTCGCCTCCCTGGCAATCGCAAGAAGCTTATCCGTATCAAAATCAAAATAAGTCGCCTCCCAGTTATTAATCAGAACCGGGCGTTTCTTATGTAAATACGGACTGCGGATTAAATGATTGCGGTAAAGGTCATGAAGGGTTCTGGTCATACCGCCAAGCCCCTTATCCGAATACACCAGGATAACCTCCGGTGCCGTAAATTTCTCCCCCGGATTCAATTTCCACTCAAAATTATAGGGATGAATCCCCATGGTCATCCGCACCGTATCAAACTGGGTCAGCTCTGCCTGTGCCAGGAAATTGCCGGAATACACAAAGTGCATTCCATACACTTCGCCAGACTCCTGGGTCGTCCCCGGTGTCAAAAGCGCCAAAAACGGGTGTTCCTGATGGCTGGATTCCCCTCTTACAGAGGACACCATCTGCCTGCCATGTCCCAGGGCTCTCCTCTCCATCTGCCGTTCTCTTGCCCAGGAGCCGTGAAGTGACAGCATTTCAAATCCCCTGTCATCCATATCCAGACAGGCACTATAGGCTTTTTCCAGATAAACCGGTTCTTCTCCCATATTCTTAAACCGTACACTTCTTGCCACCACATCGGAATCCGCAAAAATACTATAGGAGAGAAGCATTTCCAGCTTCAGCACCTCATCCGCCATAGTGATTTCCAGGGTCTCGCAGGCATCCGGTGTCCCAAAGGTTGCCGGGAGCCCGAAAAGTCTCGGTTTACCCGGCTTTATTTCATGAGATTTATAGACAAACTCACATCCTCTGTATCCCTTCGCATTCCGCACCTCCACGCAGCTCTCTCTGTAGTCTCCCACACCACCGAAGGAATACTCCATCGGAAAGGAATCCAGAAAAGAACACTTCTCCCTCTTATTCTCAGAGGGAACGTAAGGAGGCTCTTCCGTCCTCAGCAAATACGCTCCGTCCAGGCTTTCAATCTTCTTTCCAAAATGAATATGCCCTAAATATTTTCCGTCTGCCAGCCCCATCATATAGGTGGCATGCGGTGTCTGCAATCCAAAAACCTGTTTTTCTTCATTATAAATGATAGCCATAACCATTCCTACTTTCTATTAAAATTATTATCCGGCTGTTTTACCTGTATGTATCGCCATTTAGTTGTGGCTATTCTAAAACATTTCCCAGGAGAACACAAGGGTTTTTACTTAATTTTAATTAAATTTTATTAAACTGTTTTGATTTTTACTTTAAATTAGTTGTCACGCTATATGTACTTGAAAACGGGCAGTATTCACTATATAATATTTTTGTGAAAACCAAGGGACAGATAGAAATTTATTGGAGAAAGAAATGAATACACCAACACTTGAAACCGAACGTTTAATATTAAGGAAGTTTACTGAAAATGATATAGAAGCCATGTACCAAATTTACAGTGACAAAGAAGTCAATAAATTCCTGCCATGGTTTCCGTTAAAAAGCCTTGAGGAAGCACAACTATTTTTCGAGGAAAGATATGCATCAAAATATACGCAGCCACAGGCTTATGCCTATGCTGTTTGCCTGAAAAAAGATAACATTCCTATCGGTTATATAAATGTCGATATGGAAGAGCACCACGATTTGGGTTACGGACTACGAAAAGAGTTTTGGAACCAGGGTACTATAACAGAAGCCGGGAAAGCAGTGGTTACACAAGTAAAAAAAGATGGGCTTGCTTATATTACAGCAACCCATGACCGCAACAATCCCCAAAGTGGAGGCGTGATGAAAAATATCGGAATGAAATATCAATATTCGTACGAAGAACAATGGCAACCTAAAGATATATTAGTTACTTTCCGTATGTACCAGTTAAATTTTGACGAGCAGCAAGACAGAGTTTATAAAAAATACTGGAATAACTCTAGTATCCATTTTATAGAAACGGATATATAATTTCCAATTTACTGATAACTTTCATCCAAAGAGAAGAACCCCAGACTATTTGTTTCCAATTCTTAATTTTCACTCGCACACTACCCTCTCAAACTCATTAAGTACTCAATGCCGGCGACCGGAATCGAACCGGTACGGGAGTATAAGTCCCGCAGGATTTTAAGTCCTGTGCGTCTGCCAGTTCCGCCACGCCGGCATCTCAATATGAGTATCGTGTCTCATAGGCTGACACGAAATGGATGGAGGTGGATTCGAACCACCGAAGCAATATGCAGCAGATTTACAGTCTGTCCCCTTTGGCCACTCGGGAATCCATCCATGGTCTATAACCAATTTGATATTATAGCTTAACTAATCGAAAAAAGCAACACTTTTTTACTCTGCCTTCAGCACCATTGCGGCAATTCTCGGAACATCAATAAACAGCTCATTATTTTCCACCTGATAGGTTCTGGCTTCCATAATATAGCCTTCCTCCGTCGTCAGCATAAGCTGTGTCAATGTGTCCCCATTCAACATGCCCAGGCGGTCCACAGAAAGGCGTAACTGAACCTTTTCATAATTATTGTTCAGGATAACAATCATTTTATCCTTCCTGCTAAAGCGTCCATATGCCACAACCTTATGCGCTCCATGAAGAAACATTACGGAACCATATTTTAATACATCATTCTCTCTATGAATCTTAATGATATCCCGGTGAAACAAAATCAAATCCCGGTCCTCTTTCGTCCATGGATATGCTCTCCGGTTATCCGGGTCCGTCCAGCCGCACATGCCGGCTTCATCCCCATAGTAAATAGTTGGAGCTCCCGGCCAGGTCATCTGGAATACAACCGCCTCCCGCAGTACACCCTTGTTAATATTCTCATTTGCCGCCTCCGGTCCCAATGTATGTGTACGCCCAACCCTGCGGTTTGTACGGGTCAGGAAACGGGAATGGTCATGGTTGGAAAGCTCATTCATGGAAACCTCTAAGGACTGCTGGTGAAAACGGCTCATATGATGGCGCAGAGAACCGATAAATGCATCCGGGTTACCAAGCAAGTCGCCACGGAATTCATCAGAGTGCTTTTCAACCCCGGTCAAAAACCAGGTAATCGGCTCCATAAATGCATCATAGTTCATAACCGTATCCCACTGGTCACCCTGCAGCCAGTTATATGGGTCACCATAATGCTCCGCCAATATAATTGCGTTTGGATTCGCCTCCTTCACCACCCTCCGGAAATCTCTCCAGAACTTGTGGTTAAACTCTTCCGAATGTCCTAAATCCGCTGCCACATCCAGTCTCCAGCCATCCACATTGAAGGGCGGAGAAACCCATTTCTTTCCAATTCTCAAAATATACTGGTATAACTCTTCCGAATCCTCATAATTCAGCTTTGGCAGGGTATCATGCCCCCACCAGCCATCATAGCTGGCATTATAAGGCCATGCATTTTCATCATAGAATTTAAAGAAGCTGCGGTAAGGGCTGTCAGCAGCCGGATAAGCTCCCTTTTCATACCCTTCCTGATTCTCATAAATCAATTCTCTGTCCAGCCATTTGTTGAAGGAACCACAGTGGTTAAATACACCATCTAAAATTATTTTCATTCCCCGTCTGTGAATCTCCTCTACCATCTCGCAAAACAGCCGGTTACTTGCCTCTAAGTTCTCCTTATTGGTAACTCTGGTAATATAACGGGTAGAATTTTTATTGACATTATCTCCCTCTGCCAGGCACTCTCCTTCATCCTTCACGATTTTTCCAAAATGAGGATCTACATAATCATAATCCTGGATATCGTACTTGTGATTAGACGGAGAGACAAAAATCGGATTTAAGTAAATCACCTCTACCCCTAAATCCTGCAGATAATCCAGCTTATTAATTACTCCCTGCAAGTCACCGCCATAAAAGCACCGGACATCCATAGCGTCCGGATATTTATCCCACTCCGTAATCCTTCTGGTAGTATCTCCAATATAATAATATTCATTGTCCAGCACGTCATTGCTCAAATCACCGTTACAAAAGCGGTCCACATAAATCTGATAAATAACAGCGCCCTTTGCCCAGCCCGGTGTGGTGAAGCCCGGCATAATGCTGAAATTATAGGTAGGATTCACTTCGGTCTGCACGCCGATTTTATTGTAATAACAGGAAGCGTTGCCTGACTGAATTTCAAAATAATACTCTATCTTCTCTTTCTGAATTTGTGGAAGCTTTACAGAATAATAATCAAATGCGGTATCTGTTTCCGTTATCCGCATTTCCATCCGTTCTCCGTCACAAATGGCAAATACCTTATCCACATTACCCTTTGCAGTACGGAATTTCAATATCACTTCATCCCCCGGCATCGGTTCTGCCGGTATTCTATAATCCCCCGTACCATCGCAAAATAATGCATCGGAACGAATCGCCGGCTTATTCTGAAATACATAAGCCTGTACTTTCTGTGCATTGGTATAGCTTTTGAACGAATAACCCATAACAAACCTCCATGTCAATATCGTTTCCTATTTTACCCTATTCTGTAAAATATATCAACGAAAAAAAATCTGCGCAAAGTAAAAAGGACAGCCAACGAACGACTGCCCTTTTCTGGAGAAGGTATTTTTTTGTTACTTATGGGGTGTAGCAAAAAAACTATATAATGTATTGGGGGGGTTACAAGTATTATTATACGTATTTTGGTCTAAAAGTGTTCACAAACAATTTTTATTTTTTAAATTTCTTTTGTGCATTTAGCCAAAGACTTTTGTAAGAAACTGCCAAAATTATCTCGCTTTTGTATATTTTGTATAAATTCACCTTTTCCATAATACATTTTCACCAAATCCAGTTATGCATTATTCTATAAATCGAAGGAAAATCCTGTAGCCCCTGTGTTTTCCTCTTCAAAAAGGGACTCAAACTCTTCCCTGTCAATACGCTCCTTCTCCAGCAAACGCTTTGCACACTTGTGAAGAATATCCACATTTTTCTCTAATATCTCCCTTGCCTGTGCATAACATTCGTCTACGATACGTTTTACCTCTTTATCAATGGCTGCCGCAGTCTGCTCTCCCAGCATTCTCTGGTGTCCAATATCTCTGCCCACAAATGTTTCTTCCTCATTGTCGGTTTCGTAATTGATTAAACCCAGCTCCTCTGACATACCATATTTCACAACCATGGCTCTCGCCGCAGCAGTTGCCTGTTTAATATCCTGGGACGCACCGGTTGTAATATCATCCATTATCATCTCTTCCGCAATCCGTCCACCAAGGCTTACCTTAATATCCTGTAAAATCTTGCCCTTGGTATTGAACACATTGTCGTTCTCCGGAAGCGGCATTGTATAACCGGCAGCTCCCTGTCCGGTAGGAATAATGGAAACCGTGTAAACCGGTCCCACTCCTTCTAACAGATGGAATAAAATTGCATGCCCCGCCTCATGGTATGCGGTAATCTGCCGTTCCTTCTCCGGCACCAGTCTGGATTTCCTCTCTGTGCCGATACCAACCTTGATAAACGCCTTATCAATATCCTCTTTGACAATATATTTCCGGTCATCCTTCGCCGCATAGATTGCCGATTCATTCATGAGATTTTCCAAATCCGCTCCTGCAAAGCCTGCTGTTGTCCTCGCAATCTCTCCAAGGTTTACATCCTCGCTTAACGGCTTATTCTTTGTATGAATCCTGAGGATATCTTCTCTTCCCTTAACGTCCGGCTTGCCAACAGCAATCTTCCGGTCAAAACGTCCCGGACGCAGAATGGCAGGGTCAAGAATATCCACGCGGTTCGTCGCCGCCATGACAATAATCCCCTCGTTAACAGAGAAGCCGTCCATTTCCACCAGCATCTGGTTTAAGGTCTGCTCCCTCTCATCATGACCGCCGCCGAGACCGGAGCCTCTTCTTCTTGCCACCGCATCAATCTCATCTATAAAAACAATACATGGAGAATTTCGTTTTGCCTCTGCAAACAAATCTCTTACCCGGGACGCACCCACACCTACAAACATTTCCACGAAATCAGAACCGGATATCGTAAAAAACGGTACATGGGCTTCTCCTGCCACTGCCTTTGCAAGCAGGGTTTTACCTGTTCCCGGAGGACCCACCAGCAAAATGCCCTTTGGTATTCTGGCTCCCAGCTCTACGTACTTACCCGGATTTTTAAGGAAGTCAACAACCTCCTCCAAATCCTCCTTTTCTTCCTGAAGACCTGCCACATCTTCAAAGGTCGTCTTATTATCCCCCTCTGAAGTCATCCTTGCCTTGCTCTTTCCGAAATTCATCATGGCACCGCCGCCGCTGCCTGAACCCTGCATTCCAGCAAGCATCATCATTACGATTACAATGGCAACTAAACCAATAATGTACGGAAGCATTTTTTCCAGGAAGCTCGGTCTCACCACATCACTCATTTCAAAACCAACCTTTAAATCGTTGTCCTCCATCAGCTGATTATAGGTATCCTGAAAATCCTTCACATCTGTAACATAGAAACGAACCACAGAGCGGTCTTTCATCGTCAGCTGCACCGTACCCGTTGGCACCTCTGCATTCTGCTGGACATAAACTGACAACACATTGCCCTTCTCCATATCCTCAATAAAATTCGTCTCTGTGTAGGTTAAATCCACATTCTGATTTCCACTTTGTATCAGGTAAAGCACTCCCAGAATCAGTGCAAAAAATACAACATATGAAATCAGGCTTCTTTTCAAGTTCTTGTTCATATTATGCTCCTTTTTACGTTTAATTTTGTATTACTCCAATATATGGAAGATTCCGATATTTCTGTGCATAGTCCAAGCCATAGCCCACCACAAATTCATCCGGAATCTCAAAACCGCAATAATCTGTCTGGATATCTGCCGTCCGGCGGTCCGGTTTATCCAACAGGGTAATAATTTTAAGGCTTGCCGGATTCCTTCCCAGAAGCAGCTTTTTCAGATGGAACAGAGTATTGCCTGAGTCCACAATATCCTCCACCACTAAAACTTCTTTTCCTGCAATATCCTCATCCAGCTCCTTCTTCACCGTAATCTTGCCTGCAGACACCATTCCGTCCCCATAGGAAGATACCGTCATAAAGTCCATAGTAACCGGTACAGTAATTCTTTTTGCCAGTTCACAGGCGAAAAATACACTTCCCTTTAAAATTATTACCAGATGTAATTCCTTTCCTGCATAATCCTCGTTAATCTGCTTTGCCAATTCACAGATACGGGCATTTACTTTTTCCTCGGAAATCATTACCTTAATCTGCTCCTTCATCCTTCTCTCCTTCGTATGTCACCTTTAAAATATATTGCGTATCGTCCGTTACCTTAAAGTTCTCGCACCTCCGGCCACCAAATATCCATAATACCTCCTGGTTCACCGCCAGTACAATTACACGTTCACGGCAGTCCTTCGGCATTTTTGCATCAATAAAATACCGTGACAGCTTTTTCCTGCCGCCGGCCTCATTCATCACAAAATAATCTCCACTTTCCACCGTCCGTATATATAACGTATCTTTTATTGTATCACAATCAAAGAACTTCGTATAGTTATTTTTAGAATTTCCCGCATCCTGCAGCAGTTTTTTTCTCTCCTCAGCCGACATTTCCAAAGCTGCTATTACTTCCAGGAAAAGCCTTCCCCCAAAGGGCAGTAAAACTGTCCAGGAAACCGTCTTACCAAAAAATAAATGATTGGTTAACGAAATCTTCTGCCGCCATGCGCCGTAATTCTCCTTAAAGCATTTCCGAATTATCAGCTTTTCATACGATATGACAGCCTCTGTTCCATAGGGAAGAACAACTTTTTTCCCACTCTGGTTTGCCAGCAGCTGATACAAGGCCTTAATATGTTCCCTTGTAATATCCTTTTTCATATGACATACCCGGACCAGCATTTCATATAATACAGCCCGGACGAATACAGGCTCCCTTCCAAGGAGGCTGCTGCGCTCCACCTGGCAGGCATCCCCTTTTTCACCTGTAAAATGTACATTCGCCTCCAGGTATTCCTCTGCCATATGCCGGAAAAACGCCTCATATTCCGCCATGGTATCCGCAAACTCTGCTATATGGGATACTGCCTGGCTGTTTACCTCCTCTAAAAGCGGAACAACCCGGTTTCTCAGCTTGTTCCGCATATAGCTATTATCTCCATTGGTGGCATCCTCACACCAGCCGGTTTTCCGCTCCTCAAGCCATTTTGTAATCTCCTGCTTTTCAAAGCATAGCATAGGGCGGATGACCCGGATTGCAGAACCTCCCCCCGGCATCATCCCTTCATTAACCGGACGGATTCCCACTACACCGGACAAATCCGTTCCCCGCACCAGATGAAACAGCACCGTCTCCGCCTGGTCTCCCTTATGGTGTGCCACTGCCAGAGTACCCGCTCCCACCTGCTTCATAACATCAAAAAAGCAGCGGTACCGGTATTCCCGTCCCATTTCTTCCTCTGTCTTTCCCTGTGCGGCTGCCATAGCCGGAATATCTGCTTCAAACAAATAAAACGGTATTCCCTGCCTCTCACAGAGACCTTTTACAAAATCTGCATCCCCCGGTGCCTCTTTCCTTATTCCGTGATTGACATGAACGGCAAAAAGCGACAAATTATACTGTTTTTTTAATTCACAAAGCACCAAAAGCATAGCTACGGAATCCGCTCCACCGGAAATTCCCATAACTATGCTATCTTCCATCCCTATCATATGATATTCTTTCATAAACTCATGTGCCCTGTTAACCATGTCTATCACCTGTAAAACCGTCTACCGCTCCCATATACCCGTCACCAGAATGGTACTGTCATCTCTCAGGCTTCCCCGCTGCATCGTCTCAATTTCCTTCATTATACACTCTGCCATTAATTGTACATTATTTGTTTTAACGGATGCAATCAAATCTGCCAGATAAGTCTCTTTATTTTCAAAGATAATGCCATCCAGTACGCCGTCACTAATCATAATGATAATATCCCCATGATAAAGCCTTCTGGCGCAGGTGTCAAATTCAACCTGTTCTAACACTCCCACCGGAAGGGATGTGGAGCGGATACACTCCACCCTGTCCTTCCTCTTAATAAATGTGGTGGAAGCCCCAAGCTTAATAAAATCTGCCATTCCTGAATACAAATCAATCATTGACAAATCAAGGGTTGTACTGATACTGCCATCTGCAAGAAAGCTGATAAAGGAATTGAGCAGCTCAATCGCCAGCTCCCGGCAAAAGCCTGCCGACAGAAGCTGTTCCAACAGCTCCACAATCTGTCCGCTTTTCAGGTAAGCGCTTTCTCCGCTTCCCATTCCGTCAGACAGCATTAACACCGCTTTTTGCACATCCACCTTTGTCACAGAGAAATTGTCACCACAGAGCTCCTCGCCCACCCGGTTCTTTCTCACCACACCGGTGGTCAGCATAAAATGTCCCTCCTCCGCAAAAGAAAACCGGCTTTCCTCCCTGCCCACCATATCATCTCCACGATTTAAACAGACCATTCTTTTGGACAACAGCCTGCTGATGCGCTCTGCCAGCATGTCCCCGGTCACGACCTGCTCTTTATCCAGGGAACAGCCCACATAAACCTCCAGCATGTCATTTTTATTCTTCACCAAAACCGCTTTTGTGACAAAAACGCCGATTCGTCCAAAGCTTTCCGTAACTCTTCCTTCAAACAGCTCTGCTTTCACCGACTGCGACCACAGTTCGCCCTGAAATGACGTTATAATCTCCCCAATCTGCCCCAGCTGTCTCACAAAATTATGCCGCATTTCCAAAAGGCGGTTGCTCTGGGACTCCACTGCATTCAGCAGAGAAATGCCGTCTCCGCTCAAATACATGTTACTAAGCCCATTTGGTATGGACGGATTGCGCTCCTGTTCATGAAGCTCCAGCATTTTTTCCATAGCCAGGAAGGCCTGTCCAAAATCATTTATTTTACTCTTGGTGACCTCCTGCATTAAAAGGTCCTGGGAATACCCGGTCTTTCCATCCTTAAACTGGGCTGTCCGCTTCATCCATTTCGCCGGAGTCCCCACAAACAATGCCAAAACCAGCAATGCGCTTACCAGCATATCCGGAGCCAGCAGACTCCTGTCATATAAAAAACCAAGCAGGATATACCCCGCCAGAAAACCAAGCAATACCCCCGCCCTGCCCAATTCCCGCAGGACAACAATGACGCTGGACAAAAGAATCATTACAGCCAACCATGATATATTCTCCGTCTGAACCGCCAGCACCAGACCGGTAATACTGCCCGTGGCCATGCCAACGCTGCCATCAAACCGGTAAGTATTATATAAAAGCAGATATCCGCAGAGAACAAACAAAAGATTAACCGGAGATTTTATCAAAGGACACCCAAACAATGCTGCCACCAGCAGGGAAAACACTCCCACAAACCTTTCATTGGTTGCAAACATCCGGCTGGTTCCCACACGCAGCGCCACAAAGCCCTGCTCAAATACCAGTATGCCGCAGGACGCAATGATACCCTCCAGCAGAGCATAAACCAGGCTGATATCCTTTCCTGTGACCAGATACCCGTAAGGCATGCCTACAGCCCAAAGTATGACACCGGATGCCAGAGCAATCTGATAGTTATTTTCAAAAATCTTCTGCCTGTCCGTCCTGTTCAGGGTAATTAAAAGCATCAGCAGTATGAGACTGTATTTTACTGCTGCCATAATGTCCAACCGGCTGAGAACTCCCAGCGCCAGCATGACAAACAAGCCAATGGAGCTTTGCTCCTGTAAATATGCCGCCATAAAAAAAGGAACAACAAAAGGATACATTCCAAACAGCTGGCATCTTGCCACCAGAAATGCCAGGATATGTATCCCTATTTTTTCTATCCGATATTGCATAACGCATCCCTCCCATTCAAAGTGGGATAAATTATAGAGATGCCTCTGCACAAAAATTGTCAGTTTAAGATGCTGCAATACGCAACTTACGACACTGTATTATCATTTATTTTCCGGCTCAATCAAAATCTCGTTGGGATAAACCAGCCCCAGCTTCTCCTTGGCAATTTCCTCCACAAACTTCTTTGTCTTCATATATTTTTCAAGCTCTTCCAGCTCCTTGGTGCGTTGTTTTTCACTGTCAATCTGTTTTTCCAGTGCTTCCTGCTTTTCTGCAAGCTCCGCACTCTGTTTTTTTAAACCGGCTGTCCGCAGTCCCACACAAAGGCAGAAGACAACTACCACAAACACTATAACGGAAAATCCCTTTTTGTTCTGTTTTCTTTTCTTCTTCCTTCTTCTTGTACTCAATCTATCACCTGTTTCTAATCTTACACTTATCTTCCCTTCACTGCCATTTTAACTTCTGATGCTATATTTTTCAATGCTTTTCTTAGAAAGTTCATAAATATAACAAATGGCTTCTTGAAACAGCCCTTCACCCTGTTCCAGTATGGCAGCGCCTTTTTTGCAAGAAACAAAAGCAAGCGGCTCAAGGTCAGCATATATACTACAACTCCCAGAAACAAGCCCAGAAAGGCATAGCCCCTGAGGGCGCCCCGGTTATAATAAAACAGGGTCTTAAAAACCAGCCATCCGGTCAGAATCCAGTAAGCCAAATCCTCCACATCCACCAGCCAGTCATAATGCCGGAACAGCATTCTGAAAATTCGCACTCCATCATAAACAGCCGCTAACGCTGCACCCAGCAGCAGACAGACAGTAAACAGCTCCACCTCGTCATATATCAAATCAGCCATGCCGCTACCTACTTAAAAAGGCGGTTAAACAATCCGTTCTCACCCTTAAGTCCCGGCTTTAAATCGGAATAGGTAAAGGAATCTACTCTTCCGTCAACCTCCACCTCTCCTTTGTCCAGGGTGAGCTTTGTTACATTTAAGTCTGTCCCCTTAATCAACAGCACGCCCTGCTCCGTCTCTAATAAAACCTCATTGGGGTCAAAGGAAATTACGGCATTTACCCCGGTAACCAACCCTGAACCACGGTTATTTAACGTAATCTTATGCCCCTTTATATTGCGAGCCTCTTCCATGATATCACCTTCCCTGCCAGATAAATTTTTCTTGTAATCCTATCTTATGACAGGGAGGACTGAAAAATGCTACTGAATTACAGATACTTAAACATATCCTTTGCATCCTCCTTCTTTGTGGAATCTGCAATCTGTGTGACCTCCACAGCTACACTTTTATTTCCAAATTCAATATCAATCCGGTCTCCAACCTTCACATCAGCAGAAGCCTTTGCCACCTTGCCATTTACCATTACCCTGCCCGCATCACAGGCCTCATTGGCAACAGTTCTTCTCTTGATAATTCTGGACACCTTTAAATATTTATCTAACCGCATATATTCTCCTTCCCAAACCGTATAAAATCTGTACAGCAAACGTATAAAAGGGCTGTCGCTCTCAGCAACAGCCCTTTTATACATTTAACAAAATCAAATTATTTGTTAACAACTTCCTTTAAAGCCTTACCAGCCTTAAACTTAGGAGCCTTAGAAGCAGGAATCTTCATAGCCTTACCAGTCTTAGGATTTCTACCCTCTCTAGCTGGTCTGTCAACTACTTCAAAAGTACCGAAGCCAACTAACTGGATTTTCTCGCCCTTTGTTAATTCATCTGCTACTACATCAGTGAAAGCCTTTAATGCCTTCTCAGCGTCTTTCTTAGATAATTCAGTCTTCTCAGCGATAGCTGCTACTAACTCTGTTTTGTTCATAGGAATAGTTCCTCCTCTTAAATATTATATAGTATTGCTTTAAAACCTTGCCTCCAACAGGCAAGTCCTAGTAGTAGTTATACTCGTTTACCCCATATTTGTCAAGCAAATAGCCATATTCTTAGTTTTTTTGTACAAAATAGTAGAATTTTCCAGAATGAATTTCCACAAAATATATTCAAATTGCTACTTGCTGTTGTGGTTTTTCTACATATTCCGACTATTTTTTTGTGCATATTTCCTTTTTTCTTCTATCCTAACCTTCTGCTAAAAAATGGAAAATCCCTTGTTTTTTCTACATTTTGTATATTTTTAACCCTCCATCTGCTTGCCCAAAAAGTTTGCTGCAATAATGGCAGCTTTGCGCTCTGTGTCTGTAAGAGGGGTCCTTCCATCCTTATTCAGTATAATAACGGAGCCAATGGCATCTCCCTCACAGATAATGGTCTGGACAATCTGTCCCTCATAGATGTCATCATTTTCCCCAGTAATCTGGATATATTTTTTCTCACCTTTTTTCGCCATGATTGCCTCACGGTCATTAATGGCTTCCTCCAATTCCTTATGGAGAGGCTTTCCTATCAAATCCTTCTTAGGCATTCCGGACACTGCAATAATCTGGTCCCTGTCCGTCACACATACCGGACAGCCCAGAATCTGTGCTGTTGCATCTACATACTCCTGGGCAAAAATACTAAGCTCACCTATTGGCGAATATTTCTTAAGAACAATCTCACCATCTTTATCCGTAAAAATTTCAAGCGGGTCTCCCTCCCGAATCCGGAGAGTTCTCCGAATCTCTTTTGGCACCACGATACGTCCAAGCTCGTCTATACGGCGTACAATTCCAGTTGCTTTCATGAATCAATTCCTCCATTTATTGTAATTAGATAATGGAACATCATCTCCTGCAAGGGGCTTTCGCTGCACAATTGCAATGGACGTTCCAAAGATAGTCATAGTATTTGTCAAAAGGAGGAATGTATGCGTGAATTTGGAAATTTATAATTTTTTATAAAGGCAATTCACGAAAAGATTTCATTTACACGCTCTGGCAGCTCTGCAATACACCGGATTGCAGGAACATCCTCTGCCACCGTGCCAAAACCATAGGCGGCATGGATAAACTTTACTCCTGCCTCTCTGCTGGCATCATAGTCTCCCTGAATATCTCCCACATAAACCGAATCCGTAAGGCCATTCCGCTGCGCTAATCTGCGAATATTGTCACCTTTTTTCAATCCATTATTTCCATAGCATTCTATATCCTCAAAATAATGACCAAATCCATAGTATTCCAGAAAGGCTTCTATGTAACCCCTCTGGCAGTTACTTACTATATACAGGGGATATTCTGCATACAGCCCTTTTAACGTATTCTCCAGTTCATCATATAAAATCCCGCCATGTTCTTTGAGATATTCATTCTCATATGCACAGCATTTTTCCAGCAGTTCCATCCTCTGAGCCTCCGGAAGCTCCGGAAACAGCGCCTCTGCCAGCTTATCCATGGTTTTACCCATGACGCTTTGAATTTCCTCTGCCGTAATCACTCTGTCCGGCGTATACTCCTGCGCAACAATGCAGTTCCATGATTGTGCCACCCCTTCTGCAGAATCCCACAATGTTCCATCCATATCAAAAATAATTCCCTGCTTTTTCATATTACATATCAGCTCCTTCCTGCTTATTCTATGCAGACCATACTGCCTTTTGCGTAATTTTTTTTAACTACAATCTGCTTATCAATGCGCTGTTTCAGCTCTGTTACATGGGATATCACTCCCACCAGACGGTTTCCCTCCGTCAGGCTGCCGAGAACCTGAATTGCCTTTGAAAGAGTCTCATCATCCAGAGAACCAAAGCCCTCGTCCACAAACATGGTGTCAAGCCGTATTCCTCCGGCAGCCATCTGAATCTCATCCGAAAGTCCTAATGCCAGGGACAGGGACGCCATAAAGGATTCCCCTCCGGATAACGTCTGCACGCCTCTTACCGAACCATTATAATGGTCCATTACATCCAGCTCCAGTCCGGACTGGCTTCTCTGGTTGCTGGCACCCTTCTTGCGTACCAGCTCGTATTGCCCATCTGTCATTTTCAGCAGGCGTATATTTGCCCTGGACAAAATCCTGTCAAAATAGGTCATCTGAATGTAGGTTTCCAGCATAATTTTATCTCTGCCTGCCAGTCCTCCGTTTGCCGTATCGGACAGGGCTTTCATTATCTGATACCCTTTTTCCGTCTCCTCTAACTGCTTCCACTCCCGTTGGAGCCTGTCTCTGATATCCAGATTTGCCTGATACCGGGAGGCTATGTCTTCCTTGCTGCCCTGCTTTCGTTTCTGCTCTGCGTCAATCTCCCTGCGCTGCTGCTTCAAAAGCTCCAAATCCTGTTGTCCCCCGGCTGACAGCTGCTTTATAAGTATCTTTTTCTGCCCTTCCTGTTCCCTTAAGGCACTCTCACATTTCGCAAGTGCCTCTGCCGATGTCTTCGCCAGCTTTTCTAAATGCTTCTCTTCCTTCTCTAACCGGGTAAGCTCTGCTCTGGCAGCCGGTTCATTTTCAAACAACAGGCTTTCTGTAAGCTCTGCCAGCTGTTCCCGCCATTGTACCAGACAGGTTTCAAGCTTTGTCTGCTGTTCCTGATATTCAAAACTCTGTTTTTCCAGCTCTTCCCGGATTTTTGTAACCTCCGGCAGCTTCCCGGCGGCATCCGTATAAATCTTCTCCCGCTGTTCACACTCCTTCAGCATGGCATTTAAAGAATCTGTTTCTTCTTCCAGAACACGCTTCTGCCGCTGTACCAAACTTTTCAGCTCTTCCATGGATGCGAAGCTTAAGTCCCCAGATGCCAGAACACCGTCTGCCGCCGTCCCGGACAGATTTTTTATCTCTTCCCGGATATCCTGCTCCATATGCTTAAGCTTCTCCTCCTGTCTTCCGGCATCCATACTGTACTCTTCTCTTTCCTTTTCAAATGCCTCCAGTTTCCTTTTCTCCTCGTCAAGCAGCTCCTTGGAGGGTACTTCCCTGTGGACAGCTGCGGGATGGGGATGCTCCACAGAACCACATACCGGGCAGGGAGTTCCCTCCTTTAGGGTCTGCGCCAGAACACCTGCCTGGGCATCATAAAACAGTCTTTCCTTTTCCTGAAAATCCTGTCTTATTTCCTCACACCGCTCCGCCTTCTCCAGATATCGTTTTTTTGCCTGCTCCGCTGTTTTTCCCTGTTTCCTGTATTCCCTTTGCTTTTTCTCAAGCCCTGCAACCACTGCAAAAAAAGTCTGTGTCTTGTAAAGTACTCCCTCCGTCCGTACCCTCTCTTTTCCGGCATCCTTTTCCCGTTCTATGGTCTCCTTAAGGATGGCAATCTGCCTGGTGCTTTCTTCCCTTTTCTCCAAAGTCCTCTGCCTGTTCGTTTTCAATGCCACAAGCTCCTGTTCCTTTTTCCCAATCTCTCCGGTGAGCTCTGACTGCCTTTTATAATCAGAAAGCTTTTCTGTAATTCGGATTCTCTGTGCTGCTAGTTCTTTACAGCGCCCTGCTTCCCTGGCAGCAGAATCCGCCGCCTGCTTTCTCTCCTCTGCCTCCTGCTGTAAGGATGAGATGGTGCGCTCTGTTTTTTCCAGATTCTTTTCTGCCTTTTCAAGCTCTGTTGCTGCGCCAATTCTCTTATCCAGCTCTGCAAGACTTTTCTGTAATGTCCCGACTTCTTTTTCGTAATCCCGTACCAGCTTCTTATCCTCTGCCAGAATATTCTCCAGCAAATCCATCAGGTCGTCCTTTGACACCAGTCCCTCTGCATTTTTAAGATTCTCCAGTTCCTGAAAACAAGCAGAAGTGCCATCGCACCGGATTCCCTCTGCAAACTGCCGGATTCTCTGTATAAGCTGCTGATACATATTATTATTCTTCAAAAATTCTGATTTTAATCTGTCCTGTAAATCCTTATATTGCTTGGTGCAAAAAATGTCCCTGAAAATGGCTTCCCTCTCTTTCGTGCTTGCCATTAACAATTTCCGGAATTCTCCCTGCGCCAGCATTGCAATCTGTGTAAACTGGTTTCTGTCTAATCCGATAATCCGGGCAACCGCCTTCGTCACCTCCGAAACCTTTGTCACCGGCTGTCTGTCATCCGGATACTCCAGCACCGCCTCTGCCTTCTGGGTTGTCATTCCCTCACCCCTTCCCTTGGGGCGCAGATATTCCGGGTTTCTCCGTACCTTATACTGTTTTTCCTGATAAGAAAACGTAAGCTCCACAAAGGTTTTTGTCTCCGTACTGGCATATTTGCTCCGGAACATGTTACTCTCCCGGTAATCCCCGCTTGCCTCGCCATAAAGAGCAAAGGTTATGGCGTCAAATATGGTAGTCTTGCCTGCACCGGTATCGCCGGTAATCAGGTAAAGTCCCTGGGTGCCAAGCTTTGTAAAATCAATGGTCACCTCTTCTGCAAAAGGGCCAAAGGCTGAAATGATTAATTTTTCCGGTCTCATCTGTCATCCCCCCATATCTGCTCCATCATAGCCTCCACTATCCGGCTTTGTTCCGGCGTCATAGACTGATTATTCTGCATCTCATAAAATTCCATAAAATATTCCATGGGACTTTTATCAACCGCCGTCTCCACTGCCTGCACTGCACCGCTGCTCTTCGTTCTGGTATTTTCATATTCCAGCTTCATAATATTGGGATATACCGTGCGCAGTCTTCCCATAACCTCAGGAAGCTCCTCCTCGTTCGTCAGGATTACCTTCAGATAATCCTCTCTATTACTGTTTTTGTAATAATCCCTTGCCATCAGGGCTTCATAGCTTCCCTTTATCAGCCGCATATCATGCTTCGGCACAACCGGTATCGTCTCAATGGACACATTTCCCTTTTCCTTCACCTCCACTAAGGTAATGGATTTTTCATGATTGCACTCGGAAAAGGAATATTTCAGCAGGGTTCCCGCATAGCGGATGGTGTCCCTTGTCATGCTCTGGGGACCATGGATATGCCCTAATGCAACATAATCAAAATCCTTAAATAAGGAAGCGTCCACATTGTCCAAGCCTCCCACCGACAAATCCTCCGAGTCACATCTTGATGCGCCGGTAACCAGCTGATGGGCAACCAATACATTCCGCTCCCCGACATGAATATCCGCACGCTTCAGCACCGTCTCTATTGCCTGCTGATAGGTCTGTATCTCCTCCGGCTCCACACCGGCTTCCTCCTGCCGGCAGAGACTTCTTCTCACATGTACCGGTTTCACAAAGGGCAGGAGATACAGATTCAGCTTTCCGTAGTCATCCTCCAGCACCACCGGTTCCAGGGTGCCATCATACAACCCAGATACATATATCCTGCTTTGCTTTAGCAAATCCGCCCCAAAGGCAAGACGCTCCCCGCTGTCATGATTCCCGCTTACCATATAGACCGGCAACTTCCTTCTGGAAAGCTCCGTTAAAAACCAGTCCAGCAGCTGTACTGCCTCTGTTGCCGGAACTGCCTTGTCATAGATGTCCCCTGCCAGAATTACCCCGTCCGGCTTTCTCTGTTCCGCCATGCCAAGCACCTGCTCTAACACATATCTCTGCTCCTCCAGCATAGAAAATTCATTTACTTTTTTACCGATATGCAAATCCGCTAAATGTATAAACCGCATTGCCGCCTCCTGATTACAAATTTCTCTTTACTTTTCCGCTGTCTGTTCTGGGCAGCTGTTTTACATGAATAAATTTCTTTGGAATCTGTTGCTCCGGTAATACCCGCTTCAGGCTTTTTCTCACCTCTGCCACCGCTGCAAACCGCTCCCTTCTCTCATAAAATGCCACCAGAACATCCCTGTCCTTTTCCCTCTCTGCCTTTACCAGGACTTCCGATATGTCCAGCTCCTTCCTCATAGCCTGCTCTATGGCATAGGCTGAGCATTTTTTCCCATTTACATTCAACAGGTCATCCCGTCTGCCATCAAAATAAAATTTCCCCTCCGCATCCGCATGTCCCAAATCATTTGTGCAGAAAGGGTGCTCCATTCCAATAATACCATACTGGTTATCCACATAAAATACATTTTCCCTTATGGTCACCTCTACCTGGGGAAATGCCCAGCCCACCAGAGACGAATCCTCCGTCATATCCTCCTCATGGAGATAGGTGATATAATTTGCCTCGCTGGAGCCATAGTATAGCGTCACCTTCATTTCTGGAAAACATTTCTTCACCCGGTTAAGCTCCTGGATTCCAAAGGACTGGGAGCCTGTGACAAAATGCTTCACCCCGGTGCAGGGACTTTTAACCACCCTGCAGAGCGCAAGCATTTTCGCCGGAATCAGGTAAATGGTATCCGCCATATACTCCTGAATCAGGGAATGCCAGTACCGGGGTTCAAACCGTTTCGTTGCCACCACTGTCCCTCCCACCGAAAACAATGCCATATAGAGATTCAAATTCCCCGTAAATGCGAGGGAGCCCTGGGCAAATAAAACCGTATCCTCCGTCATGGAAAATATCTTATTCTGGCACGGAAAAAAATCAGCCCAGCTCTCATAGGTGCGGAACAGTACCTTATGTCCCCCTGTGGTTCCAGAGGTCAGCACACCCATTACAGCATGTTCCGGAACCGCTGTCCCTTTCAGCGCCTCCATTTCCCTTTCCGATGTTGTGTCCGGTACAAGCACTGGCACACCGGCGCCTCCCTGGCAGGCAATAAATGCCGCCAGCTCCTCTGCAATGGTCCTTCGCCGGAGGAACGCAAGCCTATCCTTCCTCAGTCCTTTCCTCTCCTGCTCCGCCAGCTTTAAAAGCTGACCGTAGGTTACCACATTCCCATCCTCTATTATCATAATTTTGTCCGGATTTTGCTTTTCCAGCATATCTCTGTAATTCATGGCATCCAGCGTTCCTTCCATCTTATACTCTTCTATTATCTTCTGAGCAGCATAGCAGTTCCAACCCCGCCTGCCGCCGCCACCGCCGCAACACCATACCGTTGCCGCTCCTGCCCCGGCATATCCGGCTTTTTTAAAGCCTCCAGTAAATGCAGGGTAATAATTCCTCCGGAGGCTCCGTAAGGATGCCCATAAGCCAAAGCGCCTCCAAATATATTAAGGCGTTCTCCTATCTGTCCAAACCGTTCTTCCATGAGATAATCAATTACCGCAAACGCCTCGTTACACTCCCAGGCTGTAATCCGGTCTGCTGTCAGGCAGTTGCGCTGCAACAGCTTATCAATCGCCGGTATTATGCTCTCCGGACTGCGCTCCGGTATTCCTCCCACAGATACCACATCCTCCACCACCGCTACGGTTTCCAGACCGTGGGCTCTTGCATAATCCAGAGAGCACAACACCACAAAGGCTGCCCCATCATGGGTTAAACAGGCAGTTCCAGCCGTCACATACCTTCCTCCCGAAACCAGTGCCGGGAGCCGTTCCAGCAGCCGTTTCGATATGCCCGGACGGATTCCTTCATCACACGAAGAACAGGGAGCTGCAATCACATTTTGCAGTTCCCTGTTTTTCGCAGCCTCAGCCGCTCTTCTATGACTGGTAATCACATACTGATTCAGCCTTTGTATGTCCATATTCCAAAGCTGTGCCACATTTTCTGCACCCCGCAGCATAGCAAGCTCATCCGGTCTGCCCGGTGCAAACTTTGCCACATGATACATATTTTCACTGTGGACATCTCCGGCAGATAAACCGGATTTATCCCCGGTCTGGTTTTCCACATAATCCGGATGATTCCGGTTCCGCATCCGCACCGGCTTCGTGGAACAGCTTTCCATACCTCCTGCAATGACAACATCCGCCAGTCCGCTTTCAATCTTTGCAGCCCCTATGGCTATCGCCTCTAAGCCTGAACCGCACTGCAAATCCACAGTAAGCGCAGGTATCTCCTCTGGCAGCCCTGCCTCTAACATGGCTAATCTCGCCGGATTCCCTCCGGCGGCTACGCTGTTGCCTGCTATTATCCAGTCAATGTCCCGGAGCGGAAGCTGGTATCTGTCAATTACCTGCCGCAAAACAGATGCCCCTAGCTGCTCCGCACTGGTATGCTTATACATTCCATTTTCTATGCCGATATAACTTCTCAAACCACCGATAATGCCTACTTTGTCCATATGAATCTCCTGCTTCCCAATTGCACCTGTGCCACAAAACGGAGATTCCCGCATTCCTCAGGCTGCTGTCTTAGGCGCTCTTCCCATACTTCCCTCAATCGCATAGAAAGCGCTCTGAACCGGCTTCGCAAGGAGTACCGCCGCAATACATTTTACGATATCCAATGGGATAAATGGTAAAAATCCTGCCATAAATGCAGCCTTCCAGGTCATACCGGCAGCCACCTTCATCCAGATAAAACCAATACCGTCAATAACCGGAATTCCAATTAAAATTGTGACAAGTGCATATCTGATAATATTATACTTTGTTCCCCTTAATCTGGCAATCAAAACCACCGCCAGCATAAATGCCGCAAAATATCCCCCTGCCGGACCAAACATCTTACCAGGTCCTGCCGCACCGCCGTAAACCGGTGCTCCCACTACTCCCAGCAGCCAGTAGCACAGCATTGTAACAAACGCCTCTCCCGGCGATAAAACCAATGCAACCAGATTCACCGCCAGCGTCTGTCCGGTAATTGCCGCCTCGGAAAAGGGAAGTGGAATCCTCAGATAAGAGGCTGCACTGACAAAGGCTGTCATCAATGCAATTTTAGTAATCTGTGTAGTGGATAGCTTCATTTTTTTCTTCTCATTCATAATCTTTCTCCTCACTATGTATTATAATTTTGCATAACAGATTTTCCGGTTCACCGACAGAATACAGACACCTGACCGCTCTTTCTCCACAACAAATGAAGTTCCCACCAAAAGAGGCTCCACAAAACGTATTTTCTGTACAGGCACTTCCTGCTGTAATAAGAAATCCACCAGCATCAGCCCAGGAACCACAGCAGCCTTTCCCCTGTGGATTGGATTTGTATCCTGCACAGCCAGAAGATACCTGTCCACCTGCTCCTGTGTAAACAAGCATGCCCCATCTTCCTTCTCCGGTTCCTGCTCCCTGGTCTGCCCCTTGAAGCCGACCGGTGGTTTTACCATGGTCACCTCCAGTCTGCCTGTTATCTCCTGGTCTATGCCATATCCCGTCACATCCATAACCACATAATTTTTTCTTTCCACCCGGATTCTGGTTGCAGTTTTTACAATTTTACCGGATAGCTCTATGGCTGCCCTGCCTATTACATATCCGTCGTATTCACCGCCATTGTAAACAGACAATCCGGCTGCAAGCTTTAAAAAATCCATCATTCTGCACCTTTCAATTGTTAACCATTTCGACTTTCTCAGGTTAACATTTCTCCGTTATCATACACGCACACCTGCCATTTGTCAACCCATTTACCGCTAAAAGTTATGTATCGGAGCTGTCCCGGAAAACCAATTTCCCATTTTTCCGGAACAGCTCCTCTCCTGCACTAGTCTTCCGGTTTACAGTTCTCCACAAAGCGCTCCATTTCTTCCCGGCAGGAAAAGTCATCCATATGCTCAATGACCTTCCGTGCATCAATGTCATCCTTGCTCTCCAGCAGTTCTTCTACAAACTGCGCCTTACTGTTATGGGAAAAAGCCCAAAGGCTCCGGGCCGCCATTGCTATTGCAGGATTATAAAAATCGCCAGCTGTGTTGCCCATAAAATCCCTCCTTGTCTCATTCAGACAATTGTGCAAAAAAGTGCAATCCTATGACTGCACTTTTAGTATATGGAAATTATATAATTTTAAGCTGACAATATATTTCAAAAAAATCAAAGTTTCCCCTTGCATTTCCCGCCATACAAGTTTATAATCAGTCAAGTAGGCTTTTGATTTGCTAATGGAAATATCTGCCTATACATATTTTACGGGGCGTGGCTCAGTTTGGTAGAGCGCTTGGTTCGGGACTAAGAGGTCGCAGGTTCAAATCCTGTCGCCCCGATTTAAAAAAACTGGCATTATTTATTATGCCAGTTTTTTTCATATTTATCATTTTTTATCCCGGGCTTTCTCCCTTTGCCACGATTTTTACCCTTCTCTGTTTTTCCACATAAAGCTTCTCATCTGCCAGGGTAAGCGCTTCCTTCAAATCCAGCTGCTCTGCCCCCTTCAACACATATGCTCCTGCTGAAACCGTAACATTATATGGTTTTTCGCTTTTCTCATTATACGCTGTAAACTTACCGTATATTGCCTCCAAAAGGCTTTTACCCTCATCCTCCGCCTCATATTCTATGGCGCAGGCAAATTCATCTCCGCCAATTCTTCCGGCAATTCCTTTGTCTCCCATTGTGTCTACTAAAATATCTCCAATGAGCTTCAGGGAAAAATCTCCCTCCTCATGTCCATACCGGTCATTGATTATCTTTAAATTGTTCATGTCCACATAAGCCACCAGCACCGGCTTGTCCAGCCTTCTGTTTTCCTCCACCAGCTTTCCCGCTGCATCATAAAATCCCCGTCGGTTATAGATTCCCGTCAGACCATCCGACTTTGACAGATTATCCAGTGCAATATTGTTCTCTCTCAATGTAACAAGGCTTTCCTCTAATTGCTGCTGGATGCTCTCGTTAATCTTTAACAACTGAATCATTTTTACGGCTGAGCTCATCTGGTTCACCAGAAACTCACCATTTCCAAACATTTTATCGGTCAAATCACACAACACAACTCCATAAAGGATTTCATTTGAAAACAAAGGCAGCATCACCATGGAATACCGCTCCGGATTCAATTCACTGTTAGAATAAATATGGGAAATCCTCTTTTTTTGATGGATTGCAGGCACCGTCTGCACGCTTCCGTTCTTTAGCACCGCCTTCAGATACAATTCCTCCGGCAGCTTAAATTCTTCTCTATACAAATGCATGATAGGCTTTTCAAATACATACACATATGCATTGCTGACATCCATCCAGCCCAGATTATCCAGAAGCATAGAATAGCTCTGGTCATTTCCTTTCTCAAACTGCAGGATATCCCTTACGAATAATTTCATTGAGAAGCTTGTATTTTCCTCAGCCTCACGCATACTGCCAAACCGGTAATCCATTGCCCGGATAATTTTCTTATAAAAAATAACAAAGGCTTCCTTCAATTCATAGCTGCTGCCTGACAATGTTTTTCTCGACTTCAGTGCGTGATAGACCTGTTCAAAGTAAATCAACAGATTATCCATATCCGCATACTCCAATGCGTTGCATCTCAGGAAATCATCAAACAGCTCCTGTACATCCACATCTACCTCATATCCATCGGACAACCGGAACAGTCCCTCCATCATTTCCCTAAAGGGCTGGCGGATTTTGGACACATCCCCGTCTAAGCCTTCATGCTTATACCGGTAGAATAGATTGTCAAAATAATCATCTATACGATGCCTGTCTAACAGCCTGTCTTCCTCTTTCCCCACGTTCCCCGACAGGGTTCCGAAGGAATTTCTCTTAATAAATCTGGTAGGTAGAACCTCACTGTCTACGGCTTCTCCACGAATCATGCGCATTACATTCTGAAATGCCCTTTCTCCCAGCTCCACCGGGTCCGCCCAGACAGAAGAAAGGGATGGTTTGGACTGTGCCCCTAAAATGATATTGTCATATCCAAAAACCATAATGTCCTTTCCCGGAACCAGATTGCGCCTCTTCATCTCATCATAAAGTCCTATGGCTGTGTCATCATTAACGCAGAAAACCGCTTCTATATCGGGATTATCATCCAGCAGCTTCCGGAATGCGCTGCCGCTGAATCTCGACAGATTGCCCTCCACATAATTCTTATCCTCTAAGGGAATCCCATACTCTTCTAATATGCTCTTAAATGCCTGTTTTCTCTCATATGCATCTGTATTATCATCAGGACCCCCTACCATGCCGAATTTCCGGCATTTCAGGTCCTTAATCAGATACTCCATACCCGCCCGGATACCCTTATGATTATCATAGTTAACGCTCACATAGCCATCTATTTTAGAAGCAACTAAAATACATGGAATCCCTTCATATTGTGCCAGCATCTGTATAATCCGCTCCTGCGTTGTGTAGCAGCCGATACTGTCAGCAGACACAATCAGGGCATCTATATTTTCCTTTTTTGCATAGGAAAATATCGTATTATACTGGTATTCATACATAATCTCTCTGCGTTCCGTCAAATCCCTGTCCAGATATTTTCCCGGAAAAACCACCAGATTTACATCCGCTTCCTTCGCCGCATGCATGACTCCTTTACAGACCGGCATCGTAAACTCATCCACAATACCGCTTGCCAGCAATCCAATTGTAAGTCTCTCTTTATCTTTTCCCATATTATTGCTCCCAGTCCTGAAACAATTCTGCCTTACAGCTTTGCGAAATGCTCCTTCACCACCTGTAATGCTTTCTTTCCATATATCTCGTAGCCTTTTTTACTCATAGTATCTTTTCTATACAATATATCATCCCATGACCAAATTGCAAGTCCCTGTATCCATATATTCTTTTCAAGCTCCTTAAACATTGCCTCGAACCATTCCGCCTGACCGGACTCATCCACATTGCCATCCATACTCCAGTCATTTGGCACATATTTGGAGCCCTCCACTGACATACATCCGGTCTCCGCAAAGAAAAATGGTTTATGGAAGCTGTTTACCACCTTTTCAATGCGCCGCAGCTGGTTCTCCCAATCGTCTACCGGATAATACCCACTGGAGGATATGATATCCACACAATCCCACCATTTTACATTATGCTCCTGGTATTTGTCTGTATTATAGGACACAAGACCATGATATACAGAGCGGATATCTGCAATCAGGCTTCTCCACTCCTGTTCCCTTCTCTCCGCCATCACCATCTCACAGCCGGCAATAAACATCTCACAATTCATCCTCTGGGCAATCCCGGCATAGTGGAGCTGGAAGGCCTTATATTCCGCGAACCAGTTACACCACTTCGGCTCACAGGGAACATCCTCATCAAAAAAATTTATATGGGCGCGCCATGTGCCATTTTTGCAGTTCACGGTAGGTTTGATTCCCACATAAAGTCCCAGCTCCTTAGCATAAGAAATGATATTGCAAAGCTCTTCATCGGTACAGGTATCCTCTGACCGGAAATCAATCCGCTCCGACTGCGCCGTCTCCTGCAAGCCGGCAGGGGCAAAGATAACCGTATTGCACCCTGTTGCTTCCTTCATCCTTCTTAAGCTTTCATAACTGCTTTCCCTTGACAAAACGCCCCTTTTACAAAAGGGTGCGAAGGTAAAGCCCTTGATATATTCCATAATAACCTGCCTCCTTTCAAGCATTAAGTAATATAGGTAATTGCGAAACTCTCTATTTTCAAAAGTATAGTTGTGCAAAAGAAACAACTTCACAAACAGGGTACTTTGGAGCCGTCAGTACTTAGGTGCCGTATTTTGGCACCTTATGTACTGTTACGAGCGACAAGTAGTGCAAACGTGCCCTGTGGTGAATTGTTTATTTTACACAACGTGCGGTTTCAAAAACTGAGTTTCGCAATCGCTTAATTAAGTAATAGACGATTGCCTACGGAAAAATCCCATACGGAGTGGTTTCGCTCCGTATGGGGTTTCCTGTGATAATTATTTCAGTTTAATCGTCTTCACCTTTGAATAGCTTCCATAAACCTTTTTACCGCCCACAGTTTTATATGCACGAACCTTAAAGGAATATTTTGTCTTCTTTTTAAGCTTTGTCTTAGTATAGCTGACTGTCTTTCCCTTTTTAATAGTCTTCACCAGCTTGTATTTTCCCTTAGAGCCAGTCTTCATGTAAATTTCATATCCGGATGCTCCAGATACCTTTTTCCACTTTAACACTGCCTTGCTGGAGGATTTCTTCTTTACACTGGTAAAGCTTACCTTCTTCGGTGCCGTTGCAGCGCTAATCTTATAGGTTGAATTCTTAATCGTTGTCTTTTTCTTACCGGACTTCGTATAGGCTGTTACCTTAAACTTATAAGTAGTACCGGCTTTTAACTTCTTACCACTGATTTTAGTAATTTTTGCAGAGGTCTTTGTAGTATCCTTAACCTTTACATATTTTTTCTTAGCAGAATCATATGCATACACATAATACCCCTTTGCCTTTTCATTCTTCTTCCACTTAAGTGTTATGTAGGTTGTTGTCTGCTTAGCTGCCTGAATATTTGGCTCCTTCTCTACCAGGGATGCCTCGGTTGTGGCCTGCTCTGTGGTTGGAGTTTGCGGATTAAGCGGTTGCGCCGGTTCTGACGGCTCCGTATTTTCTGTCAGCAAATCCTTCAACGGAGCATCACTGATGATGAGACCATTGTTGTCTGCTTTTGACAGGTCTGCATCACTGATTTTTACCGCCTTGATATCGTCAAAGCAGATAACGCCCTCTACGGTATAATTGCCATCCTCATCCTTTGTTCCCGTATAATTCGCCGGAACAGAATTACACCAGATTTTAAAGCTTGTAATATTCGCAGCATTTACGGTATCACTTCCACCCTTTTTCACAAATTTACTGAATGGAATCGTGACATACTGTGCTTTGTTACCCTTTACAAAATCCGTCAGATATGCTTCATAGCTGTCATTTAACTGGATTACCAGCTTCTGTCCGTTTCCATCCGGTTTTACCCACATGGAAATGGCATTGTATTTTGAAAAGTCTGTTTTGCCTGCATCAAATACTCTGCCAAGACCACCTGTCCATACCTCTGAACCCTTATAGGTCAGCTTATAATTAAATGCACCGCCATAGCTTCCCTCTGCCTTATTTGTCTCATCCAATGTCATGGAAGAGCTGCAGTTTGCCGCGGAATTTGCAGAACCGTATTTGCTCTGCAGCAATCCGTTATTACCATAGTAATACTCAAAGTTGTCAAACACATTCTGCGGCAGAACATCTGCATCCTTATTAAAGTTAATAAATTTCGCAAGACCCAATTCCTGTCCGTCCGCGGTTAAGGTTACAATACCGGTACTGGTCTCTCCAAGCTTTGCAAGAATTTCTTTTGTCAGGGCTGCGGTATAGATGTTGCCATCCCTTACAGCAGAAACCATAACCGCCTGGCCGCCTTCCTTTGTCTGAAGCTTAAATTCTACCTTGTCTGCATTTTTTACAAAGGCTTTCAGCTCGCATGGCTCTTTGATTACCTCATAATTCTTCGGAGTAATCATGTAACCTGTTATCTCTTCGCTGTAACCGCTTAAGGAAACCATATCCGCTTTGCTGGCAGCCGCACTGGCATTTCCACTTTCACCGGTGGTATAGAAATTGGTTCCGTTTCCGAAAATAGAGTTTTCATTGTTATAGGAAGAAATAAAGTCATTAATCATTTCCTGTCCTAGTGTATCGCTGTATTTATAAGGCACAAAGAAATTTCCGCTGTCAAAATTTGCCCATAACAGGAAATACGGAATGTCATGCTCCGATGCGGTGTTTACAACCTTATTATACCAGTCCTTATCCTTCGTAGGATTGCCCGTTACCATCAGGCTGTCCTTTTCTGCTCCAGTAATACGGATTCCCGTTTCTGCAATAGCAGGAATCTTTCCTTTTGTCTTTGCCAGACCTGCCACAATATCACAGCTGTCTGCCAGCGCATCAAAGAAATTATCGCCTGTATATACATTTGCATCTGCATAGTCATCATAGTAATCAAAGCCCAATACGTCTACATAGGCATCGCCTGGATAACGCTCCAGATACTCTGCCTCACTGGAAATCGGACCATTTGGAGAATATACATATAAGAAGTTATGTACGCCCTTCTCCTCTAAATAGTTTACCATGTATCTCCACATTGCCTGATAGGATTCCACACTGGTAGAAGTTCCCCACCAGAACCATCCACCGCTGTTCTCATGGAATGGGCGGAATAATACCGGAATTCCATCCTCCTGCAATGCCAGGGCATAATCCGCAATGATGTCCAGATATGCATTAAACTGTGGATTATATTCGCCGCCCTCTAATATGTAATCTGCACAAGGTGTCAAATCCTTTGACTCAGAGAAATCACATTTTGTAAAATCATATGGATACTGGCTGTCTCCTGTTGCTTTAATCTTGCTGTTTGTAAAGTTTGGCATATGACAGGATAACGAAATCAATGAACCGCCATTATACGCCTTCTTAGATGCGGCAATGGAAGCATCCAGTGCTCCCTGTCTTGTAGTCTGGCTTGTCTCCACACCTGCAAGGGCTAAGGTATCAATTCCGAACAGGCCTGCTTCAGAGCCCGTAATATCCTTCACGTCAGAGGTTACACCTTTATCCCGGACAGATTTGAAGGTTGAGTTCTGATGGCCAAACAGCACCTGTCCGCTCTTCTGCAGACAGGCTAAATATGCTGCCAATACCTTCGTCTCATTGGTTGCCTCGCCATCTACAAGCTTAACCGTATCCGCCATACCGCTTAAGTCTGCCACATCTCCCGGCGACTTCACCTGCTCGGTTATCTCAACATAGTCCTCTGATGCGTCCAGCTGTCCCAATTGTACATCATCAATATATACATTTTTTAAATCTGCATATGGTCCAACAATACCGATGGTCAGATTGGCAGCTTCAACATCCTTCGGTGAGAACTCCCCTCTGATTGTTACGGCTGACCATCCGTTTCCTAAATCCTTTACCGTCTTTGTACGGAAGGAGCCCTCTGCATTTAATATTTCAACAGCTCCCGTCTCATCACTCATAAACAGCTTTGTCCGCACGGTTTCCATAGAGGATGGATAACGCAGCGTAAAGGTAACCATATTATAGTTTTTCACACTAACCGGAGTAAATGTTCCCTTCACCTTCGCCTCACTCCATCCGGATGCTGAGTCAGCAGAGTAGTCTACAATCATTTTAAGGCTTTGTGTATCGGCATCCCATTCTGCTTCCGCTTCTGCCGTCTTATCCTCTAAGCCGGTCTGCCCATGGGAATAATCCCATCCTGCTTCACCTGCCCAGCCATCAATGCCTGTAGCAAAATCTGCAATCATAGAAGGCTCCTGTTTTTCCATCTCCTGCGGTTCCTCACCGTCTGTAAACTGAACATTGGTAATATAGATATCTCCGGCAAAATCCGTATTTGCACCGGCACAGCCAATGGTGATTGCTTTCAGCTCCTCCGTCACCACTTCCGCAAAGTCATTGCCACCTGTATAATCACCATACCAGGCATCCACCTTAGCGCCAAACTCCCATTCAATGGTCGCCTTATACCAGTTTTCCGTACCATCTGCCAGCTTGAAGCTTTCCGCCTTTAATGCCGGATAGCTCTGGCTCTGGACAAAATTCCAGTTATCGCCCAGGCGCATTACACCCTTGAATTTAATCTCTCCCGAATAAGCCGGAGCAATATCGCTTTTGACCAGCACATCTGCCGTCACCTTTGCCCCTTGTTTCGGCACTCCGGTAAAATCTACATTTGCATTATATTCTGTTCCACTTCCATCTGTCATATGCTCATCCCAGCCGGATACAGCATCAAATGCACAGCCGGCAAAGGCAGCCGTAAGCTTGTCATACGCTGTATCACTGTCTGTCTCCGTTTCCTTTGCAGGCAGCTCTTCTTCTGTTACAAGCTCCGTCTCTGCGGTACTGTCTGTAAGCACAGCCTCCTCATCTGCTGCTGTCTCAGACGATGGTGCTTCAGATACTGCGGAGACATCTTCCTCCTGATAGACCGCCGTTTCTGTCTCTTCTCCCGCTGCCTGTGCCGCCAATGCATTTGCAGGCAGATTAATCACAGAAATTGCCATTGTCGCTGCCATTGCCAGCGCAGCGACTCTCTTTCCAGAAAATCTCTTCCTCATAATCATCCTCCTTTTTATAAAAAAGATTTCACTTCATCCCTGATTTCATCCCTATTTTTAATGATATTTTCTTTTGTTTGTCTCCCCTCCTTTTCACCCTTTTCTATTTATAAAAGCAGCCGTTTTCACCTCAGATTCTGACTTTTTGGGTACAAAAAGAACACAATCAAACATCGTCAACTGTTTTCCCCTAAAAATGCTCAATTGTGTTCCCTGTAAATCTGCCTCTCCTACAACTGTTTTTTCCTTTCTGTCTTATCTATGACACTGCGGAAAATATAAAGGATGCTTCACCCTCTAACATCACATCCTTCATTCCCGCCGGAATAATAAAATGCTCCCCCTTTTTAATCTGCCTTCCAGCCATAACAGCCGCTCCGTCAATCACGGAGCCGATTAAAAATTTCTGGTCCTGCACCAGCTTCTCCCTTCCCTTAAGCTCTGCTTTCCAGATTGTATAGTACTCACAGGTAATCAGCTGTTCAAACCAGCCATTGGAGGTTTGTTTCTCTCCTGCTCTCTGCATCACTTCCTCAAAGGGAACCTTTATCACATCCAGACTCTGTTTAATATGTAATGGTCTCCGTTTACCGTCCTGTAAACGGTCATAATCATACAGGCGGTAGGTAATATCACTGTTCTGCTGGGTTTCCAGAATCATGGTGCCGCCCTTAATTGCATGGACACAGCCGGGATTAATCTGGAAAAAATCCCCCTTCTTAATCGGAATTTCACGAATTAATTCCTTCCATCTTGCCTCTTTCACCATGTCCTCCAGCTCCTGTCTGCTCTTTGCATGGTGCCCGATTACAATCGTGGCATCTTCCTTGCAGTCCAGTATATACCAGCACTCCATTTTTCCAAGGGAGCCATTTTCATGTACCCTGGCATAGGTGTCATCCGGATGAACCTGTATACTCAAATCACTTTCCGCATCTATAATTTTGGTGAGAAGCGGAAAACGGTCTCCCTCGATATTTCCAAACAACTCCCGGTTTTCCTCAAACAATTCACTTAATTTTTTGCCGGCATATTCTCCGGAAGCAATGGTTCCGTCTCCCTGAGGATGGGCACTGACCGCCCAGCACTCCCCGGTATTGTCACCCGGAATATCATAACCATACTCCTCCCGCATCCGGCTGCCGCCCCAAATCATCTGTTTAAACACCGGATTTAAATATAATATTTCCATATCCTCATCTCCTAACATGCCGTGTGTCCTGATTGCAAATACCATATCTGTATTAAGCTTCAATCCTGGCCATAAGGTCTGCCGTTACCTTTTTGAGCATCTCATCAGAAGCTTCAAGACTGTCAGCCTTTACGCCTATATAGAATTTAATCTTCGGCTCAGTCCCGGATGGTCTCGCACAGCACCAGCAGCCATCCTCCATATCAAAATAAAGTACGTTGGATTTCGGAAGCGTAATACTGCTCTCTTTCCCGGTTTCCAGTTCTCTGGCAGCGGAGGCCTGGTAATCTCTTACCTCTTTTACCCTGATGCCACCAATAACAGCCGGTGGATTCTTTCTCAAATCCTCCATAATCCCCTTTATCTGTTCAGCGCCGGTAATTCCCTTTAATGTAATGGTCTGTAAATCCTCTCGGAAATATCCATATTTTTCGTAAATATCCAGCATCCCATCCCATAAAGTTTGCCCCTCTGCCTTATAGGCAGCTGCAACCTCACAGAGCATCATAACCGCCACACAGGCATCCTTATCCCTTGCATAGGTGCCAGCCAGGCAGCCATAGCTCTCCTCTAAGCCAAAAACATAGGAATAGCTGTCATTTTCCTCAAATAATTTAATCTGCTCACCAATATATTTAAATCCGGTTAACACTTCAACCAGCTTCGCATCATAGGCCCTGCACAAAACATCTGCCATATTGGTTGTAACAATGGTCTTCACAAGGGCTGCATTATCCGGAAGGGTTCCGGCTGCTTTTCTTTCCCTCAGTATATATTCTGCAATCAGCATACCCGACATATTTCCGGTGAAGCTCACATATTCACCGGTCTTACTGTCCTTTGCATAAACCCCCAGACGGTCTGCATCCGGGTCCGTTGCAAGGACAATATCCGCATCCACCCGGGCTGCCAGCTCAAGAGCCAGGGTAAATGCCTTTGGGTCCTCCGGATTTGGATAGGACACGGTAGGGAAATTGCCATCCGGCGCTTCCTGCTCCTCCACCACATATACCTGTTGAAAGCCCAGCTCCTTCAATACTCTGCGTACCGGAAGATTTCCCGTTCCGTGAAGGGGAGTGTACACTATCTTAATATCCTCCGCCATTTTTTTAATAATTTCCGGATGAATGCTCTGCTTTTTCAGTTCCTCCATGTAGCGGTCATCCATACTGGAATCAATCACATTGTAAAGTCCAAGCTTTACAGCTTCTGCCTCTGCCATGGTGGATACCTCTGAATAATCCCTGACTGCCGCCACCTCAGCCAGAATGTTCTTATCGTGAGGTGGTGTAATCTGCGCGCCATCCTCCCAGTACACCTTATATCCGTTATACTCCGCCGGATTATGGCTTGCAGTAATCACAATACCTGCAATACAGTTTAATTCCCGGACTGCAAAGGATAGCTCCGGCGTCGGGCGCAGGCTTTCAAAGATATAGGTCTTCACTCCGTTGGAATTGAGGCACAGCGCCGCCTCCTTTGCAAACTCAGGCGACATTCTTCTGGAGTCATAGGCGATTGCCACTCCCTTTTCCTGCCCCCTTGCCCTGATTATATAATTGGCAAGACCCTGAGTCGCCTTTCTGACAGTATAGATATTCATGCGGTTGGTTCCCGCACCAATCACACCTCTCAGTCCTCCGGTTCCAAATTCCAGCTCCCGGTAAAAACGGTCCTCAATCTCTTTTTCATCTGCTGCAATCTCTCTTAATTCCCTTTTTATTTCCTCATTGAAATAATCATCCTTAAGCCAGCTCTCATATGCATCTCTGTAATCCACCATAATCCTCCTTCTAAAGCTGTTCACAAAAGGGCGCCAGCGGCAGGGCTGCCCGGTTGTAAACATTCACTTTACCATAGTTAAAATATCCATATCTCACAAATGCCGGATGAGGCGTTCTCTCGCTCCAGACGATAATCTGTTCTCCCCGGATAACTGCACTGGCAGGATACCAGTCCGTCCCATTTTGAGACAGTTCAAAGCCTGTCGGCATTCCCTCTGTTTCCGCCTCTCTTATATCCTTAAGCCCATTCTCCAGCAGTTTAATTTTCCCATATGTATTGGCAAAAGACAGGGAGAGCTTATTCTTAACGGGCTCGGCAAAGTGGAAAAACATTGCACTTCCCTCCACCGGCTTCCTGTATACCTTTTCCAGTACCTGCAATGCCAGCCTGGTTCCCGGTGTCTTTTTATCAGTGGGATGAATGTTGTCATATTCTCCTAAGTCCAGCAGCACCGTTAAACCGGTATAGGGCACCAGCTGGTGTACCTGCTCCTGCGCCAGTCTGATTCCCGGCCAGGAATAATCCTCCGGCTCATTTTTAGCAATAAACATAGGCAGCTGAATAATCTCAAAGGGCAGAGCCGAGTCCCTCCAATCGCTGCGAAACTGCGCAATCAACTTTTCCAGCAGTCTGTCATAATGCGTTGTCTTTAAGGCATCCTCTTCACCCTGGTAATACAGAAACCCCTTCACCGTATATGGAGCCACCCTGCAAATCATGGTATCGTATAGACCGCAGGGACGGTATAAAGATTTCCTGCCCATTGGAGGCGGCCACGGGTATAAGCCTGCCCTGTCATTCAGCTCCTCCATTGTAATCTCCGGATTCTTTTTTTTCAGCTCCTCGGCTCTCCGGTTATAGCTGTCAAGTCTTTGATTATATTCTTCTATCGCAAGGTCATATTCCTCTTCTGTCTGCCCTGCGGTAACCTTTTCATACTCATCAATATAGGGTCTACCCTCTGGCATTCCCCTGAGATTTTCCTCACTGAGCCAGCAGGAAATGGAAGTACCTCCCTGGTAGCAGTCAATTATCCCGATGGGAACCTGTAGCTGCTCATATGTTTTCTTTGCAAAAAAATACGCAACAGCAGACATATCCCGAAAATCGCCATTTTTACACATATGCCAGCTTTGCGCTGCCTCTTTTTTCAACACCTCATCATCAATAAATGGTGTCTTTATCACATTATAGTAGCGGATATCCGGATAATCTGCCTGTGCCAGCTCCTCTTTGCCGTAATCGGCATTCTGTAATTCCAATTCCATATTGGACTGCCCGCCAGCAAACCATACTTCACCATACATAACATTGGCAATCTCAATCACACAATCCTTCCCGCTTATCTTCATGACAAAGGGACCGCCGGCACTATGGGGCGGAAGGGTTACCATCCACCTGCCGTCACATACCTCTGTCACAGCTTCTATATTATCTATTGCAACCTGAATCTTCTCCCGGTTTTCCCCGGTGCCAAACACACGCACCTCTTTGTCCCGCAGAAGAATCATATTTTCCGAAAAAATACCAGCTACCTTCATAACAGCCTCCTTTGCCATGTTCTAAGGTCCTGCTCACACGGAAATCAGACTTTGCGTTTCTGACTCCAGAAAGTTTGTTAAGGGGAACTACGGAGAGCAACAACGCAGGACCTTAAAATACAGCTTTTTACATCTTATAAGGATGAAATCTATTCAAAAGAACCCAGATATTCCAGATTCTTTTTGATGAATTCGGTCCGCTGCTGTACGCACAGTACAGAGCGCAATGGGTCAGCCGGTGTGTTAAACACATAATCCACCAGCTTATCAACTGTAGTAGTTGCAACGTGCAAACGGGTATCGGACGACGCATAGTAGATAAACACCTCATTGTCATCATTTACAATAGCACCGTTGGTAAATACAACATTGCTTACATCACCAATCCGTTCTCCTCCTAAAGGAGCAATCAAAAAGCCGGAAGGCTCTGCAATCACCTTTGCCGGATTGTTCAAATCCGTGGCAAACGCATATATCACATAGCGGAGACCTGCCGCTGTGTTTCTCACACCGTGTGCAATATGAATAAATCCTTTTTCCGTCTTGATTGGCACTGCACCGGCGCCATTCTTCGCCTCGGTAATAGTGTGATACTTTCTCCTGCTGGTAATAATCTCTTCATCAATCACCGCATTGGTTATATCCTCGCATAAGCCAAATCCAACACCGCCACCAGAGCCTGTATCAATAAAATCATCCATAGGGCGGGTATAAAATGCATACTTTCCGTCCACAAATTCCGGATGAAGAACCACATTCCGCTGCTGTGGAGAGCGCAGTGTCTTAAGGTTTGGCAGGCGTTCCCAATTTACCATATCCTTTGTTCTCACAATTCCTGCCGCTGCAACAGCCGCAGATAAATCATTGCTGTCCCTGTCCTTACTCTCAGAACAGAACACACCATATATGTATCCATCCTCATGCTTTGTCAGACGCATATCATAGACGTTTGTCTCCTCCGGGCAGGTATCCTCCAAAAGTATCGGATAATCCATAAAACGGAAGCCATCTACCCCATTATCACTGACTGCAACACCAAAAAACGATTTTCTGTCATTTCCTTCAATTCTTGCTACCAGATAATATTTACCATCCAGATAAATTGCGCCGGCATTAAACACGGCGTTCACGCCAAGGCGCTCCATAAAGTATGGATTGGTCTCCGGATTCATATCATACTTCCAGGTAAGAGGAATATGGTCTCTTGTAAGTACAGGATTCTCCCACCGGTCATAAATCCCGTTATAAAAATCAGTCTTTTTATTTTTTCTCTGGATGACCTCCTCATATCTCGCCATCTGCTTTTCAAGCTGTTCCTTAAACATCTGCTTTCCTCCTCACTAATTCAAAACACATTCTGCCCGTATGATATGGACATTTCCATGGCTCCACAATCGGCTTCCGGCTGGAAGGCGCTCCGCTTTTATCCACCTCCCAGAACCACTCGGAACCAACACGCTTATCAATCATATGGTTTTTGATATATTCCCAGATGCCTTTCACTGCCTTTTTATATTCTATCTTTTCCGGATGCTTCTGGTAACCGTTGTAAAAGCCTACCATTGCCTCCACCTGCACCCACCAGATGCGGCTTTCCTCCACCACACCATTACAGCACTCTGCAGGCATGGAGCAGCCATCAAAGGCAATTTTATAGACCTGGGATGTAAGTGTCTCCGTAATCGGCGTAAGCCTTTTCGTATATGCGGAATCATTTAGTATCTCCAGTCCCCGGTCAATAAGCCATGCTGTCTCAATATCGTGACCATAGGAATACAAGTCTATCAGAGAATTATAATTCTCATCAAAAAATACTTCCTGTCTTCCCAATGCAGGGTTATACATTTTATCCGCAAAGATATCCAAAATCTGGCGCAGGCTGTCTGCCACCCCGGCATCGCCGCTGACACGGTAGAGCTCTGTATACGCCTCAAACACATGCAGTAATGTGTTCATTGTTCTTTTGGCTTCCACACCGTTCTCTGAAAGCTTTTCATTGGATTCCGGCTTGAAATCCTCTGTAAAGGCTTCCAGATACCCATTCTCATCCCTGCATTTGCTCTCAATTAAATGATACAGCGAAAAAGCCATATCCCTTGCCTCTTCTGCTTTAACTGCATCATAATAAGAAGACAATGCATAAATGGCAAATGCCTGGTTATATGTATGTTTTGTACTGTCGCATACGGTACCGTCATAATTCAGCGACCAGTATATTCCCTTATTTACTTTATCTAAACAGGCTTCCTTCAAAAATGAATATGCATGCTCTGCATACTCCAGGTAGGATTTATCCCCAAAGGTTAAATATGCATTTGAAAAAAACCACAAAATCCGGCTATTCAAAATGCATCCCTTTTCCGCTGTCTTATCAAGCTTTAAATCATAATCCAGCCACCCATAAAAGCCTCCATAATTTTCGTCCTTTAATCTTTCCCAAAATGGAATTACATGATTCAAAAATTCTTTTTTTACTTCTTCAACTACCATGGCAATCTCCTTATCTTCCACTGCAAACAGAATCGTCCTTCCTTTCTGTTGCAGCCATTTGATTTTTTTGTGCTGTCAATATTCAGAAAGAAAACACCACCTTGAATTTTAGGGAGGAATACAGACAGTATTTTCTCTCTTCCTATTCACATACAATCTATTATTTATTATAACACAAATCACATTATACCAGGTAGCTACTTATTTACCGGATTCCAATCTCTGAATCCTGCTCTGTAACCACGCTGTTTTCCTTGATATAATTCACAATCTCATCCAGTGTTGTAAAGGCAAGCCCCACATAGCTGTCTGCCGCGCCATAGTATATAGCTATCCGTCCGGTGTCTGCGTCCTGCAGCGTTGCACAAGGGAAGCATACATTTGAAACAAATCCTCTTTCCTCATACCACTCTTCCGGAGTCAGTAGATAATTCTCACATCTGTACTTTACGATAGACGGATTATCAATATCCAGAATGGCACCGCCGATACTGTATACGAAGCCATTACAGGTTCCGCTTACTCCGTGATAGAACAACAGCCATCCCTCAGAGGTTTCAATTGGTGCAGCACCGCCGCCAATCTTAACAGATTCCCACCACTCAGAACCTTTTCCCATTACATGTCTGTGTTTCCCCCAATATACCATATCCGGGCTCTCGCTTAAGAAGATATCACCAAACGGTGTATGTCCACTGTCACTTGGTCTGGACAACAGCATAAATTTGTCATTAATTTTTCTCGGGAACAGAACTGCATTCCGGTTAAACGGAATAAATGGATTTTCTATTCTTACAAAGGTCTTAAAATCCGTAGTCTTTGCCATACCGATGGACGCACCATAAAAATCTGTACACCACATGATATAATATGTATCCTCCACCTTAACCAGCCTTGGGTCGTAGGCATATTTGGGCATGAAGTCTTTTCCGTTTTCATCCACAAAATGAATTTTTTCCTCGTCAAACTGCCAGTGGATACCATCCTCACTATGTCCAAGGTAGATATACGGAATCCCGTTTACCTGCTCACCCCGGAACACCCCGATAAACTTACCATTATACGGAACCACCGCTGAATTAAAAATTCTTGCTACGTTCTTAAGGGGATTTCTTCCAATTACCGGGTTTTCTGTATATCTCCAGATTGGTGCATCCCCGATTTGTTCCGGTTTATCCTGCCACGGAATATTCGGAAGTGCGCTGGCTCCAATAAATTTTACTTTCGACATATTCTCCTCCTTTGATACTTTTTTAACCGGCATCCTTCCGGTTTGTTTTTTTGCCTTATTTTTAATTAAATTTAGCTTAATCAAATACTATTACATTTAGCTAAATTATTCACTACATTATCTTGTAAATTTTCAAATTATCTTGCTTTTTATTTATAATATGTTAAAATAAGGGATAGAATAAGTTTTTTTATACTGCATTTTTACCAATAATATTTTTGTCATATCCGGTTTCCATTTGTATAATTTTATATTTTACTTAAATATATTCTATTTTTAACTAACAAAAACTGACTAAAGGAGAATCTTTCATGAACTTTAATATTTTATTATATCAGGCCTCTTCCCATTTCCGGTATCAGGAGAACCTTCTAAAACAGATGCATTTTCCGGAAGAAAATAACAGATACGCATTTACATTAAACGGTATTACGAATACAAGCTTTCATTATCCCAACGGTATCTCTTTAAATGCAATGCCCTGCTTTGCCTTTCTCTATACAAGCTCCGGCAGGGCAGCCCTGTATTACGACAGCCAGGCTTATCCCCTGACTGCAGATACCACTGCATGGATTGACTGCTCAAGGGGCTTCCGGGTGGAAATCACCGAAACACGCCAGGACTGGCACTTTTTCCTTGTGTTTGCCTCCGGGAGCACCATCTCCAATTATTATGAAGACTTTTTAACAAACGAGGGCATAACCATATCCTCAAAAAACTCTCCCTCCATATCCGTTATTTTTCACCAGCTTTATTCCAATGCCATATCCCGGACAGACTACAGTCCCCTCATTTATTCCAAATTGCTGTGTGATTTAATGACCTCTCTTACATTGGACCGTTTCATCCAGAGCCGCTACGGAGAGGAGCCCGAACATATCATAAAGGTAATCCATTATATTCAGGAGCACTATACAGAAAAAATCACTTTAGATACCATCGCCAATCATTTTGCCATAAGTAAATACAGCCTATCCAGAGACTTTACCGCATACATGAATCAGTCGTTGATTGATTATTTGATTGACTACCGCATAGAAGAAAGCAAAAAGCTGTTAATCTCCACAAATCTGTCTGTATCCGAAATTTCATTTTCCACAGGCTTTACTACGGTAAATAATTTTTTACAGCAATTTAAAAAAAGAACAGATTTGACTCCTTCTGCTTATCGCCAGCAAAATCAAATCTATTCCTCTACACGGCAGCTTTTCAATTTTACCAGATAAGGGTAACTCCCTTATCTTTTTGTCTTAACGGTATTACGGACAATGAGTTTTCCATACACCACGGTTGTTCCCCGGCGGTAATTTTTATTCTTTGCCCTCTGCTCCACAATATGGATACAATGTCTTATCATCTCGTCTGTATTTACACGGTATGTAGTCAATTCAACACCTTCCGGTATCTGGTCCGCATAATCGTCATACCCTACCACCGCAATATCCTCCGGCACAGAGTAACCCTCTTTTTCAAGCTTCTCTATGAGGTGATAAGCAATGACATCACAGTTACATACAAAGGCTTCCGGCATATCCTCCGGCAGCTTCAAATCAATAAACTTTCCGTGCTTGTCTCTGTCGGATATCCTCCACCCCTCATCAACAATCTGCTCCTTTGCCATCAGATATTTGAGATATCCCATAAAACGGTCCAATATGCTCCGGGTACTCTTATAATCTCCCACAAAACCGATTTTCTTATAGCCATTCTTAACAAGATATCTGGTAAGCAGATAACCTCCATTTATGCTGTCTCCCACCACGCAGTCCACATCAAATTCTTCATTCTCAAAATCAAAGAAAATAATTCCAAGCTCCGTCTGCACCAGCTTTTCCAGAAATATGGTTTTCATCTCTCCAATGACAATCACCTGTTCAATGGAATCCATTCTCACCACGTTTGGCAAAATTCCTGCCTCTTCATCCTCGCCCCGGACAATTTCCAGTATCCCGATATAGCCCTTTGCCGAAAGCTCCATAATTATTTTCTGGTATATTTTAAAATAAAAGGAATTGTCACTGATAAACCGCTCGGATATAATAATGGCAATGTTCATACTGCCGGCTTCCGTTTTCTTTTTATCTCCCTTAAAGGCATATCCCAGTTCCTTTGCCTTATCAACAATTTTCTCCCTTAAGGCCTCACTGACACCATCCTTACCCGCCAACGCCTTGGATACGGTAACAATACTCACGTCCAGTTCTGTTGCCACATCCTTCATTGTTACCTGTTTTCTAACCATTTTCACACGCTCCTTCTCTCCATCTCGCTCATCTGATGTTTTTTACTCCTTACAGAAGATTCTCCTGCCGCATAAATGCCAGAATCCTTTCCGCATCCTTTTTATGAGTGGCTATAGAAGGATGCATAGATGCCATTCCGTCCTGTTCCACATCATGATACGGAAGCTCAAAGGCATATACCTTTTCCATTCCCTCTGCCTTTACTTTTTCAACCACCTGTTTTACATAGGGGAAAACGCCGCTGCACAGGGTTCCCAGCACACATACCAGAACTGCTTCCCTGTGATTCGCTCTCAGCATTTTCAGAAATTTCTCATATGCCTTCAGAAAATTATCTCTTATCTCTTCTTTACAGAGATGCTCCGAGTCATTGGTACCCAGATTAATAAATATGTACCGCGGTTCAAATTCTTCCGGATTCTGGTATACCTCTCGATTCACAAACCAGTTCACATAGGGATATAGCTTAGGAACATTATTATCGGGATTGCCGGTATATTCCACATACATTCCATAGCCCGAAGCAGCTATCCATCTTGCATTCCAGTTCATTTCCCTCGCCATAAATGCACCATAGCTGTATTCCCCATCCTCTTCCCGGATGGTATATTCACTTTCAGGCTCACCATGGACACCATATCCACAGGTGATGGAATCTCCAATAAATTCCACCTTTACACGGTCATCCTGAACTCTCTTAGGGAGCAGTATTTTACCATCCTCTATCTTAATCTGTCGAAGACCCGCATAGGACATTGCCGCCTCTGTAATCTTGACAACCCGGATTTCATGTTCCTGTTCCGGTTCCAATTCACAGATAAAATACCAGCCCTCCTGCCTGTCAAGAACAATCTGGGACTTCTCCTTACCGTCCACATATACCCTTAACCCGGGCTGGTTCACCTCTTCATTCTCACCAGTGACAAAATACATATATACTGAACGCCCTTCCGCATTCAAGGTAACACTGCTGTTGGTGTAACCCAGATAACAGATTCCCTGTTGCTTTAAAATCCGTCCTTCCCAACACAGGAGCAAATCCGTCTCTTTATCCATTAAATATTCCGACATAACCTCTTCTCCATCTCAATTGTTTCATACTGTGATTATTTGATTATATCTTAAATTAACAGAAAATTCAACGGATTTACCTAAATTTACTTAAATCAATTAACATCTATTCCTCTTCTGCACTTTTCCCACTCAGGGCGCTCTTCCATCTGTCATTCCAGTCCTTCATGATATCCTCAAAGCTTTCCCCGTCTTCTTTCCTGGCTTCCTCCACAATTCTCTTCTTTTCTGTATCTTCATCAAGGTAAATGCCGGACAGCTCATTTATCTGGTCATACTTCCCTTCCTTCCCAGACACAGCAGGATTATCTATCACCAGTTCCACATCCTTGAAATTCTCCAGCAATTTAGGAAGTTCTGTTTTCTTTTTAATGGAAATAGCTCCCTCGCTGGCGGCAAATCCGGAATCCTTCAGTATATAATCAATCCACGCCCTGGCTGTCGCCTTATTCTCACTGTTTTTATTGATTCCATAGCAGTATTCTATGGTGGTTGTGGCATACTGCACTCCATCTATATTATAAGGAAATGGCATATAGCCAATATCGTCCGGATTCGTAGAAGCGCTCTGGATTTCCGAAAGCAAAGTCCAGTCAGCCAGAATACAGCCAATTTCTCCCTGGTTCAGCATGGTTTTTGCCTTCTTCCAGTTAATACTGTCCGATTCCTCTTCACATAAACCGGCTTTCACAATATCATAGAGCAGCTTATGAACAATATAATCCGGCTTTTCCTCGTCAAACGGAGTATTGTCCACTACAATGCCATTATAATGATAGTCCGGATTTCCAGATACGGAACCCCAGACATGCTGCTGCCATCCGGCAAGACCCTGACTCATTTTCATATTCGTACAATAGGGAATCACCTGTGGCTGTGTAGTCTGTATTGCCTTCAGTGCTTTCAAAAACGCTTCCGGACTTTCAGGAAGCTCATAAATACCCGCCTTTTCAAAAACCTTTTTGTTATATACAATTCCCTGTGGCGCTGCATATCTTGCCAGCCCGTAGACAATTCCATCCTGCTGTCTTTCCTGTAAATACTTTTCATCATAAACCTCGGACAGCTCTTCCAGCGTTCCCAGCGGCTCAAAATATTCCTCCAGCTCTCCGTTGGATATGGAATGAGGAATCAGCAAAACATCGCCATAATCATTTTCTTTTATTTTATCGGAGGCAGAGGCTTCATACTTTCCAAGCTGTTGGAATACAACCTCTGTTCCGGGATTTTTCTCCTCAAATGCCATCTTATATTCGGCAAGCTTTGTCTTTACCAAATCTACACGATCCGTCAACACCGTGATTGTGCCAACCACTTCATCCGACTCCTCCTCTTTCGCTACCGCATTTTCAGAGGCTGTGCTTTTCTCCTGTGCCGATTTCTGCTCTGTCTGCTGATTTTTGCCACAGGCAAAAAGAGAAAGTCCCATCGCTGCTGCCAAACATATACTTACCGTTTTCTTTCCAAAAATTTTCATTCTTATACCTTCCGTGCAAAAAACAGGGACTACTGCTCGAAAATTCCTCTTTTCTTACAACAGTCCCCTATTTCTTATTGTCTATTATATACCAGATTACAAATCAAATATTCATAACGGTACTAAAAATCCTTTTCCTTCAGATAATCTCTATCTGCTCTCAAAATCTCACGCTTTACCTACAGAACCAAATAACTCCATCTTTTCCTTTACAGTAGCCTTGATTGCCTCTGCACCTGGAGCTAACAGCTTACGAGGGTCAAATCCCTTACCCTCTAAATCCTTGCCTGCTTCGATATACTTACGTGTCGCTTCTGCAAAGGATAACTGGCACTCGGTATTAACATTAATCTTAGCAACGCCTAAGGAAATGGCTTTCTTAATCATATCCTCAGGGATACCTGTACCACCGTGCAATACCAATGGCATATCGCCGGTCTTCTGCTGGATGGCATCTAATGTCTCAAAGCTTAAGCCTGCCCAGTTCTCAGGATACTTACCATGGATGTTACCAATACCGGCAGCAAGCATGGTTACGCCTAAATCGGCAACTGCTTTACACTCATCCGGGTCTGCGCACTCACCAGCGCCAATCACGCCGTCTTCTTCACCGCCGATGGAGCCAACCTCTGCCTCTAAGGAAAGTCCTTTTTCTTTACAAATGGCAACCAGTTCCTTTGTCTTTGCTACGTTCTCCTCAATTGGATAATGGGAGCCGTCAAACATGATAGAAGAAAAACCTGCTTCAATACAAGCTAATGCGCCTTCATAGGAACCATGGTCCAGATGAAGTGCAACCGGAACTGTAATTCCCAGGCTGTCCACCATGGCATCTACCATAGCTGCAACTGTTTTAAAACCAGTCATATACTTACCGGCACCCTCAGATACACCGAGAATAACAGGACTGTTTAATTCCTGTGCAGTTAAAAGAATAGACTTTGTCCACTCAAGGTTGTTGATGTTGAACTGACCAACTGCATACTTGCCAGCTTTTGCTTTTTTTAACATTTCTTCTGCTGAAACTAACATGAAAAAATCCTCCATCTTCATAAAATAATTACAGGTGAAATAAATGCGCACCTGCACACTTAGCTTTATTATACCCTAACTTGTACCAAAAAGAAAGAAAAAGTTTTGCCTGCCACACCGCCTGTAACAACCAATCAGCAGCCTGCAATACGCTTTTCCCATTTCCATGCATCCTGACACATAGCATCCAGATTCTCCTGTGCCTGCCAGCCCAGCAGTCTTTTTGCCTTAGCCGGGTCTGCATAACACTGGGCAACGTCACCGGCACGTCTCGGTGCAATTTTGTAAGGAATCTCAATTCCGTTAACCCGCTCAAAGGTTTTCACAAGCTCCAGTACACTATATCCATTTCCCGTTCCCAGATTAATGACCTCTGCGCCCTTATGGCTCATGGCATAGTTCAGTGCGGCAATGTGCCCTTTCGCAATGTCCACCACATGAATATAATCCCTGACTCCGGTTCCATCCGGGGTATCATAATCATTGCCAAATACATTCAGATATGGACGGATGCCCGACGCCACCTGTGTAATGTACGGCATGAGATTATTCGGTACTCCATTGGGCTGCTCCCCAATCAATGCCGACTTATGGGCACCTATCGGATTAAAATACCTCAAAATAACAGCAGATACATCCTTTTGCGCATTGCAGACGTCCTGAATAATCTGTTCTGACATATACTTTGTCCAGCCATATGGGTTAGTGCAGCCTGTAGACATACCCTCCACCAGGGGAACCACCTCCGGAATCCCGTATACTGTTGCGGAGGAGCTGAAAATCAGGTTATGCACTCCGTGCTTTTTCATTGCCTCCATAACGGTTATCAGGGAATCCAAATCATTGCGGTAATACATCAACGGCTTTTCAACAGACTCCCCCACTGCCTTATAACTGGCAAAATGCAACACAGCCTCAATATTGTATTTTTCAAAAATGCTGTCCACCTTCACAGGGTCACAGACATCAATCTCTTCCAATGCCGGTCTTGTCCCTGTTATCTGCTCTATTGCATCTATAACCTCCGGTTTGCTGTTATAAAAATTATCGGCAATCAGCACCTCAAAGCCTGCCTGAAGCAGCTCCACTGCTGTGTGGGAACCGATATACCCTGCACCACCTGTCAATAAAATCATTTCATGCGCCCCCATTCTATTCTTCCCAAAGGCTCTGTCCATATACACCGTCTGCCACCAGCTGTTTAAATGCCTGTACTACGCTTTCTTTATCCTCTGCATAGGTCACACCAAACCATCGGTCGGAGGAGGACAACACCCTGATCTCAGCCTGCCCGCTCTGGAGCAAATCATCCATAATTGTGGGCAGTAGAAATTCTGCTTTTAAATCCTCCGGATTCATGTTTTTCAGGAAATCCATAAACCTGTCCTGTAAAATTGCCATAAACTCCGGCGTTACCCCCCACATATTCATGGAAACCAATGTATCATCTGTGAGCGTTTCATTCTCTTCACTGGTATAATTCCCAGCTTTATCTCGCAATATCTCATGGGTTTCTGTAATTTTAACCAGATTTTCCCTGTCATCCATGGAACAGACGCCACGGGTTACGGAGCCATTCTCACTTAACGTATTGGAAAGCTTAAAGCCCGCCATGCAATACTGGAATTTGTCGGAGGCATGCTCTCTCAAAAACCGGTAGGTCTTCACAAATGCCTCTTTTCCATAATAATCATCCGCATTGATAACAACAAAGGGAACATTCAAAATCTCCCTGCAGGCAAGTACCGCCTGTCCGGTTCCCCATGGTTTTGTTCTATCGGCAGGACAGGTAAATCCATCCGGCAAGTCATCTTTATCCTGAAATACATATTCCACCGGACATATTTTTTCAATCCGTGAACCGATTACTTCTCTAAATTCTGCTTCAATATCCCTGCGAATAATAAATATCACCTTTGTGAAGCCCGCTTCCAATGCATCATGGATAGAATAATCAATAATAATCTCACCCTGCGGTCCAACCTTTTGAAGCTGCTTGATTCCTGCTCCATACCGGGAACCTATACCCGCAGCCATAATGACCAACGCAATATCTCTCATCCGTATCCTCCTTTACGTTTTCTGCCCCCATGCTACCATAAACCATAGTAAAAATCAAATTAATATTCGTTTATATATGTCCTTGTATGTAAGTGTTAAATAAATGTCCCCAGGCTCAAAGTTGGCATCTATCAGCCTCCTAAGCTTTTTGGCTGCTCTTTTCTGATTTACCCTCTTTACCTCTTCTATAGTTGCAGTCCTATTTTTGTTCTGACTGCTATGATTCCCCACCATAGAAGACTGGACCTGTTCCACCTCTATCACCCCAGGGCGAATATAATACCTGTTTTCCATATGCATCCTATTTTTCTCCGCAAAGTTAATAGCTTAATCAAGTTGTAAAAGCAAGTCAAAAGCCTTGATTTTCAAAGGTTTTCGCTTGCTATTAAAAGGAAAGAGGTGAAAAGTAATGTGGAAGGCAGGAAGCAAATGGAAGCTGGAAAAGGAAGACTATAAGGAAATTCAGAACCGGATACAGCAGGGAGAGCATCTGCTCTATTCTTGCGAAATCGATTGTATCCTCGCATTTCAGCCCTAACACCTTACATATCTTCCCTAATATCTCCATCTTTACCATATAGCCCATCCGGACACGATAAACCGCATTAACGGATACTCCTGCTGCCTCTGTTATCTCTTTTGGTGTCATACAAGACTCTGTCATAGTTGCAAGCATTACCTCATACTTTGCACATACCATATGTATCACCTCTTTTCTTCCTTTGATTCACCCGACATCAATACAATCATTGTTGCAATTGCTTCATCCAGTGCCTGCATCAACAAACAGTCGTCGCTTAGCTCTATAGGCTCTTCGTTATACTGCGCTTTTCTTGCGTTCTGCTATTTGTTATATAACTCCCGGTATCTATTCAATTTTCTTTGTACATCTACTGACATATCCAGCAGCCCCCTTTCTCCATGCTTCTACTTTCTTTCATAATCACAATATGTCGATTTTACAAAATGCATATATCAATATATATGTATTTTTATATTGACATCTTTCGACTACAGACATATAATATTTTTGAGTGTTAGCTCAAATACATTGACAAGGAGGTGCTATTATGAAATCTTATTACTTTAATGACAACACAGACAATAACGGTTATAACGAAATACATACCGAAGATTGTTCTTATTTACCATCTGCTTTAAACAGAACATACATTGGGGGATTCAATTCTTGCAACAATGCAATGTCTGCTGCAAAAGCCAAATATCCTTCAAAAACTTTTGATGGTTGCTATTTCTGTTGTCGTGAATGCCATAAAGGCTAAAAATTAGCTGACCTTTTAGTCAGCCTTTTTTATTGCGGCATTTTTTCTATAAACATCCTCTACAACCTTTGATGCCTGGTCAAGTACTTGTAATGTCATTTGATTTTCTATCATGCAGTCTGTAATTACATTCGATAATATTGCAACATTATCTTTCGTTGTAACACTGTCAAAAAAATTTTAAATTAGTCATTTTACTGTCTCCTTTCCTTCTTTAAAGGTTAAATAAAATAATTCATTTACATCCACACCTATTGCATTTGCAATTATCGAAATATCACAAGCTCTTATTAATTTCCTTCCCTTTAACATATTGTTAAAATTTTGAGGAGTAAAACCAGAACGCTTTGCAATAACTTTTTGTTTTAAGCCTTTTTCTTCTAGCAAAGTACTTATTCTTATTGCTACAGGTTCATTCGCTTCTTTCATATCCATCCTTTTCTATCCTCCTTTTCCTTTTTTAGATTTTCTCATTATGCTATCTCTTGCCTTTCTATCATTGGATAAATACCGTGTTTCTTTAACTCGTCATAAAGAAATAATCTACCCTTCTGTGTCCATTCCGTCTGCATAACCACATCCGACTGCCCGTTAGAACGTGTGATATCAATTGTCCGACTATGTACATACCCTTTCCCTTGATAATCTGCATACAATATCCACTGTCTTCCAACTTTATACTGGATGCCTAAATCGTTTAGCTTTTTATTAAATGTCTTTGCTGACATTCCATAATCCTGTGCAATCTGCGTAACAAGCACTGTTGATTTACTTTTTAGAATTACATCAATATAATTTACTTTAGGTGCCATTTCTCCAATAACCTTGTCCATCTTCTGAACAGCGTTTTCTAATTTCCTGTTCTTCTGTCTCTCTTCCTTAAGTTCCGTTGCTACCTTGATTAGCAAATCCGGATTATTTACAAGTTCATCAACTGCATACATTCCATGCTTTCTTATTAAGGGGATTACATCGTCAAATACCCACTTCTCAAATCGTTCCGCACTTGGAAGCTGAGATTTAATAACAAGACGGTAAATGTCGCCCTCTGGGATAATCAACATTTCCTGTTTGCCACTATTTGTAGGGATGTTCCATTTCAGAACCCCCTTACAATGTGTCTGAACCGCCTTATGCGGGATTGCATACCCTAATGCTTTCGCAATATCACTAGCAATAAAATATGTCTTTCCATCAACATCAACCGTTCTGACTTGTCCAAATTCTGAATTTTCAAAAATTTGCAATTCATTCATACTAAAAATCTCCATTCTATTCATCTGCTAAAATTTCAGTTACATCACAACCTAATACTTGTACAATTTTTCAAGCGTTTCCAACCTTTTATATGTTGATTTCTAATCTACTTTTAGCTTAAAAAAAATTTTTTCTCTTTCTTCCAGTGATTCAATTTTTAATAATTTACATAACTTTAAAATTTCACTTGGTTTAAATTCTGTTTTATTTTCAATCTTTTTTAGTAATGCATACCTAGTTATGCCTAATCTTGTTGCAATAAATTGGTATTTTAATCCATTATCATGAATTAAATCCCTTAACTTTTTAGTATCCACCATGTTCTTTATATTCCTCCTTTTTCAGTTGATTAATTATCTACTTTTGGATAATAGCATAGGGTAGATTATTTGTCAACTTATTTTTATAAAAATGTTGTTTTTTGTTGATTTCAAAGATACCGTATGTTATTATCATATAAATTGGAGGTATTTTTTATGTCTCATATAGGTGAAAGAATAAAAGAACGTCGCATTGCTTTAGGCTTGACTCAAGAGGAACTTGCTAAAAAATTGGGCTATAAATCCAAATCAACTATAAATAAAATTGAAATGGGTATTAATGATGTTTCACACGGAAAAATAGAATTATTTGCTAAAGCATTAGATACAACTCCTGCTGAGCTTATTGGATATTACGATTTTAATAATTTTGATAAAAATATTATACAAAACAACAAAAAATTAGATAAAGCACTGATGGAAATTTCAAAATCTACTTTTTTTCCCAACATAGAAAATCTTGAACATTTAGACATAGATAAAAGAATCGAAATGTATAATCTCCTTTATGAGCATGTTGTTTATGATGAGGAAGCGGATGAGATGGAATTATACCCTTATATCCCTCCTGTCGAACTTATGACATCATACAATAAATTGAATACACAAGGAAAGGCTGAAGCTATTAAAAGAATTAATGAATTGACCGAACTTCCTAAATATACAAATCCAGATGTTAACAGTGAAAAATCTTAAATTCCCGCTGCCTTTGATTCAATACAGCATTGCTAGATACATTTAGTCAACTAAACCAAAATGGAAGAAACAAAACATTGGAAACGCTGCACAATATTATAGGGATTCATCGAAAAGATATTAGCTGATAACCCGCTCTTCCATTAATAATAAATGACAAAAGTTCAAAAAAATTAATTAACCTATGCATTATTACACAAAAATGTTATTATTTGATATTATATGCATATAATTTCCATTAACCTTTGTGCAAATTGCACATATCTTTTTTTTAATTGATATTTTATAATAACTGTATGGTTTTTAATATATTTTCGCATTTTGCCGAATACTATAATAAAAGAATGAATATAAAGGAGTTGGTATTATGGCAACAAAATCTTTTTTAAAAACAATTGATATTAAAGATAAGAAACTTGGCATCTCATTTGTTAAGGCTTTATTTGAATGCGATAATATACCAAATTCCAAAATAGAGTATAAAAGCAATCCAAAAGAACTAAAAGGAGCTGACATCAAAGAATTCTTCGATGGCTATAAGAAACAACATGATAATTTCTGATTATATCCAGATTAATTTAAATGATTTAATTGAACAAATTGGAGAGGATGATGTTAAACATCTCCTCTCTTCTTTTTCATGCCCTCTGAATCCCGATGTCGAAAGTTTTATAAAAGATAAATCAATTGAGTTCTCACGCCGTGGTTTTGCCAAAACTCATTTAGTTTTTTGGAAATCCGGGAAAGAATCTGAACTTGTTGGATATTATTCAATCGCTCAAAAATCTTTTACATTAACCAAAGGGTCCGTCAGCAATTCTCTATATAAAAAATTATCTCAGTATGGCACCTATGATAATTCCATTCAAAAATATATTATATCCTCTTTGCTAATTGGTCAGCTTGGTAAAAACTACTCTTCTGGAAATGATACCCTTATATCTGGCGACGAATTATTAGGGCTTGCTATAGATAAAGTTAGACTCATTCAGAATGAATCCGGTGGAAGATATACTTATCTCGAATGTGAGGATACTCCTAAATTAATTAATTTTTATGAAAAAAATGGTTTTACACAATTTGGGAAACGTAATCTTGATTGTGATGAGACAAATATTAACGGTACATATCTCTTACAATTTATTAAAAAATTATAATATCTTGTGCGATATCGCACGCAGAAAGGAGCGATACAATGCCAAGAGGAAAAGCAATGAGAAACCCCAACGGATACGGTACCGTTGTTAAGTTATCCGGAAATCGCCGGAAACCCTTTGAAGTCCGAGTGAATACCAGGATAGATGAGTGGGGATATCCCCGCTATGACGTGCTTGACCGCTTTGAAAACCGGGCAGATACCAATATTGCCCTGGCAGAATATAACCGGAGTCCATTTGATGTAAATAAGCGGGATATCACTTTTAAAGAAGTATATGCTATGTGGTATGACTGGAAGTATGTGAATAGCAAAAAGAAATACTCTGCAAGCTCCATAGGATGTACAAGGGGAGCTTATAATAAATGCTCGTCACTCCATAATATGAAATTAGCTGAAATCCGGACTGACGATATGCAGCGCATTCTTGATGACCATAGTCTTTCTCATGCCTACATGGAACATATACTCAATTTACTGCACCAGATGTATAGATATGCCCTTGAATATGACATGATTGAAAAAGACTACTCCAGCTTTGTAAAAATAACCAAGGAAGAGGATGATGAGGAGGGCATACCATTCACTAAAGCCGAGATATCAGCTCTATGGAAGAATGTTGACCAAGTACCATATTGCGATACTGTTCTTATCCTCATATATACCGGTTGGAGAATCACTGAATTTCTTGAAATGCAGACTAACAATATTGATATAAATGAATGGACCATGTACGGAGGAATAAAGACAGCAGCGGGAAAAAACCGGATTGTTCCAATCCATCCGGGAATCAAAAGCCTTGTACAAGCTCGATATTCGCCCCATTCTGCCACTTTTATACATCAAGAGGGGAATTATAAGCCTATTACACCAGCACGCTATTATAAAGCCTTTGCCGAAGTTATGAAGCAATGTGGAATAACAGAAAAACATACTCCGCATGACTGCCGGCATACTTTTACCTCTCTCCTGGATTCTGCAGGAGCTAATGAGGTATGTATTGATAGACTGGTTGGCCATGTTTCTAAAACACTGACTAAAAAGACGTACACACATAAAGACATTGATGAGCTGCGCCATGCTATAGAATTGATACAAATAGAACCTCTGGAATGACTTCCGGAGGTTCTTATTTTGTCACTAATATGTCACTAGTAAAATTTTATCAGCCTTTTTGTGCAAAGTTGTATCTTTACAAAAAGCCAGGATTTTCAAGCATTTCTGTACTTCGGTACTTTTTCAAAAACTAACAAAAATAGGGCGAATCTAAATATATCTTAAAAATATGTATCATCTCTTACAGCTCCTTTATCTGTGTACACAGCTCTTCTATCGGAACCTCCATCATCCTTCCCTCCATCCTTAAAATGGCTTCCACATCCGGCAGGCTTCCACTGCACACAGATATACAATAGGCTGCATCCTCCATAAAGCAGGCAGCAAACCACCTGTCCTGACCCTCCACGCAGGATATGCCGGATTCCTTCCTCAATATCCGGAACGAATTGAGAGGAATACGCAGCCCTTCCCCTGAATGTTTGATAAACGCCTCCTTCATAGTCCAGTATTGTAAAAAACAGTTCTCCTGTTCCGCCTTTGTCCCGGCAGAAATGATATCTATATATTCATTTTCACAAAAACAACGTTTTGCCACCCCTGCATAATTTTTCTTTTTATGCTCTATATCAATTCCAACAGGTCTGTCACTGACCGCCAGCACAGCATATTCTCCAGAATGGGAAAGATTAAAATAAATGTCCGGATAATCTAACTCGGGCTTTCCCTGTTTCCCATATTTATAACAGATTTTATCCAAAGGAATGCCCGTCTCCCGGCTTAACACATACTGCAAAAATGCTCCGGTATACAGCCGTTTCTTTGCTATATTCGCATTTAATGCCTTTTTTACCCCTGCTTTCCGCTCCTCCGGCAAAATCCCATATAAAGCAAGTGACTGCTCATGCGAGCAGCCACTGCTTAGATTCATATAAAATATATGTATCATAGTTTGTCTCCTGATTTCCCAAACAATTCCTGTGTTCATTTGGGCTTCAATCCAAAGATTCATTATGCTATTATAACAGTTCTGTTACCTTCCTAAGGATTGCTGTCTCTTTCTCCCGCGCATCATCCAGATAACCTGCAATTCTACCGCCAGCTTCAATCTCATTGGTTACAGAGATACGAACCAGCAGATTCCGGGCTGTCAGCATGTCCTCTACAACAACTGCATAATCATCTAACATTTCCTGATTAAACGGAATCACTTCATTTGCCATTAAATATTTTAACCGGTCTAACATTAAAACCTTATGGTCATAGGCAATATGTAACGCACGGATATCAAAATCCGGCTCCTCCTTGTGAAGCTGCTTATCCACTCTGGTCTTCAAAGCCTCATAAACATTTACACCAAAAACCGTATCATCAAACCGGTTTCTCATCATACGGAAATGTTCCTTCGTGTCCTCACCCTTCAAATATTCCTCCAAGGTTCTCTTAATGAGAACCGGGTCTATATCATAATATTTGCTGTCAACATTTTTCTGAATAACATACAGTCCGCGGGTACCCTTATAATCATCCCTGAAAACATGATCCTCTCCGGCAGAAAGCACATCAAAGCCTCTCTTAACCGCATCAAAGGTAACCGTTGTATATGCATATTTATCCTTAAAGGTGAAGTCTCCCACATAGAATACCTCTTCCTCCATGTTATATCCATAAATAAACAATTCATGCGAAAACTTATAGTCTACGCTGACATTACTAATCATTCTCGCCTCATCGAAGGCACCATATACATATCCGCCAAGGTCAATGGTCTTTACAATAAAATCAATCACATCACCACAATAGCTTTCAATCTGCGGCTTTGTAATTAAGGAAAAGAGAAGATACGGACATTCCTTCAGCGCACTGCTTCCCGGCATCATATCACATAACAAAATCTCATCCCCGCTTGTATATTCCGGAATATTATAACAGCGGAGCTGGATATAGTTGCTGTATATCCATTTCTTTGCATTCTCATCTTCCCCAAGGATTGAAAATAAAGTTGCATGCCACTGCCATGATGTAATGGCAGGATATTTAACAGGTAAAACCACTTTGTTAGCCATAATTCCTTACTCCTCCTTCATTACTGTAGCTTTTCTTCAATTACTTCAATGACGTCATCAAAATTTTCATATTTGTTAAGCGCCAGCTCTCTGTCATCAAATTTAACATTGAATGTCTGTTCAGCATCCACAATCATCTTAATCAATGAAACGGAATCTACCCCATATTCATCCGCCATGGACGCCTCTGTATCAAGCTTGTCCACTTCAACATCCGGCAGCTCTTCCTCAATAATTTCCAGTAATTTCTCTTTGATTTCCTTTTTTTCCATGCTGATACCCTCCATAAATTCTAATACAATTATTATTTTAATACGAATACAGGTAATGTTCAACAAAAATATTTAAAAATTTATGCTTCCCTCTTATCCACAAAGCCAGTATTGTTCTTTAATATATGCGTATAAAAATCCCACATCACAAGACACATACACACAATCCATATGACAGGCTCGGAAATACAGACCCCCAGATACCCAAGCTTTGGCGCCAGATACCCTGCTACCAGAAATTTTCCCACCAACTCAATGACACTTCCAATCACCGGCACAACACGCCGGTCCAGACCCTGTAATGTGGACCTTAAAACCAGAAGGGGTACTAAAAAATAAAAAAATGGAAAATTAATGCGTATATATTTCACTGCTGTATCAATCACCACCGGATTCTCTGAGCCGGTAATGGCATGTGCGAGAAACGGACCGGCAAAAAAGGCAGTAAGCACGCCTACCGTTGCCCAGATAAAGCCTAACAGGAAGGTATCCAGAATCCCCTCTTTAATGCGGTCAATTTTTCCTGCCCCATAATTCTGGCTGGCATAGGTGGAGGCTGTAACCGAAAAGGTAGAAAATACTATCATAAAAAGTTCATCCATTTTCCGCGCCGCTGTATGCGCCGCAATTACCTCTTTGTCAAAGCTGTTAACAGCGCTTTGCAGCGCCACCGTTCCAATTGAAACTACCGCAAACATCATTGCCATGGAAAATGCAGTCGCCAGCAAATCCATAACAATCTTTTTTTCAAACACCATATGCTGCTTATGAAGCCCCAAATCCGGACATTTTGTCATAACATACCACAAACTGGCAGCAACAGAGACCAGCTGTGCCAGTACCGTCGCGAGGGCGGCTCCTCCCACCCCCAAATGCATCCCTGCCACAAACCAGATATCCAGAACCACATTGACAACAGATGCAATTACCAGAAAAACCAACGGCATAACACTATTGCCGACTGCACGCATAATTCCGGCAAACATGTTATAGCTCACCGTGACAATCAATCCGGCAAACGCAATCCGCAAATAGGAAACCGCATCCTCCATGATGGAATCCGGTGTTCCCAAAAGCCGCAGCAGCGGTTCAATGCCAAGCAATGCCAGCACAGTGAGAACAACCGATATAAAAACAGAAAGTGCATAGGTCATAAACAGCGCTTTTTTAAAGCCCTCTTCATCCTTTGCGCCATAATATCTCGCCAAAATCATGGAAAAACCATTGGTTGCACCATAGGCAAGACCTGTCACCAGTCCAAAAAACGGACTCGTTGCTCCCACCGCCGCCAATGCATCATCTCCCAGAACATTGCCAACAATGGCAGTATCCATCACATTATAAAACTGTTGAAATATATTTCCAAATAAAATGGGTAGGGAAAATAACAGAATCAGCTTTATCGGTCTGCCTTCTGTCATATCCAAATCCATAGACCTTTTCATACCGTACCTCCATATATCCCCCTGTGCTTCCTCTATACCATCCCGGCAGCAGATTCCACCTTTAATTATTCTCCTGTTTTTCCTGTAGTTTTTTATTCTTCTTATTCCGGATAGCACGGAGCAGCACTCCATGTACCAGATTCAGGTATAGGAGAACACAGAGAACCACAGCAATGGCAAAGCCTGCCAGCACATCCACTGTATAGTAGGAAATTGCATCCGTCAGTGCCTTTCCGTGGAAAAACTCGTTTACCGCTGTGGAAAGCCTGTCAACCGTGTAAGACGCCGCAACGCCGATTATCACCTGCGCCACCCCTGTAAGAACCAGTAATATTTCTCCAAACCGGTAAGGGTTCTTTTTTGAAGTTTCATCACAGACAGCCGGACCTTCCTTTTCAGCCTGTGCCTGAAGCTCCTCCTCTGTCGTCAAAATCCGTATCGTTTCATCCTTCTTGCTGACAAACAGCTTCATAAACACCCTGGCAAGTGCTGTCATTAAAAATGCCCACTGAATCGTATACACCACCAATAGCCATTTCCAACCCACTGTAGTCAGAATGGATTTATATAGCAGGGAATGTGCCAGAAAGCCTGCGGTTCCCGGTACTCCCCCAAGGCTTGCGCAAGCCAGCAGGCATGCCACAGCCAATAATTTATTGTCTTTTCCGGAAGCAATCAGACCTTTAATCTCATATGTCTTAATCTTCCTTACCAGCTCCAGCGCCACCATATAAAGATTCAGCAGGGATATAGAGGACACCACCAGCAAATACAGGCTGCTCCGTATGGCATAGGCATTTGACTCTCCTCCCAGTATCATCAGAGATATGGAAAGGGTATTAAAACCATTTACCGCCACACCAAGTCCCATGAGAATTTTACGGATATCCGTAGATGTAAAGGTAATGAGTAATCCCCATATACCTGTTGCAATTCCCATTACTAACAGAATTTTCCCAAATATGGAATTGCTCTGGAACACATTGGCAGCCAGCATCAGAATACCAAAAATCCCCAGCTTGGAGGCTGTGCCTATAAGTACGGAAGAGATTTCAATCATTCCGTAGGAATTTCCACGGGTTACCTGAAACTGCAGTGGAAATAATCCGGCAAAGACAGCCAGCCCGAGAAACATAATACAGCTGCCTACGAGAATCCCACTGCCCCCATTTAATAAAACATAAGATGATGTCGCCACTCCAATATAATTTACATTCACACTTCCCATATACCCGAGAACCAGCACCAGTCCAACAGTGACTGCAATAATGCCGCCAACTGTAAATGCCAGATAAATATTTGCATTTCGCAATACCATTTTGTCCTCCCGATGAATCATTAACGAGTAGGCAAACAGCATGGCAAAAGACAAAAAGATTAAAAAATTAAAAAAATTAGGAGTTAAAAATGCACCCAGCACCATACTGAACAGACACATATAAAGCAGATAAAACCGGTTGCTTCCCTTGTCATTTTTCATGGATTCCTTCATAAACTGGCTCACCACACCGAATACCACCACTGTCACAGCACATAACAACAGCCGTATCTTATCTATGGTAAAATACAAACCGACCCCTAAAATATCATCAAGGCTTACGGATAATACCGACCATTCCTTTGCAATCTCATATCCCATACAGGCAAGCATAATGCATTCCACAAACATAACAATATCAATCCAGTCATTTCTTGTTGACTTGTTCTTTTTGCCTAAGAAGAACCCAATTATTCCCCCAAGCATCGGGAATAACCATATAATCAACAAACCATAATTATTTTCCATCTCTATCACCCGCCTAACTAAATATTTTCTCTATCGGATTATCAATTACAGACATTGCCTGATTTTGGAAAATGCATAAAAACACCAAAAGTAATGCCATAACAACCACAACAGCTGCAAGCCCTTTGGAAGGTGGTTTAAGCTTCACATCCCCAGACAGATAAGCCTGTTTCAGAATAGAAAAGGTAAGCATTGCGGAAATTGCAATACCTGCAATTGCACCAAGCATCCCCAGATAAGTACAAATACCAAAATCTCCTCCCAGTAAGCCTAAAAGGGAATACATAATCCCATAAAAGGTTCCGGTAGCCGGAAAGCCTGCCAAAACCACAGCAAAGATAACCGCTGCGGTATACAGGAAAGGCATTCTCTGTCTCATGCCCGCTAATTCTTCCACGGACGTAAGTTCATTGTTCTTACAGATATTATAAAACAACAGAACAAAACATATCAATGCTGTAAGCTGGAATACCGCCTGCCGCAGTCCGCCCTTTACTCCGAACAGATTCCACAGCGAAACCGGCAGCGCCACCATTCCAATTGTGGAAATACAAAGAAACAACAGCTTCTTTTTCATAATTTTTGTTTTGGCTCCTCCAAGCCCCAGTATAATCAATATTACTGAGACAATAATTAATATTTTGTTTATCATGTGTACCTCCTAAAGAATACTTTTTCACCCGCAGTCCCCTTAAGATAAACGTACCACCAGGTGTTTATAACAATTTATGTTTCCGAAAAGCAATTATGCAGAACAATACAACAGCAGCACAAAAAATAACAACCCCCAGATAACTATACCGCCAGTGAAGCTCCGGCATATATTCAAAATTCATTCCATACCATCCCACAATCAATGACAGGGGTGAAAAAATGGTGGTAATCACCGTAAACAGCTTCATAATGTTATTTAAGTTATAATCCAGCATGGCATCATGGGTTTCACGGAGCTGTACGGTATATTCCTTTAAATGCTTAACATTTTCACTTAACCGGCCTGTGCGCTCTGTAAACAGGGAAAAACGGCGGATATTCTCTGAGGGAAACATATCATTTTCATTATCCCGCAATATCTCTCCCACATCAATCAGCTGTTCATAATAATTCCAGATATACATAAGCTCTTTTTTCATAAGCAATATCTCATTGATAAATGCCGGGTCCACATGCTCCTTCAAAATCCTGGTCTCTAAGACACTCATATGAAATTCCATGTTTTCCAGAAACTTTTTATCATCCTGAATCAGCTGGTTTAAAAAATGGTACAGAAACTTCTCCGGCACCGTCTCCTTTAATCCCTGCCCCTCAGCCTCATAACGTTTCACAACCCTGTCAAACAAAATTCTTATACTGCCATCGTCATCCTTTACATCTACGATGAGACAAAGGTCATTGCGGATATACAGAGCCACCCTGTCCTTTTCCCCGAACACATCCTGAAAATTCAGAATATCCAGTACCATAAATACCAGATTGGGCATCACATAGGTATTACTGCGGAAATTATAAAGATTCCCTCCGCATTCCTCTACGGTCTGCTCCGGAAAACCAAACATGACATAGTCATCCTGAAGCTCCTGATAAGTGACGATTCCAACCCTTCCCCTCTTCAATTCATAAAACATAGCCTACTCCATTCCAGCCAACTCAGCCTTTATAAAATTCTATTCTCCCGGAAATCTGCAATCCATGTACAATTCCCTGCTATGTAGTATGCCTAATGCTTGGAAAATAATGTAAAGAATTCATCACTTCTTTATTATGTACTCAAAAATGGTCCACCGAACCATTTTTTCATATGCTTGTCAACAAAAATAGAGCTGCCACAAAAATGCGACAGCCCCATTTTACCACTATCTGTAAAAATTACAATTATTTTCACACTTAATTCATGAAAAATCAGCTAAATATATCATTAAAGAAGCTCTGTATTGCATCAATAATCTTCTGGAAGAAATTCTTTGCCTGCTCCTTGTCAATTCCCATATCCTCCAGCTTGTTAAACAGGTCCTTTGCCTGTTCCTTCATACTGTCAATGTCCAAATCCAGACTGGCAATTTTTTTCATCAGGGAAATAATAGTCTGCTTCTCTTCTTCTGTAATAGTAATGTTCAACTGCTTTGCGCCCTCATCAATCGCATCGCTGATTTTCTCTTCATCATCAAGACCTTCCTCTACGACCTTAGCCTTAACATATGCTATTAACTGCTCGATATCCTCTGAATCAATGTCCTCTGCCATCTGGCTGGTAACAACAAGCTCGTTCACCGCAGTATCCATGCTTTCTTCTGAAATTTCTTCTCCTGTCAATTCAGAGTATGCCTTCATGGCTCCCACCAGAGCTGCTGTTCCTGTAATCTCAAAAGGTCCTGCCACAATTACATCCGCATTCTCAATACCGGCAGTAATCAAGGCATTGGTGTACATCCCGGCAGTACAATAGGAAATATTCTTTGTCTCCACATCAATTCCATCTCCGTCTTCCCCTAACACAACGATAACCGAAGAAAGGGCTCTGGAGCCAATCACACTGTCGTCCAGGTAATCCCCTAAATATTTGTGTTCATCATCATTAGTAATTTCACCAACAGTATAATCCTCCAGGTCTTCCTCATCAATTCCCAGTAAATCCATAACCGTTGCCTTTTCATCACTGTTTAAATCCGCACCAAAGGATACATAGACATCCTTTGGGTCTGCATCTGTTACTGCATCTGCCTTTGCAGTCATTCCTGCCGCCGGTAATGTTAATACCATTGCCGCCGCCAATACTGCTGCTGTTATCTTCTTATATAATGCTCTCATGTTATTTCCTCCCTATCATAAGCGTATACCGCTTTACTTTTTCTGCTATCATAGCATTATGCTTCCCATCCGTCAAATAAAGACTTTCTGAAATATATCTTTCAAATTTATTAATTTTATGAACGCTGCCTTTCAAAAATGTTACATTCCTAATCATCCCGTCTTCCGCCGCCTAAATACCGCAGAACATAATAAAGGATTTGCAATAGGCTGGTTATCAGGGCTGCAACGTAGGTCATCGCCGCTGCACTCAGCACTTTCCTGGCACCCTTATAGTCTGCCTCTGCAAACATGCCGCTGTCACGAATCACAGATAATGCTCTGTTAGAGGCATCAAATTCTACCGGCAGTGTTACAAGCTGGAACACTGCAACAAGAGAAAAGAGTAAAATCCCAAAAAATACCAGGCTTAAGCCAAACTTGCTGCCGGAAAACAGGCAGCCAATCAGAATCAGAACCGGGCCAAAGCTGGAGCCAAAATTACATACCGGAATAATCGCATTCCGTATACGGATTGGTGTATACTCCTCTGCATGCTGCACTGCATGCCCGGCTTCATGGCATGCCACACCAACTGCACCAATGGAAGCAGAATTATAAACCGATGAAGACAGCCGGATTACATTATCCTTTGGGTCATAGTGGTCTGTCAGGCTTCCGTTTACATGCTCAATCCTCACATAGGAGAGTCCGTTCCGGTCCAGCACCATTCTGGCAGCCTGTGCTCCCGTCATCCCTCTGGAATTACTTATTTTATTATACTTATTAAAGGTATGCTTCACCTTCGCCTGCGCCCACAACCCCAGCAGCAGTGCCGGCAGCATAAAAACCAGATAGGACAAATACCCATAGCCATAACCATAGCCGTAGCCGCCATAGTAAGCACCCATTGTCATCATTTCCAACATAATCTGTACCTCCATTTAATGTACTGATATATACCATAATCAAAACTTGTGTCCATTTTGTGTTATCTTTCCTCTATTTTGGTAATTTATATTGACAATAACTATGCCGGCTGTTACAAGCAGCAAAGCAATTACCGCCCTGCCTGTCCCCATCGCATCCCCCTGCTCCTTTAACAGCAATGCGGACAATATCACACCAAACATTGGATTCATAAACCCATATACCGCCACCTTTGAGACCGGATTATACTTTAACAGCATTCCCCAGACGGAAAATGCCGCCGCTGAAACAAAGGCGAGATAAAGCAGCATTGCAATTCCCTTTCCCGTAACCATTTGAAGCCTTCCGCCACCGGCAAGCCCCATCACTGCCATAATCAATCCTCCCGCCATAAACTGATATGCTGCCAATAAAACCGGATTGGACTCCTTTGCATATTTTTTAGTCAGTACCGAAGAAAATGCATATGCAACAGTGGAAAAAAACACAAAGCCTTCTCCTGTAAGGCTCATATGCAAATCCATTCCTGTGGCTGCGCTGTTTAAATTAATCAGCACCACTCCTGCAAAGCCAATTATACATCCCGCCATCTTCTTAAGGGTCAGCCGCTCCATGCGGAAAATAAGGCTTGACACCAGAATTGCAACAAATACATTTGCAGCTTCAATAATGGACGCCTTGACTCCGGTTGTTCTCGCCAGCCCCAGATAAAAGAAAAAATACTGCAATACGGTCTGGAATAGACAGAGCTTCACAATTCGTGGGATTTCCCATTTTGCAGGCACCAGCCATTTTTTCTGTGCAGTGCTCCCAATTATCAGCGCCAGTATTCCTGCCAGCAGGAACCGTATCCCTGCAAAGGCAATCTGGGTAAAGGTGTCCGAGGTGCCAATGCCAAACAACCGGTATCCAAGCTTTACACAGGGAAAAGCGCTTCCCCACAAAATACAGCAAACCATAGCCAGAATGAAAACAACCCCCGGGTTGCACATCCTATGCCCCCTGTCTGTTTTCTCTGGTAAATCCTTTTGTAATAATATGTTTCCCGTCTTCATTTTATATTACTCCAAATATATCATTTTTCTCTCCGTTAAATTTCTTTACCCATGAAGAATCAGGATTTGCGTATCCGGCTCACACAATCCTTCCAGCCGGCATACAGCTTACTCCTTTTTTCCTCCGTAAATGTCGGCGCAAACATCCTGTCCCGCATCCAGTTTTCCTTTATTTCCTCTGTATCCTTATAATAGCCTGCCGCCAGTCCTGCCAGATAGGCCGCGCCAAGGGCAGTCGTCTCTGCCACCCTTGGACGTATAATCTCCCCGTGTAAAATGTCCGCCTGAAACTGCAGGAGAAAATCATTGGCACTGGCTCCGCCATCCACCCGCAGGGAAGTAACCGGAATTTTTGAATCCTCCTCCATTGCACGAATCACATCCAAAGACTGGTAAGCCAGGGATTCCAATGTTGCCCGGACAAAATGCGCCCGGCTGCAGCCTCTGGATAACCCAAACACCGTCCCTCTGGCATAAGCATCCCAATAAGGTGCTCCCAGACCTGTAAATGCAGGGACTACATAGACACCATTGCTGTCAGGTACGGAATTTGCCAGCACCTCCGTCTCGGCAGCAGAATCAATCATTTTCAATTCATCCCGCAGCCATTTAATGGCAGCTCCCGCCACAAACACACTGCCCTCTAAGGCATACTGTACTTTTCCATTTCTCCCGATGGCTATGGTGGTGAGCAGCCCATTCTCTGAGTCCACTGCCCTGTCTCCTGTATTCATCAGAAGAAAACAGCCCGTTCCATATGTATTTTTACTCTCTCCTGCTTCAAAACAGCACTGCCCGAATAATGCCGCCTGCTGGTCGCCAGCCACTCCCGCAATGGGAACCGGCTGCCCAAGAACAGAAGCCGCCGTTTGTCCATATATCTCAGAGGAAGATTTCACCTCCGGCAGCATGCAGTCCGGTATATCAAATTTACACAGCAGCTCCTTGTCCCAGCAAAGGTCATGAATATTATATAACATGGTCCGGGAGGCATTGGTTACATCCGTTGCAAAAATCCTGCCCTTGGACAGCTTATACATAAGCCATGTATCCACGGTTCCAAACAGAAGCTTCCCTTTCTCTGCCCTTTGCCTTGCACCCTCTACATTATCCAGAATCCATTTCAGCTTTGTGGCGGAAAAATAAGGGTCCACAATGAGGCCGGTCTTTTCCTTAATGACCCTGTCATAGCCTTCCGCTTTTAACTGCTCCACATAATCCGCCGTTCTCCTGCACTGCCATACAATGGCATGATAAACCGGCTCCCCGGTCTCTCTGTCCCATACAACGGTTGTCTCTCGCTGGTTGGTAATTCCAATAGCCGCAATTTCCTCTGCCTCCATAGAGCATTTCGCCATTGCCTCTGCCATAACTCCCATCTGGGATGCCCATATTTCATTGGCATCATGCTCTACCCAGCCTGACTGTGGAAAATACTGGGTAAATTCCTTTTGTGCCATGGAAATAATATTGCCCTTTTTATCAAATAAAATGCACCGGGAGCTTGTTGTACCCTGGTCCAGCGCCATCAAATATTTTTTCATTTCTTACACCCCGTTTTCATCCATACTTTTCATAAGCTGAAGTATCAGCTCCTTATATTCTTCCACCACCCAGTCCGGTGCGGTTATCCTTATCCTGCCTCCAAGCCCGGCTATCCATCCAAAAAACTGGTTGCTCACCACCACTTCAACCCTGGCAGTAAAATGCTCCTCATTTACCGGATGCATCCACACAGCCTTTCCAAAGCGGTCAATCACAACCCCTGCCAGTTCCCGGTCTGCCAGCAGCGTCACTGTCTCCTGCCTGCCCTGAAACATACCAAAGGTGGAAACGGAATAGGAAGACAATTTCAGTTGTTCAAACAGCTCTCTCCCCATCCGGGGCTTTTCCCGGACAGTAATCTGCCGCATTTTATCCACCCGGAAATGCTTTAACCGGTCTGCCTCTTCGTCATAGCCCACCAGATAGTATTTCTCATCCTCCCAAATCAGAATCCACGGCGAAACCACATATTTATCCCCGTTGTGCCTTGCCTGCATTTCCTTTTCCATATTCCAATTCCAGTAGGTGAAGGTAATCTGGCAGTTTTTCTGTATTCCCTCAAAAACAGCATCCACATTGTAATAGATGCTTTCGCTCATGGTTTTTGCACGGTTTTTTATGTATATCTGGCGCCTTAACCTATCGCTGTCATGACGGCTCAGCAGCTTTCCAAGCTTACGAATAAGCTCCTCCGACTTTTTTGCCGTGATGAATTTGGAAGCCTGCACTGCATCCGCCAAAAGCTTTAGCTCCGGCAATTCAAACTGCCGGCCGGCAAGATATGCACCCTGCTTTGTTCTCACAATGTCAAAGCCAAACTCCGCCAGCTCCTCCAGATACCGGTAAACCGCTTTCCGCTCGCAGCTGACGCCATACTGTTCCATCTGCTTTGAAAGCTGGGCTGCAGACATCGGATGCGCCTCGTCCGTCTCCTCCCACAGTATTTTTAAGATATATAATATCCGCATTACACGTTTTTCTTCTCTCCCCACAAAGCCTCCCCGGATTTTTTATCTATCGTCTCCTTGCAAAAGAAACAACCTTCCGCTATATATAACTCTGGTCTATATGTACCACTGCATAATAATTTCCCTCTAAATCCTGCACCAGTTCTTCAATCTTACTCTTAACCTGTTCCGTACTCATTTTCAAATCATAGGGTGCCACTGCGTCAAAAATCAGGTTGGTATGGGTATTTCCTGTCACCATACGGAAATCATGTATTGTCATTCTGTCATCAATTAATCTTACCTGCCCGGCTACCAAATCCCGCATCCTGGCAACCTCTTCATTATCTGTCTCGATGGGGTCCATATGAATTACTGCTTCACAAACCAGTTTTTCATCCAGCTCCCGCTCAATCCGGTCAATCAAATCATGTATCTCAAAGATATCGTGGTCTCCCGGAACCTCTGCATGCAGTGAAATCATACGCCTGCCCGGACCATAATCGTGAACCACCAGGTCATGGATTCCCTTAACCAGGTCATGGGACATCACAATCTGTTCAACCTGTTCTACAAATTCCTTATCCGGAGCTAATCCCATTAACGGGTCAAGGGTTTCCTTTGCCGCACGAATACCGGCATACAAAATGAACACTGCTACCAGCACACCGCACATTCCGTCAATATTTATGCCTGCAAACCGCATAACAAGCATGGCAAGGAGAACAACGGTTGTAGCAATGGAATCGGATAACGAATCAATTGCTGTCGCCTCCATGGTGGCAGAACCAATTTTTCTGCCCACAGAACGGTTATAAAAAGCCATATATAGCTTTACTGCAATGGAAACCAGTAAAATCACCATGGTCAGCGTACTGGTATCCACCGGCTCCGGATGAATAATTTTATCCACAGAGCTGCGAAGCAGTTCAAAGCCCATTAACAAAATCGCAATCGATACCACAAATCCCGAAATATACTCAAACCGCCCATGTCCAAAAGGATGATCCGGGTCTGGCTTTTTTCCCGCAAAAAGAAACCCCACCAGAGTAATGAAAGAAGAACCGGCATCTGACAGATTATTAAATGCATCTGCTGTGATTGCAACGGAACCACTGATGAGTCCCGCAAAATATTTTCCTGCAAACAAAAATACATTTAATAAAATTCCCACAATACTGCAAAGAGTTCCGTATGCCTTACGCTTAGCAGAACCCTCTTTCCCTCTTATAAATACTCTGGATAATATTGATATCATGTTATCATCCCTTCCCCATTTTATATTAAAGCGCTACTCTTATCTTATGCCGCTGGCAGCAAAAAGCTGCTAACATCCCAGCTGGCTTTTAATATCATTGAGAGCCGCATCCTCCATCACATGCTCAAGCTCCGGAAGCTTCTCACCATATTTGCGCATATAGGCAATCTCTAACAGCTCATCTGCAATTCTTGCATTTTTCGGCAATAACGGTCCATGGGAATAGGTTGCAAAAACATTCTTATAGCGCGCTCCCTCTGTTCCATCCTCTCCGTTGTTGCCATAACCCTTGACAATCTTCCCCAAGGGCTTCACTTTATCTCCCAGCCAGGTCTGCCCATTGTGATTCTCAAATCCCACAATTGGAAATGTCTCTCCGTCCTCCCTGGTATATTCATAGACAAAATTACCAATCATACGCTTATCGGAGGCTGTGGTATATACATCAATTCCTCCAAGAAAATCTACCCTTGTACCATCTGCCGCCTCATAATATTTCCCCAGCATCTGGTAGCCGCCGCAAATCCCCAGAATAACCGTTCCCTTTTCAATCTCATTTTTCAGCCATTCCGCCTTGTAGGTAAACAAATCCTTTACTAAAAGCTCCTGCTCAAAATCCTGTCCGCCGCCAATGAAAATGATGTCATATTGCTGGCCAGGATTCACCTCCCCAAAGGATAATCTTGTTACCTCTGAGCCGATTCCACGCCATGCCAGCCGTTTTTCCATGGTGCGGATATTCCCGTTATCTCCATAGAGGTTTAATATATCATAGTATAAATGACAAATGTGTAAGCTTGTATTACCCATTTTTTTCTCCTTTTTTATATTTTAGTCTGGTCGCGGGCTTTCCCTTCCCCGCAGTGCCAACCTACATTGTATACCTTCCTACTAAGCTCAGCTTTGCTTCGCTAAGTATCCAGGCATCGATTCCGCTCCGCTTCATCCGCTCTGCGTACCTTCCCACTAATTTCAATACCGTTCAATAAGTGCTCAGGCATCGGTCGCGGGCTTTCCCTTCCCCGCAGTGCCAACCTCGATTCCGCTCCGCTTCATCTCGGTCGCGGGCTTTCGCCCTATGTCAGGAAAAATAGACAGACTGCCTTTTGTGCAAGCACAACGTCAGCCAGTCTATTTTTCCTGACGCACTGCTCATTGCTCTCGCGAATACTTCTTAAGGGGGACAAATTCACTCAGCTTGTCCCGGAATTCCAGCATACAGGTATAGGAAAGCACCAGAAATGTCTGCTCACCGGACTGCTCTAACTGTGTAATCAAAGTCTTATAATCCTTTTCCACACTGAACCTGTCCGTATCAAAATCTGCATATTTTAAACGTAGCTGCATATCATAAGCACGCTTTCCGGTAAAATAGAAATGCTTTGCCCCCGCTGCCGCTTCGGTCAGACGTTCAAATTCCACATCATAAATCCATGAAATATCCTTGCCGTCTGCATAGTTATCATTGAGACCAAACACAATATTCCCAGTAGGCCGCTGCTGAATCAGAAACTGCAGCACCTCATTAAAGCCTGCGGGATTCTTTACCAAAACCATATTCAGGGAGCTGTTTCCCAGTTGTACCTGCTCCATCCGCCCAAAATGAGTGGTCAGGCTTTCAAGCACAGAAGTAATCTTATCCTCCGGCAAGCCAATCAAATGTGCCACAGCAGTGGCCGCCAGTGCATTATATAAATTATAACCGCCCGGCAGCATAACCTCTGCCTGCAGCTTCTTTCCGAAAACTTCCATCTCAACTACTTCTGAGCCATCTCTCCACTCGCATACCCTTGTCAGCGCCACATCCGGTGTCTGCCGTTTATAACCACATTTTTCACAGTAAAAACCACCCAGATGGCCAAAAGTATGGTAATGATATTGATATTTGGTCTTACAGTGAATACAGTAAACCGCATCCGAAATATCAGAAGAGGTTCCTTCATACAGCGGACCATTCACACCAAAATAATAGATTCCACTATTCGATAAATCATTTAAAGAAGTGGTCAGGGAACAGTCTGCATTCAGTACCAGCTTCACATCAGGCAGCTGCTCCAGGCCTGCACGAATCTTATTAACTGTGGTCAGCACCTCACCATACCGGTCTAACTGGTCCCGGAATACATTGGTCACAACTGCCGTCACATCCAAATCTCCAAAATGCTCTACTATGGATTTGAGGGCAGCTTCGTCACACTCCAGCAGGGCATAATCAGTCTTTACCCTGCCGCCAAGAGTGGCAGCTCCAACAAAAGCAGACACAATCCCTCCTAACAGGTTCGCTCCTGCATCATTACAAAACACCGTATTGCCGTTGGCCTCAATCATATCCCTTATTACATGGCAGGTGGTCGTCTTCCCATTGGTTCCTGTCACACAGATAATCTTCATATTCTTCGCCAGATGTCCCAAAATATCCGGACAGATTTTCAAAACCACCTTTCCCGGCAATGAAGTCCCGCCACTTCCGGCTAATTTTAAAATCTTTGTTGTAAACTTGCCAGCCCATACCGCTGCAGTTGCTCTAACGCTCATGTTGTTCTCCTTATCCACTTCCCGGCAAAGTAAAATTGTTTTTATTATATTCTACTTTATCCATATTTTCAATATATAATCGTTCAAATAATAATTATTTTATGAACGCAATTATATAAAATAAACTCAAAAAAGGTCCACTGGACCTTTTTCTCATATGCTTTTATCCGGTTATACGACCTGAATCTCAAATTCTGCTTCAAAATTCTCATGAGGCTCAAGGCTGCTGCCATACTCTCTTTCTTCCAATGTCCCTGTAAATGCCTCACTGTCACACCGCCCATACCATGGCTCAATACAGATAAACGGCGCATTTTTCTTTGCCGGAGACCATAGTCCAAATAACGGCGCATCAAAGGTTACCGTAAGATATGGCTTTCCATCCGGCTTACAGAGAGAAACTCTGTGGGCCTGACCGCCTTCCACCACCAGGGCATCCTCATCAAACAGCTGCTCTGTTATCTGCATTTTTCCCCCGTTTGTTTCCAGGATATTATCCTTCTTATACACCAGTCCGTTTTCACTGAGCTTGGAATAGACCAGATTTTTATCGGAGTCAAACGCAATAAAATAGTCTGTCTGCCTTCCCTCACCATCCAGAGGACACATAAATGCCGGATGTCCCCCAATGGAAAAGTACATCTGCTTTTCATCCTCATTTATCACCTTCCAGATAACCTTTATCGTATTATCCGTTAACACATATCCAATTTCCAGTGTAAATGCAAAGGGATATTTTTCATAGGTTGTATCATCAGAGTTCAAAGAAAACCATGCCTGCCTTCCTTCATTGGACACAAGGGAAAATTCCATATCCCTGGCAAAGCCATGCTGTCCCATGGGATACGCCTTATCTCCATACAAAAACTCCTTGTTTTTCAAGCTGCCCACAAAGGGAAATAAAACCGGGGCACTCCGTTTCCAGAATCTCTCATCCGCATTCCACACATATTCCACTCCGGTTTCTTTTTTAACTATACTACAAAGCTCTGCCCCAAAGTGGTTAATGGTCACCTTCAATTTATCATTTTCCAATACTGCCTGCATGCCGCTGCCTCCTGTTCTTAAAACCAAAATGAAAAACTTATTCTTTTACTTACTATATTCTGCTTTCAGACCATTTAAATTCTCATAAGGAATAGTAAACCGGAGCGTACCCTCTGCATAGGCTGCCAATGTATAGGTGTTTGCAATAAAGGTAATTCCCTCTTCATCCAGATACCATAAATCCTCCTGTAAAATATCATCCAGATAGTCCTCGTATTCCGGAACTAGGCGGTCCTTATAGGCATCTGATTCACAAAGCGACAGCACATACTCCTTTGCCGCTGCAAGAAAGCTCTCCCTGTCCTCCGTAATATCGTCCAAGGTCAGTCTTGCCCCGGTCTGGGTATCAAAATTCAGCCCGCTTACATAGGTATTACCGTGGACGCCTCCTAAATTGGAATAGTTACTCCTCTCAAAGGAAATAATTCTGCCATCGGCTCTTTTTTCCGTATAATTTACTTCATTCGCATAAGGCACTGCTTCTTCACCTGTGCCTTCCGTAAAGTAAACTCCTGCCTCCGCCTCAATCTCGTCTACCCTGATATTAAATGCCTCTTCATCGCTGTCAAATTCCTGCTTAATTGCCGCCGTTGCAGCCTCATTTCCCTCCACCGTTACCGTCGGTCTCTGATAAGACGCCGATACAATGACGGTTCCATCTGCCAGAGTTCTGTCATCCTGCAGGGTTTCATAGGAAATTGTGACCCTGCTCTCTGTGCTCTCCTCCTGCTCCGTGCTCTCTGCAGCCTCCGTTTTCTCTTCCTGCGTTTTGGAAGAGTTCTCCTCACTGCCGGACTCCGTATCCTCTACAATCTCTGTCGTAACCTCACTGTCCGGCTCCTGCTGGGTTTGATTAACGGTACAGCCCGTTAATCCTGCCGCTAAAAACGCTGCCAAAATTAATGCTGATTTATTCTTCATGTCTCTTCCTCTCTTCCATCCATATTGTATCCTTCCGGACACAGCTTCATTTTATCATATATGCAATGAATACTCAATTTGAAAGTAAGCATTGCCGGCAATCAAATAAAGTCAAAGGTTGCCTGACTGTACTCCAGATTCTCATACTCCAGCTCCTCCTGTGCCACCTGGCTTCTGTAATCCACCACCACAGTCTGCTGTCTGCCTCCAACCAGCTGCTGCCCTAAAATATAATTTACATCAAACCGGTTGGTAATCGCCGGTGTTGCACCACGGGCCGGCACAATCAGCTGTACATTATTGGTTTTCAGCAGTTCAAAAATCGGCTCCCATATATAGATATCCTTTGCGGCGCCAAAAGGATTATCGATAAAGATAACCTTTTTCAATTCACTGGCTTCCGCCTCCGGTGCATACATTCCGGAAATATAATTAATAATGGATACCAGAAACTGGATGTATATACCCTGGGACTGCCCGGTACTTCCAACCGCCTCCTCATAGCGGAGATATCGGCTCTGCTCCTTCATGCGCTCCCGCTTGTAAAGCTTTAACCGGATGGCATTCATATCTGTAACCATTACGCCGAAAAGCTTCTTTAACAGCAGCTGGTTTTTCATGTATTTTATACGGTCATTATTATCCTGAAACCGGTCCGCACCATTTACCACCTCATCAATATAATCTGACATTCTCTGCTTTATAAATTCTTCCTTCACATATGGAATCGTAAGGGTTACCATCTGTATCATTTCGCCATCCAGCTGAATCCGGGATAATTTCGGAAGCTTATCCAGCTCTGTGCGCACATCCTTACACCGCTCAATACACTGATTTTCAAAATTATTTTTAATGGCTTCCATATCTTCAATTCCCTGCTCCACACGTTCCTTTTCCAGAACAATATAGGATATCATTTCCCGGATATTGGAAAGCAGTGCCCTGGCGTCCCCATAGGTCTCCGGCACCTCAACATCATCCTTAATGGAGGTGGATAACTCAAATGCGCCCATGGCAAACAGCGTGTTAGCTGTCTGTGTTTTATAATTCAGAAGCTCCTGCTTTGCCCTTGCCAGCGCCTTGTTGCTCTTATCATACCGGAGCAGACATTCCTCGAAGATTTCACGGATTTCCTCTTGCTCCTTCACAAGAATAACCGCATTGGAAGTGTCCAGCTCTTCACCTTCCACAATACGTTTTACATCCTTATAAAGGTCTGTTATGACACTGTTGTTTTTCACATACTGCTGGTATTCCTTCTGGAAATCCCGCATCTTCTCCTGAAGGTTCTTAAGAATCCGGTCTCCCTCGGCAATCGCCTGCACAGCCTCTTCCCTTGTGACCCCTGTATTTGCTAAAGCATCCGTTCCATTCTGTTTTCCGGACAAACCGGAAAGCTCTTCTAACGCCTGCTCTCCAAACCGTTCCCTTAACGCCTGGACAGCCTGTTCAATGCGTCCCTCCAGCTTTGTCGCCTCATGCTCCTTCTTTTTATAATCGCTTTTTAACTGGTCGCACCGCACCGCAATCTGGGATAAATGCATACTCAGTCGGTTAATAAATTCCTCTTCCACCGGATGCAGCTCGCCGGAAGCCTTAAGCTGCTCCAATACCTCAACCTTGACTCTGCGGCGCTCAATAATCTTAAGCTCCCGCTGCATACTGTCCTGTAAGGTGGCAATCAGCTTCTTCTTATCCTCCAGTACAACAGTAGCCTGCTCCACCACTGCTTTTGCAGCCAGAAACTCTGCCTTTAACTGTTCCTCAGAAATATTAACCGCAGTTAATTTATATTCCTGTTCCACATAGTAGTCCTTATAAACAGCTTCCCAGTCGGAAAGCACCTCTGTAATCTGCTTCTCCATATGGGATATCTGCTGGTTTAACTCCTCTGCTTTAAGGGCTGCTGTCTCCCGCTCCGACTCTGCCCTTGCAGTATCGCTTTCCAGACGCTTCACCTCAGCTGTATAAAAATCCAGCTGCTTTTTGGTGTCCTCTGCCAAATCATTCTTTGCCTCAATACCAGCCAGCTTAACCTGCTCCCTCTGGTTTTCCAGCAGTGTCTCCTCCGCCCTTGCCAGCTCCTCCTTCTGCTTTTCACTATGGGCCTGGATGCGCTCAAGCTCTGCATTTATATTGTCTATACTGCGCTTATATTCCAGAACCCTTTCCTTTCCCTCCTGCACCTCATTTTCTGCATTCAGAAAGGCTGCATCCGTAAGCTTCGCCGTATAATCCAAATCCTCATCATAAGTGGCGCGCATTTCTCCAAAACGCTCTAATTCCTCATTCAGCTCCGACAATTTCTTTTCCAGACGGGTGGCTTCCATGGCAAGGGCATCCTCCTCCAGAAAGGTATTTTTGTCCTTTGCAATCAGCACTACGCCCCTCTGTTCATCCGGAACATACGGAGATTCCAGTACATTCTGGTCATAGATTGGCACTGCCTGGCTGCCAAGGTCAATGGTTCCAATACGCTCGTCCTCTTCTACCAAATCAAACTGCTTTGTCACCACACCATAGGGAAGCATTGGGAAACGGGCTAACAGCTCCTCCCGGTTAACCTTTGGCAGGGCTGACAGATAATCCACTCCCGACAGGGCAAAGTCCCCGTGTCTGCTCTCCAGATAATCCTTTACCTTTGAAACCGCCTCCGATTCCTCTAAAATTCTGCCTTCTTTAATCTGCTCCAAATGCCGGTTTACCCCCGCAATTTTTCTTTCCAGCCCCGCAACAGCCACTCTGTGGTCAAATGCCCTCTCCTTAATGGTATCATAAAGGCTTTCCATGTCCTTCACACCATATATCTGAACCATTTTTTTCAGGCGGTCCTGGTTTAGGACATATTCCTTATTCTTCTCCTCCGCCTCTTCTAAAGCCTTCTGCGCAGCTGCCAGCTTCTCCTGCTCCACATAGAGGGCTCTTTCCCTCTCGTTGAGCTGCTGTACATCTGACAAATAAGAGCCTTCCGCCTGCTCCTTCTTTTCCCGGAGCACAGCCTCTTCCTCCTTTAAGCTCTTCATCAAATCCTTTAAATCACTTAACACCAGAATGGAAATCTCTTTCCGGACTGCGCCGATTTCTTCCATGCGCTTTAAGTATTCTTCATTAAAATGCTCCTTATGGCTCTTTGCCACCGCCAGGGCTATCCTGCCCTCTTCCGCAACATGGGTTAAGGTCTTAAGCTCCTCAGACAGACTCTTAAGCTCCTCCTGTCTGCTGTCAAGACGGCTTCTGATATCCTTTAACTTTTCATCATCCATCTGCTTTTTGAGAGCTGCATACTGGTGTAATTTTAAAAGCTGGTCAGAATTTGCGTCATTGGAAGCGGCAATTACCGCCTGATTTTCTTCCATCTGTGCCTTGTCATCCAGAAAATGTATGTAGTCATTGATGCTCTCCTTCAAATCCAGCTCTGCCTTTGCCTGATCAAGCTCCTGTGATGCCTGGTTAACATGACCGGAAAGTGT